>CAXHAT010000365.1:0-4521 GCA_964014485.1 uncultured Deferribacteres bacterium
CCAAGAAGCTCGTCGGCAGCGTCAGATGTGTATAAGAGACAGGGCGGAGGCGGCGGCATCGGCGGCGGCGGAGGAATAAACAACATTCCATGCAGCCTCAATTGACTTGTGCGGTCGTTTGTCTTCGGTATACAGAACTTCCCAATTTAGCAATACACTTTCCGCGGAATCTGCCGCCAAACCAATTATTTGAAATTTAATAAGTTTTTTAATCAATTTTTGGCGTCCTTCATGATGATTCCACGATTCAAATTCCATCAAAATATCGCATTCTTCTCTCAAGAGATTAGCGCGGGGATCGCCCCTTTCCTCTAGCCAATCCGCGAATATTAACCGCGGCGCATCAATTTCGTGATTATCACAAATGAATTTGAGGAATTCTTTCACGCTGTTCATCGTCGATTCTCCCGCAACCAACATTTAAGACACCAACGGCACATACGCTCCACCAAGTTTACTTTGTCTCGGCACTCGGGATGAGCGCAAGTTTCGTATTCGCGCAAACGAATGAAATTATCGTCTCGCGCGGCGAAACACGTTAGGCGCATACCCATCGCTTCGCCCGCCTCACGCACTTGGTCGACCTCCATCCCGACGCGCCTCGACAGTTGGTTCAGCGGTTCACGCCCGAAGTAAAGGCGTATAGCGTCTTTTTGCCAATCCTGCATATTTCCAGTTATGCTTGGTCGTTATGCCGATTGATCTTCACCGTCTTTCGGCGCGGGATACGATTTCAAATACATTTCCACGAATGCACAAACGACCTGAAACCACTTGCCGCATCTCTGGCACTGTCTCGCGCATTCATCCGTCACGTCATCGGCGTATGCATCGTCGTCCAATGCAACATACCTCTCATGGCAATGCGGGCACTCGTATTCACCCGGATCGGCATTTGTCGCGTTTTCTGTACTCATACTAACTTATGCAACTATTCATTCTCGGCAGCCGCACGCTTGTATTCGCTGATGTCGCCTGCGGCGTTCGGGTTTTGATACCACAGACCACTGCACGCAAATTGAAACTGCACCCCTTTATCAAAATCAGTCATTGTTTCGCTCTCACTCGACGCCTAACCTTCCCGGTTTTCGAAGGTGCGGCATGGACTCATAAAACGAATTGATCTCTTTGGCGAATATTTGCAACACCTGGAATCCGCCGATATTCCCGGCCACCAAGTCGTCTTCACTCGAACAGCAAATACCGTAGAGTTTTTCAATACACTTGCGGGCTTCTTTGTTTTCTGCCAGCGAGGTTTCCGCCACTGCTTTGAAGTCGCGCATCATCTGCACCGCCATTATGGTAGCGGTGTTGGTACCGTCGTACATTGGCAGTTCTTCGCCGGCCTCAGCGCAAATACGCCGAGCAACCTTGTCCTCAATCAGTTGCTCTTGTTTAATTGCCGCTTCGCTTCGGTTCATCGAACGCCCCTTTCTTTTGCCGCCTCACACAACTCCTTAACGATTTGTGATGTGCGAGACTGTTTGATTCCAAACCGTTCGCCAATTTCTTCCTGCGAGTAACCGCCCACCAGATTGTAAATCAGGATTACGACGGCGCGCTCGTCCTCGCAGTGCAGCACTAATTCTTCAAACGCCTCTTCCCATTCCCGTCGCGAACCGTGTTCTTTGCAAGCCGGTTCATTAGGCAATAGCTCATAAACAACTTCTGAGTAATTATTTTTACTGCGTCCAGGACGGCGTATAATTCCCGGCGTGGTTTCTCGATGTACTTCAATTGTTTTGTGGTTGACACAGCTTAGCAAATATCCCAGCGCCGTGTGTGCTTTGTCGAGGGGAATCTTTTCGTCAACAAGCCGCCACAGCTTTATAAACAATTCCTGAAAAAAATCTTCGCGATCCATTCCTACGCTGCATTTCCTGGCGGTCGCCGTTTCGACGATAGGAATCATGAGTGCTGCTAGGTCTTCTTTTGCTCCGTCGTCTCCTCGTTTGTAGGCAAGGAACACACGTGCGAATTCCTCCCAGGATTTTTCGCTTGTTGTAATAATGATAGCACCTCCTCTACGCTTTCAACTATAGCGGCGATGACTCCTACTTTTCTTAAATCTTCCAGACGTTTTTCTTGCAAGGACGTGGCTTTTCCTCCGGGCAGCTTGACCTCGAACGCGTAGGCCACGCCGTCCCGCCACGCCAATATGTCCGGCCATCCGGCGGACTGCATCGGTCCACCGTGGATTTTGAACGCTACGCACCCGCGTTCCCGCAGAGCGCGTAGAATCTTACGCGTTAACGTGGATTCTTTTATCTGCATGGAATGGTAGTACGGATTCTCTAATTGACTTGTATACTTGCTTCAGCCTCTCACCCGATCGTCCAGGGGCGAATCTACTCCTCGCAACCCTGTCCCTGCACACGTATAGCAGGTCAGTCCTTGGATTTCTTTTTTTCCAAGACATATCGTGCAGTCTTCCGAAGAATCTGGCAATGCCCGCCACCACGCTACCCACCATGGCGGGACAGAGGTATATCCCCACCAGTCGCCGTCCAGGTCCGGTACAGCGGGGACATAATTACTTGCTTCGATATCGCGATCATATATTTGATATTTTTTTCCGTCCCAAGAGTGTCCAGTCTTTTTGAGACAGTTAAGGCATGTCAATTCAACATGCGAACAATATGCAACTCGCCAAAGTTTACACTTTTCCGCTTTGCACGTATTACAAAGGTATCTCATGTCTTTGTCTTTTCTCTCGCACAATAATCAGCCGCTCTCGAGCGCGTGTTGCGCCCACGTAGCTTACCCGCCGCTCCTCATCTGCACCATCTTGGTGCAGCATGTTTCGGCTGATCTCCTTACTCGCCGTAGTCAGCAACACCACGTTGTCCGCCTCCTCGCCCTTGGCGCTGTGGATGGTCGATACGCGTATCCCCGGCTCGGTGGCCGCTTTCCAGCCCCAGCGCTGCTCCGCCGCCACAAACCGGTCGGCGTGCTTTACCCACTGCGTCCATCGGCCGTTCGTCAGTCGTTCTCGCAATCCCCGCGTTGCTCCCCAGTCTTCCAAGTCTTTAGCGTAGCAATACTTTTCCGCCGACGGCGCTTTGTTTTTCCATTTTTCCTTTGTCCCCCGCACAAGCAGCGGGTCACCATCGAAGCGCGATGGCAACTGCTTAACAACCTCTTTCCATTCCGCGTGATCGATGGGTTGCCCCCTCGAAAGCGCCAATAACGCCATCAGGGCGGCGTTGCGGGACGGCGCTTGCCAGCCGCCGTTTCCCCGAGACGGACGCCAGGGAAGGCCCTCACGATCTAGCACGGATTGAATGCGGGCCGCGTGAAAATTAGACCTTGCCAACAGCAACCACGACTGCCTCGGGTCCATCTGATCGGCCAGCGTGCTAATCCTACGTTCCACCTCAATCGCGTAACAGTCCGGCCGTGTCGCCTGGATATTCCGCTCGAAGTAATCGCTGCATGGGCTTAGTATCGACTCGCCCATCCAAAGCACGTTGGGCGGACAACGATAGCTCCTCCGCATGATTTCTTCGGTGTGGACGTCCCATCCCATAAATGACATAGGCGACGCCCCGCTCCAACCATAAATGCTTTGAAAGGGATCGCCACTTAGGTAAGCCCACTTACACGTAGGCGTGGCAATCAGCCGTTCGAAGACGGAGGCTGTCAACGGTGTCAGGTCTTGGGCTTCATCGCAGAACCAGGCTTGCACGCCCGGCGTCAGTCCTTGCGGCTCCACCCGCTGCGGCGGTCCCACAGACGAAAACTCATAGCCTGCGAAACGCCCCAGCAGGTCGGTGAAGTCCACACGGTGATCCATCGCCTTCTGCTGCTCGTATCGCTCCACGTCGCTCTGTACGGACTCCCAGGGCGGCAGTCCGTCATCCACGCGAGCCGTCCGCTCCCACTCTCGCTTGAGCGACGACAGTCTGTTTCGTGATGCCGACCACAAGTGCAGGGATTTTTGGGTCTGTTCTCCTAACTCGCCTGACGCAGTGGGCCGCGACTCGAAGCCGTTCGCGTCGTCGGCGGGCTTAACGGGGGCCTGGAGCGCCTGTGCGAGCCATTCTCGCCCCTCCTTGTCGTCCGCGATGATTTTTTCCTTCAATTCCAGACAGCGGTAGGCAACGCTGTGGAGCGTGCGAAACCACCCGTCTCTTTCAATCGTGCTGACCTCGACGCCGAATCGATCAGCCGCCCGTGAGGCCGCAACATGCCGAGCCGCGCGAGTGAAGCTGACAAAACCCACATGGTCCAGGTCCACGCCGGTAGCGATGACCTTTTCCAGCGTTTCAAGCTGGCGCTGAGTTTTCCCAGTTCCGGCTCCACCGATCAACCGCGCGATTTTTGGCATACCATGATTTCTCGATTAATGTTTTTGTTCGCACATCTGTTGCAATTGTACAAATCTCAAAAACTCTGTCAACCTTTTTTACCGCCAACCGCCAACTATTTTTTCGCGCGTAGAATTTCCCTATATAGAGTGACCCCCAAAAAACACCCAGCAACTTAGGTAGGTATAAATACGAACAGCCGGTGCGCGAA
>CAXHAT010000366.1:0-4473 GCA_964014485.1 uncultured Deferribacteres bacterium
ACACCAAGAAGCTCGTCGGCAGCGTCAGATGTGTATAAGAGACAGGGCTACTACGGTTTCATGCGCCTGATGACCCAACCTGACAAGCCGCAGGCCGTGTTCGCGGCCAACGATATGATGGCGGTGGGCGCTTATGAAGCCGCCAAAAGTCTCAAACTCAAAATTCCCGACGACATTGCCGTCGCGGGATTTGATGATATTTTCCTGAGCCAGTTTTTGACTCCGAGATTGACCACGGTTCATGTTCCCCTGGAAGAGCTTGGCAAAAAGGCGGCTCGCCACCTGCTGCAAATGCTGGACGGCGAGATCGATCCCGAAACGCCTTACTCGGAAGAACTCTCCACGGGTCTGATTATTGGAGGATCATGCGGTTGTACTAGCTTTGTGAATCAGTCTGTTTTTTGAAAATTCCCTCAGCCATCCCTCGCTGGGCTAAAATTCCTCGGCGGGATTGAATAACGTCCATCTTGAAAACTCCAAACGTGCCGATTTCTCGGTTCGCCGGGCGTTTTTTTAGGTGAGATGTTCGAGTCGTCTCGGGTTCGCGGCGCAGAATTCCAAGTGCATGCCGTGACGGGAGACCGGACTCTATTCCGGTGATTTCCTGATTCTTCAGGAGAACAACCGGGGTTTTCAGATGGACGTTGACTTCGACGCACATGCTGAGAAAACCTTTCAACCCACTGGAGGATAGTATGCAAAAACAGCTTACCACAATCGCGGCCGTCGCCGCTCTGCTTTTGACGACGGCTTTGAGCGCACAGGCGCAGCAGCCGCGCACGGACGCGGTCTGGGCTCGGTCAACCGCGGGCGCGCCAATCACTATGGACGGCGTGCTTGACGAGCCCGCCTGGGCTATGGCTGAATCGATCCGCGTCCAGTATCAGGAAAACGTCGCCTTAATTCCCGGCAGCGGCTGGGTGCTGGAGCGCGGCGTGGAGCCCAACGATCCCACCGATGCGCTGATCAAATTTCTTGTTGTTGACAATTGGCTCTATCTCGGAATTGCGTTGAAGGACAGTTCCGTCGGCGGCGGGCTGTTCAATCAGTTCGACGGCTTGTTGATGAACATGCGCGACCGTTCGACCCCGGAAAGGCCGACCCCGCCGTTTGAATATTTTTACGGCTGGGTTACTGAAGGCTGGGCTGATCCGGCAACCGGCGAAATTGGCGCCGACCCCGGCTTCTTCGGCTGGGCGGGCGGGCCTCGGGATTCATTGAACTCGCAAATCTGGAACGCCGCCACAACCGTGCAAGGCTTGACCAACGCCGACAGCATTTTGGACGAAGGCTGGGTCACCGAAATCTGCTTCAATCTGGAAACGCGCGGTTATGACGCGATGCAGCCCGGCGGGGATGTGATTTCCTTCAACATGTCGATCTACGACGCCGACTGGCAATGGCCGCTGAACGAAGAAAAATTCAGTGGCAACCGTGCTTGGCTGCAAGGCCCCTGGGGGAATTCCGACGCGCTCAGCGTCCTGCGAATCCACGTTTCACCAGACGTTACAATTGATTCCGGCAACGCGCCAAAAATTGAACCGGACGTTGTCGTTGCCAACGGTTCTGATTACGACGATCCCGTTATCGACGGGAAATTGGACGACGCCGTTTGGCAAAACGTCACGGGCTTCGACGTCCGCTTCGATGACGACGATCTGCGCAATTCCTACCCAGGCGCAGGCCCGGATCGCAGCGGCCAGTTTCAGCCGGAAATCGATGGCGTGCGCGCAGCCGTTCTTGACCCCGCCGACGTAACGATCAAGTGGTATTTTAAGGGCGACATGCTTTATCTCGGAGCGGACGTCCGGGATCAGGCTGTTTGGTCGCTCGAAAACTTTGATCAATGGGACGGCGTTCGATTTACGATCAACGACCGCGAACTGACCGACCCCGACGGTGCGCAAATGCGCCGCGATCTTGACCTGCGCTTTGGCACGGACGGCGCGGCGATTCCCTCCGGCTATCTGGCGACCCTGACCGCGGACACGGTGCAAGGCGCCGAAGCCGCGGTTTGGATTAAACAGAACACGACGATCAATGATTTCAACGATGTTGACGAAGGTTTTCAGGCTGAAATTGCGGTAGACCTTACGCATTTGGGCTATCCTTCCGGTCTCGGCGACGGCTTGCTTTTTATCAGCGCAACGGTTTTTGACGGCGATTCGTTCGTCAACGACGCTGATAATTACGGCAACCGCGCCTGGTTCTTCCGCGAAAGCGGCGGACGCACTGCGCCGGCCTGGGGCTACATGGACCCGTTTACCTTCGTACCTGGCGCCGCTCCGGTGCGCGCTCTCGAAAGGCCTGATGCCATTTGGGCGCGAACCACAACCGAAGAGATCGTGCTCGATGGTGAATTGAACGAAAGCGCCTGGCAAACCGCCGAAGCCGTCCGCATCCAGTACGGACGCAATGAAGACCTGATTCCCGGCAGCGGCTATTTCCACGAGCGCGGCGTCGTGCCGAGCGATCCCACCGACGCTACGCTCAAATTCCTGGTCAACGGCAACAATCTTTATCTGGCGATTGAGGCGAAAGACCAGTCTGTTGGCGGCGGTTTATTCAACCAGTTCGACGGCTTTCTGATGAATATGCGCAACCATGATTCGCCGGATCGACCGGCTCCGCCGTTTGAATATTTCTATGGCTGGGTGACTGAAGGTTGGGCTGATCCCGCCACCGGCGAAGTTGGCGCCGATCCCGGCTTTTTCGGCTGGGCTGGCGGCCCGCGTGATTCGGTGACTTCGCGAATTTGGAACGCGGCGACGAAAGTGAACGGCCTGACCAATGCGGACAGCGTGCTCGACGACGGCTATGTCACTGAACTCTGGTTTAATCTCGAAGAGCGCGGCTATGACGTGACCCGCCCGGAAGGCGACATTGTTGAATTCAATATTTCAATCTATGACGCTGATTGGCAGTGGCCGCTCGACAACGACCGTTTCAGCGGCAACCGCACCTGGTGGCAAGGTCCGTGGGGCAATAATTCCGCCTACAGTTTGGTGCGCATTTATGCGCGGCCCGACGTGACGGACATGTCCGGCGACGTGCCAAAAATCGGCGCCGAAGTCGTCATTCCGAATGGCCGTGACAGTGAAACGCCTGTGATTGACGGCGTGCTCGATGAACCGGTTTGGGCGCTTTTGGAAGGCTTCGACCTGCGCTTTGATGATGAAGATTTGCGCAACGGCTACTCCGGCGTCGGGCCATATCGCAGCGGCCAGTTTCAGCCGGAAATCGAAGGCGCTCGCGCCGCCGTTTTGGATCCGGGCGACGCGACGTTCAAGTGGTTCTTCAAGGAAAACATGCTGTACATTGGCGTGGACGTCCGTGACCAGGCGGTCTGGTCAGTGGAGAACTTCGATCAATGGGACGGCGTGCAGTTCATCATCAATGATCGCAGCGCGCGCGACGACGTGCAGCACAACTTGCTGCGCCGTGAAATGTCGATGCGTTTTGATCCGGACGGCAGGCTGATCACCGGCGGTTTCCTCACTTTTCTGCAAGATTCGCTCTTGGGAGCCGAGTCGGCTGTTTTCATCAAGCCCAACACAACGATCAATAATTTCGATGACGTTGACGAAGGCTTCAGCTTTGAATTGGTGATTGATCTGACACATCTCGGCTATCCCGTCGAAGACAACGTTTTGTTCATCAGCGCGGCGCTTTATGACGGCGACAGCTTTGAGAACGCAGCGGACAATTACGGCAACCGCACCTGGTATTTCCGCGAGCGCCCTGACGATGCAACTCCCGCCTACGCGCTCTTGGATCAAACCTTGATCGTCAGCGTCGAGTCCGATAATGACGGCGGCGTTCCAAAAGCGTTCACGCTGCTCGGCAACTACCCGAACCCGTTCAATCCCTCGACAAACATCGCGTTCACGATGCCGGAACCGGGAAATGTGACGCTCACGGTGTACGACATTCTCGGACGCGTCATGTCGGAAATTGACCTCGGCGAAAGGACTGAAGGGCGGCACACGGCGCTTTTCAAAGCCGATCGCTTGAGTTCCGGCGTGTATTTCTATCGCTTGAAAATGGAAACGGCCCGCGGCGCTGAAAGGTATTCAACGCTGTACGGCAAAATGATGATTCTCAAGTAAATTTGGTTCGCCCTTGCCGGAGCCTGGAGCTTCGGCAAGGGCGTTTTTTTCGCTGGAACTGTCTCAAAATATCGAATTTTCGCCAGCGACAAATTGCACAAAAAACATCCCGAAGCGTCAGCAATTTTTCATGCGTCGTTTTTCAGAAAAAACCCAAGATTTTCTTGCTTGAAATTCACAGAACAGGTCAATCAATTTTGGCAATGATTTCTTGAAAAGCTTACGAAAAACAAAAACGGCCTGGTAACAAATAAAGTGTTTCAATGAAGTCAGAATGATGGAAGGCAAAATAATGAACTTCTTTAAAATCATAATTTTGACTGCCATTATTTTGTCTTAAAATTTTCTTCGTTTTCGGAGAATT
>CAXHAT010000367.1:0-4454 GCA_964014485.1 uncultured Deferribacteres bacterium
AATGGTGTTGATGAAGTAAGCTCGATAAAAAATGCCCGGGGCTTGGGAGGCGCCGCACATGCCAGGTATTCAGCGTGTGCGGCGGCATTCTCATGATCGGTGCGAGAGTCAGGACATCGTCACTGTGATTAAAAAATTTTCCCGGGGTAAGCGTTTTTCTCCTACCACGTTTTCAAAGAAAGATTTCATTTTGGTCTATTTAAAGAAATCGCGATATTCCGCCGCCGCTAGAGCAAACTTGATCTGAAAATTAATTGGTCAAGCACATCTATTTCATCCCGTTAATTTAGGAGGATAAAAATGTCATTACGCATCAACGATGAAGCGCCTGATTTCACCGCTGAAACAACGCAAGGCGCGATCAACTTTCATGAATGGA
This sequence comes from uncultured Deferribacteres bacterium, assembly GCA_964014485.1. Lineage (GTDB taxonomy): Bacteria > Zhuqueibacterota > Zhuqueibacteria > Zhuqueibacterales > Geothermadaptataceae > CAXHAT01. The sequence goes on from CAXHAT010000367.1 coordinate 380, forward strand.
TCGGCGACGGCTGGGCGGTTTTGTTTTCACACCCAAAAGATTACACTCCAGTCTGCACGACGGAATTGGGTTACATGGCCGGAATCGCGCACGAATTCGAAAAGCGGAATTGCAAGATTATTGGTCTGAGCGTCGATCCGGTAGACAGCCACAAAGGCTGGTCGAAGGATATCGAGGAAACGCAAGGTCACGCCGTGAATTATCCCATGATCGGCGATACTGATCTTGCAGTCTCAAAAATGTACAACATGCTGCCGGCCGAAGAGCCGGGCGACTACGAAGGCCGCACAGCCATGACCAACGCGACCGTGCGTTCAGTATTTGTGATCGGGCCGGATAAGAAAATCAAATTGATGCTGACTTATCCGATGAGCACAGGCCGTAATTTCAATGAAATTTTGCGCGTTCTCGATTCGATGCAAATGACAGCAAAACACAAAGTTGCAACCCCGGCGAATTGGAATTCCGGCGATGACGTCATTATTTTGCCTGCTGTAAGTAATGATGAAGCGGAAGAAATGTTTCCAGACGGGTGGGAGACTGTAAAGCCTTATTTGAGAGTGGTTAAGCAGCCCAACTAAGTAACTGATGTTACGCGCTCGTGCAAGAGGAGTACTGTAAATTGCTCTTGGGCCTACGCTGAGCGCGCGTTTTAAACCGGCATCCACAAAACGCTTGTTTTGGTCACCAGGCGGGCGCGTAACATCATAAAACTCGCTGGAAGAGTTCCAAATCCGACAATCTTGAATTCAGAACCTCACCATATTTGCTCAACTTCAATTCTACCCAAACAACTCCAACTGCGATTTCTTTTCTTGTTTCTTACTATTGGCTCGCCGGGCGTGTCGTTCGTACGCTTTCAACTGTTCGGAAATATCGCCAATGAAAGGCGAAGGCGTGGTTTTGAGCTTTTTGCCGAAAAGCATTCGCGACTTAGCTCTGACGAGGGTCAACTCTTCCTTGGCGCGCGTCATCCCGACGTAAAAAATGCGCCGTTCCTCAGCGCTCTCCGTTTCAAATCCTTCTAAATGCAGCGGAATTAGGTTTTGCTCGCAACCCACGATGAAAACAACCGGAAATTCAAGGCCCTTGGATGCGTGCATTGTCATCAATGAGACGCGTTCGGCGCGACGGTCGAACTGATCGAAGTCTCGCTGAAGGTAAACAGCGTCTGTAAATTCCTGCATCGTATCATGCAGGCTGGCCAACCGCACGAGCTGCCTCCAACTTTTGTTGATTGACTCGTTTTCGACTAACAATCTTTGCCATGCACTGATCAAGGCCAAATGTTGTAATGCGTTTTTGACGCCGAGCTCTTGAATTTTATGTTTTGTTTCATCAAGCCCGTCAAGGAACGTCTCGAACCTTTCGATGAGATTCGTTCTGAGCGGGGAGTCTTTGGTGAGCAAGCCCGAAAGATTCTGGCGTGACAGTCGTTCACTTGCATCAAGAAAACTCTGGACGGATTTTACAGCAGCCGGGCCAAATCCAACAATGAGCTTTTGCAACACTTTGAGCGCATCATTTTTGCGGACGGCTTCTTCCGCCGCCAGCTTGAGAAATGTCATCAACTCAACAACGCCGGGATGTTGGATCAACGGCGCGTCACCGGAAATCTGGAACGGTATTCCGCTCCGTTCGAACGCTTCTTCGAGCGCTCTCCGTTGAGCGTTCAATCGATACAGCACCGCAAAGTCGCCAAAGCTGCGCTCCCCTTCCGTTCCGGAAATCACGCGTCCCGAATCCTGCGAAAACATGGAGAGCCCGCCAACCATTTTTTCGATCTGATGAACGACATACTCCGCTTCAGATTTTTCTGTCGGCGTTTCGTGAATGGTCAACCGCCCTTTTGCTGCAATCTTGGCGGTCAACGGCGGCAGCCCGGGAAAACGGTTTTTATGAATGACCTGCCCGGAAGCGTTCAATAAGTTTTGTGCGGAACGATAGTTGTCGGAGAGATGAAGCACGACGCTGTCATCAAATTCATCGCTAAACATGGCGAAAAATTGTACGTCCGAGCCGCGAAAGCCGTAGATTGCCTGGTTGGGGTCGCCGATCGCCGTTAAGCGCCCAAAATCTCCCAAGAGCAGTTTGAGAAGCTTGTGTTGAATCGCATTAACGTCTTGGTACTCATCCACAAAAATGTGTTTGTAGTGCAATTGCAGCTTGCGACGGAGTGCATCATTTTGCTCAAGCAATGTGACGGCTTCGCCTATCAGATCGTCATAATCGAACAGATTACGCTCTCGTAAAGCCTCCTGGTATTGTTCAAACTCCGGCTGATTTGTTGTGCCAGCGGTAAGAGACTTCCATTTTGAAATGCGATTCAAAATCTTTTTTCTTTGCCTTGATGACTTGTCCGGCCATAAAATTCCCGTTATCTCTTCAATATTTTCCGGATCGGCAAGATTAAGGTTCTCCGACAATGAAACGCCGAATGCGTGTTCGCGCAAGAGTTGTAGACAGAAAGCGTGAAAAGTTCCAACAAACAAGGCGTCGCTTTCTTCTTCAAGTCGAATACGAAGTCGCCGCTTCATGACTTCCGCCGCCTTATTTGTGAAAGTAATGGCGAGCATTTCGCTTGGCGGACAGAAGCACTGCGCAATGTGGGCTATTCGGCAAGTCAAAGTGTGGGTTTTTCCGGTTCCCGGCCCTGCGACGATGAGCAGATGACCGCCGGAATGAGTAACTGCTTTCCATTGGGCGGAGTTCAGGTCACTTGGCAAGTGCTTGCCAAGGTGCAGATCGGGAACAGAAATCGGCGTTGTCGGCTCAAATGTTTTTTCGTCCTCGATATAGTGAGGCTTGAAATCTAGGTCCGCCAAAGAATCGGCTTGCAAAGCGCCTGGATAAAATCTCATTTTCGCACCCTCGTCGTTTTTGTCGTTGACCTGTTCTTGCTCGCTTTTGTCGTTTCCAGATTGATGCGTTGCGTCTTGAGCATTCCGTTTATAGTCAGAGATATTTTTGGGCAGCAGAGAAATCTGTTTTTTATTTGCTTGACGTTCCTGTTGCGAGAAAAGCTTAACCTTGCCGAATTCGCCGTCAAACCCGGCTTCAATCTTGAGTTCTCCGTTGCGCATCCGCCGGACGCCCTCCGCTATCAGAGCGTCAGAGCAGCGTTCTATATCTTCAAGCGGCGCATCCTGTAAAACGGTTAACTCGCCGCCTATTTTTGTGAGTATTTGGAAATACACCGCCTGAACGGTCTTGGTCGCCGGACCGACGTCTCGCGCTTCAGCGATGATTTCCGGCAGCGGGATCAGGCTCTGGAACGGTCGCCAGCGCGGCGGTTTCTCAACATTGCTCTCAGGACGATCCGCAAGCTCCTCCACGCGCGCCATGACGCCGACGGTGACCTTTTTGCCGCAAACCGGACAAACGCCGCCGTTTGCAAGCGTCTCAGTCGGTTGCCACCTCAGCTTGCAATTCCGGTGACCGTCGTAATGATATTTCCCTTCTTCGGGAAAGAATTCGATCGTCGCGCGGAGCCCTTTGTCTTCAGGGTTTGAAAGCGCTTTGTGAATTGCAAAGTACGAAAAATCCGTATCAAAAACATTCGCTTCACGCGCCAGTTTTTGCGGCGAATGCGCGTCAGAATTTGAGACTAAAATGTAAGGATCAAGCTGGCTCAATCGCCAGTTCATTTGCGGATCGGAAGAGAGACCGGTTTCGACGGCAAAAATGTGCTCGCTCAAATCGCCGAAACAGTCGGTCATGCGATCAAAGCCGCTTTTTGAGCCCATCGCCGAAAACCACGGCGTCCAGATGTGCGCCGGAATCAAGTAGGAAAAAGGATCGGTTTCGAGCGTAATTTCCAAAAGGTCGCGCGAATCCAGTCCAAGAATCGGGCGACCGTCGGAGCGGATATTGCCAATGCACTCCAATCGCGCCTGCAATTTTTCAGCGGCTTCAAAATGCGGAGCATAAATCAGATTGTGAACTTTGCGAACCTGATCAAGCCGTTTGTAGATATTTGAAATCTCCACCGAAAGCATGAAGCGTACTTCTCCGCGACACGCTTTGGGGAGTTCTTTGATGTCTCTTATAGACATCTCGGAGCCCACGAGAGTCC
>CAXHAT010000368.1:0-4454 GCA_964014485.1 uncultured Deferribacteres bacterium
CGGGTTCCCTGGGACAATCGCCCCTAAATTCCTGAACCCTGCAAGGGTTCTACAAAACAAAACGTTACATGCCGCAATCATTGACGGTTTGCGAGTGTGGGCGATTTTGCGTAAAACCCGTACCGGGTTTTGAATTTTTGTTGACGGCTTCCCAGGGTTTGCCGACAAATCGGCAAACCCTGGGCTGTGGAGTAGAACGCCTTCGGCGTAAATTGTTACCGGATTATCAACAACCTAAAAATGGATAAACAACCTCTCGAACAACTCATCGACCTGACCGGCGTTTTGAGCGAGCAGAACGATTTTGAAGAAATTCTCCGCCTCGTCGCCGCGCGCGCCGCCGCTTTGCTCGAGGCGGAAACGGCGTTGATCATAATGATCAACCCGCGAACCCGGCGCACCGTGAAAACGATTTTTCGGGAAGGCCGGATCGACGGACGCCCGCGCTATCATGCGGTTCACGAACAATTGGCCGGGTGGGTGATCGAGAAAAAACGCGCGCTCCTGAGCGTCGATCTGAAAACAGACGACCGTTTTGCGCGAACAAGCTGGCAGGATGTTGACGCCAAATCAGCCGTTTGCGCGGTTTTAAAAGCCGAAGGCGCGGTCATCGGTTCGCTCATGCTGCTGAATCGTACTGATGGTGCGCCGTTCACAAACGCACAGCTCGCGTTTCTCGAAAAGATTGCCGCGGTCGCCTCGCCCTACTTGCGCAACGTCCAAAAAATCTCCGAGTATTTTGAAACGCCGCTGCCGGAAGCCGCTCTGCTGGCCAAGTATGAGCAAGCCGGTCTTTTGGGCAAAAGCAGTGCGTTCATCGCTCTGCTCAAATCCGTGGAGGCCGCCGCCCGCTGCGACGTGCGCGTGCTGCTGGAAGGGGAAACCGGAACCGGCAAGGAGTTGGTCGCGCGGGCGATTCATCGTTTCAGCGCGCGTAAAAACCGTCCGTTCGTGGCCGTCGATTGCGGTGCGATTCCGGCACACTTGCTCGAAAGCGAATTGTTCGGTCACGTCAAGGGCGCTTTCACGGGTGCAATGCGCGACCGAGATGGCCTTTTGCTCGCGGCGCATGACGGCACGTTGTTCATGGACGAAATTTCGAATTTAACGCTCGATATGCAGGCAAAACTGCTGCGCGCGCTCGAAAGCGGCGAAATCCGGCCGCTGGGCGCCAACGACGCGCGCAAGATTGATGTGCGTATCATCGCCGCCTCCAGCGCGCCTTTGCGTGAGTTGAAGGAGAATGGCGAATTTCGCCAGGATTTGTATTATCGCCTGCACGTCTACCCGATCCGTCTGCCGCCGCTGCGCGAACGCCGCGAGGACGTTCCGCTTCTGGCGCATCATTTTTTGCGAAAAATAACCGCTCGGCAGGAGAAGAGAGTATCGGATTTTCATGAAGTCGTCAATGATTTCATGATGCGGAAAGCATGGCGCGGCAACGTGCGGCAATTGCAAAACTTCGTCGAACGACTCGTTGCCCACGCGCCCCCGGAAGCGACGATTTTGGACGCCGGCCTGCTGCCGGAAGAAATGAAAAACAAAATACGGAAAAACGCCCCAACGCGCGACGCCGTCAGCAGTGAAAAATCATTGCCGGAAAATGTAGCCGCTTTTGAAGCGTGTCTGATTCGTGAGGCGTTGGAAGCGAACGGCTGGAATCAATCGCAGGCGGCCCGACAGCTCAAAATCGCCGTGACGACGCTGCATTACAAAATGCGGAAATTGAATATTTTGTCAAAATGATTGAAACCCGGGGTTCGCGTATCAGCGCGACGTCACTAACTTTAGCTCGTTCCCAAATGAAATTTGGGAACGTCGCTGTTCTCGAAGTTGTACTTCGGACATGCTCGCGAAGTAAAACTTCGAGAACAATTACGTTACCAAGTAAAACTTGGTAATGAGCAGTCAAAGCGTTGCCGCTTTTGAAGCGCACCTGATCCGTGAAGCGCTGGAAGCGAACGACTGGAATCAGTCGCAGGCGGCCAAACAGCTCAAAATCGTCGTGACGACACTGCATTACAAGATGCGGAAATTGAATATTTTGTCAACATGACAAACTTTATGTTTTTAAGCTCAAGGTAGTCGATCTTAAAAAGACATGCTAAAGCATGGACTACAAACGACAGTGCATCCTTCTACTCCAAGCGTAAGAGAAGCTCAGGCGTTCGTAGTCCACGCTTTAGCGTGTTTCGAGCGCATTCCAAATGCATACTGAAGCATGAACTCCATACAAATCCAAATTTTCGAAAATCCCCCAAATCGCTTTTCGAAAACTTGAAGACATAAATCCCGAAAAAACAATCCCGCTTTCGCCGTTTTTCGAATCTTCGAAAAAAATCCCGCGCACATTCTTGCTAGCGAAAAAGTCTCACTTGCGGTTTAATTTCTGTAAACAATAGACTTAAGTAATGCCAAAGCGCTTGTTCGATTTCTGGCGCGCTCTTTGAGATGGGTGAATTGCAATCCGATATTTTACCCCAATCAATCTCGAGGAGATGTGTTATGCAAAACAAACGGCTACGTCTTTTCTTTTTCGCCGCGTTCAGCGCATTTTTTGTCTCGGCGGCGGGCGCGCAGACCTTTACCGGCTTAAAGTCCGGCGCGATTTTCACCGACGGGGGACGAACCCAGGGCGGCGCGTGGGGCGATTTCGACAATGACGGCGACGACGATCTTTTTGTCGTCAATGGTCATCGAACTGCGCTCCGAAGCGCCAATTCTTTCTACCGCAACGACGGGAATGGCGATTTCGTCAGGCTAGATATGGAGCCGTTCGCCAGCGATACCGCTGCTTTTGCCAGTGCGGCGTGGGGAGACTACGATAACGACGGCGACCTCGATCTTTTCGTCAACACCTTCGGCAATCCCGCAAACAACAATAACCGGCTCTACCAAAACAACGGCGATGGCACGTTCACACGCGTTCAAGACGGCGCGCCGGTCAACGACAGCGGCGACTCGATAGCTGGCAGCGCCTGGATCGACATCGATAATGACGGCGATCTGGATTTGTTCACCGTCAACGCGCTCGGCGACGGCCTCAACTTTATGTACCGCAATGAAGGCGCGCAAAACAATTACGCTTTTACTCGCATCACAAGCGGTGCGATTGTCAACGATGCGGAAACATCGCTTTCCTGCCATTGGGCGGATTTCGACAATGACAACGACATGGACGTTTTCGTCGTCAACATCGGCAACAACAGTTTTTACATCAACGAGGGCGATTTCAACTTCACCAAAGTTACGGAAGGCGACATGGTAAGCGACGGGCGCGCTAGCGTAAGCGCAAACTGGGGAGATTATGACAACGACGGCGATTTCGATCTGTTCGTCTCGAATATCATGATCCCGAACTCCGATCCAGCCAACCAGCTTTTTCGCAATAACGGCGACGGTACGTTCGTAACCGATACCACAACCGAACTTGTTTCGACGTCAATGGAAACGGCGACGAGCAATTGGGGTGATTATGACAATGACGGCGACCTGGATATGATCGTCGATCTTCGCCGCGGCAGCAATCTTTATTATCAGAATGACGGCACAGGAAATTTTGTGTCGATTAGTGCGGGCGCGTTGACGACCGATGTTTCTGGTTTTCGCAATCACGCCGACGTTGACGGCGATGGCGATCTGGACGCATTCGCTCCAAATGGGATCGACGGGCCGCCGCTTGAAAATATTCTGTATCTGAACGACGGCGTGGAAGGAAACTGGCTCGTCGTCAAGTGCGTCGGCACGCAGTCGAACCGCACGGCGATTGGCGCGAGAATCTGGCTGAAGGCGACAGTCAACGGGGAAGAAAAATGGCAGATTCGTGAGATCGGACAGAATTCCGCCTACGCCGGGCACGGCAGCCTGAACGCTCACTTTGGTCTCGGCGACGCCGCTGCCGCCGATTCCGTCATCGTGCGCTGGCCGTCCGGTATTGTTGATGAATTCACGGACGTGGCGATCAATCAGTATGTCACGGTGGTTGAAAACGGCACGATAACTTCAATCGAAGAAAACGGCGCCGAAACGCCGCCTGCTGATTTTTATCTTGCGAACAATTACCCCAACCCCTTTAATCCGCAAACGACTATCACGTACCACCTGAAAAAAGCCGGGCAGGTCGAGTTGACGGTTTTCAGCACAACGGGCAGGGAAATCAGGACTTTGATGAAAGGTTTCAGAGCTTCCGGCGAGCACAAAATTGTGTGGGACGGGAGAGACGATTCCGGCGTGCGCGTCGCCTCCGGCGTTTATCTCTACCGTTTAAAAATGGGGAAGTCAGTTTTTGCAGTGAAAAAGATGGTTCTCGCAAAGTAGCACTGTGTTAAGCCGTCGCTGTTGCTCGTAACTAAGGGTTACCTTGGATGAACTGAACTATTCATTAGTGCAACCGCGAATGTCTAAGAGGCTGTTTTAAAAGTCCCGTAGGGATGCTTGATAATAGCCAGGCGATT
>CAXHAT010000369.1:0-4373 GCA_964014485.1 uncultured Deferribacteres bacterium
GATGGATTGATGGATTGATGGATTGATGGATTGATGGATTGATGGATTGATGGAATAATGGAATGTTGCTTTACTTCAGACACAAAGTTTCTGTTGCCAACACTCCAACACTCCAACACTCCAACACTCCAACACTCCGCTCGGGCTCCAATTTGACAGGATAGATTTATGGCTTTTATACCATCAAGAATAAAAAAACATAACACCAGCGACGCGCACGCGAAGCTCAACCTGAACTCGATGATGGACATGTTCACCATCATTCTGCTCTTTTTGTTGAAAACATATTCGACGGAAGGGCAGTTGATTTCTCCATCGGGCGAGTTGACGCTGCCGTCATCGACGATACAAAAACCGCCGGAAGCCGGTCTCGACGTCATTGTGTCGCAGAGCATGATTCTGGTGAATGACGAAATCGTCGCGGATTTGGCGGACGTGACTGGAAATAACCCGGAAGTGATGCAAAGCGGGGTCATTATGCCCTTGCGCGAGCGTTTGAATTTCTACGCCAGCCAAGCGAAGGAAATGGAAACCAAGTTCGGCGTCAAGTTTTCCGGCAAAGTGACGATTCAAGGCGACAAGGAGTTGAATTATTCGGAGTTGGTCAAAGTGATGCGTACATGCGGCTTGGCTGAACATCCGAATATGCGACTGGTTGTTTATAAAAAAGAGTAGAACGATGCCTTCAAAACAAGATGCGAAGGAAAAAAAGTTGACCGCCGGCAAGAAGACGCCAAAAGTCGTGCTTTGGCCGGAAGAGTATAACATTTCCTTCAAAGATCGGATCGATAAAAGATACGCGCGTATTTTGCTGGCGTCGCTGCTGCTCCATTTTGCCACTGTGGCGTTTCTTCATTTCAACCCGCCGTCGGAAGAAGCTGATTTGGAAGCGTTGCAAGAGCGTTTTGCGAGTATTGTTCCCGACAGCCCGTTGCAACAAATTGAAGTCTCCGTTGCGAAATTTGTTCAGGACGTTTTGCCTGAAGATTTGCCGGAGCCGCGCGATAAAAATGACGATGCGTTGGCCGTGCAAGGCATGACGGACAACCCCAGAAAGTCAAATACGCCGGTGGCGGCAAAGAAAACGCAAGAAACTCCGTCCCTGGCGCGAGGCGCTGAACCCGGCGCGAAAGGCGGCGGCGAACAAAAGAGCGATGAAGCCGATGACGCAGGCATTCTTGGCTTATTAGCCAGCTCCGGCGGCTCGGAATCCGGCAGCGAAGTGCAAGACGTGCTCGGCAAAGGTCTGCCGAAGCATGATCTCAGCAACATAGACGTCGGCGGTGGCGGTTCGGGGAAAGGCTCCGGCAGCGGAACGGCGGATGCGGGTTCCGGCTCAGGCGGCAAGCAAGGAGTCAAAGGCGGCCGCGCTACGGTCGGCGGGGGCATTGACGATATTGTCAGTGGATTGGGCAAAGCTGAGTCGGGCGGAATCACTGTTTCGCGCACCGGCGAGCTTGAAGTTGAAGCAGGCACCTCTCTCCTCGGCGGGGAAGGAGAAGAAGGCACGATGATCAGCATGAGCGGGCGCAACATCGACGAAGTCGCCGCGATTGTCCAGTCACACAACGCTGCGATTCAGTATTGTTACCAGCGCGAGCTGAAAAATACGCCGACGCTGAAAGGCAAGGTCGTCGTGCGGTTTTCGATTACGCCGCAAGGCACGGTGAAAAATGTCAAGATTTTGGCTTCGACGCTGAATAGCAAAGAAGCCGAGGATTGCATCGTCAGCCGCATCAGGCGCTGGAACGACTTTGGGGCCGTTGATCCCAAGCTGGGCGATACGACGATCCGACAGGTTTATACTTTCGGTTACTAAATTTTCTGAATTGGCGGCGCACCTGCCGCCAGTTTGGCCTCGTTTTTCATCCTTCCCGCCAAAGCGGAATTCCTTCCTTTTTCTGAAACGATATTAACCCCGTTTTTAGCCAGGTTTAAATAATTATTAAGATGTTGTTTTGCTTGAAAACAAACCTATATTTGCTTCCAACAAAAAGAACAGAGTAAGAAAGGTTTGATTCAGTGAGGGTAAACATGCCTAAAAAAATACTTCTGGTCGATGATGAGCAGGATATTCTCGACCTTTTGAAGTTCAACCTGGAGTCTGAGGGGTATGAGACTATTCTGGCGATGGACGGCGACGACGCTTTAGAGCTGGCTGATTCTGAAGCGCCGGATTTAATTTTGTTAGACGTCATGCTGCCGGGAAAGGACGGGTGGGAGGTGATTCGCGAGCTGCGACGGAACGTACGAACTGAACACATTCCGGTGATTTTTTTAACCGCAAAGGACAGCGAGATCGATGAAATTATTGGCTTGGAATTGGGCGGCGACGATTATGTCGTCAAACCGGTAAGCATTCGAAAATTGCAGGCGCGCGTTAAGTCTGTGCTTAGAAAAGCGGTACGCACGCCGATTGACGATGACGCCGAAGCAAAAATTCGTGTGCAGGATTTGATGATCGATCCGGCGAGTTACACGGTCAAGCTTCACGGGGAAACGATCAATTTGACCAAAAAAGAATTTGAGATTCTTCTGTATTTGGCAAAACGCCCGGGACGCGTTCTGACGCGGGACACGCTTCTAACCAATCTCTGGGGAGATGACGTTGTCGTCATCGACCGAACGATTGACGTCCATATTCGCAAAATCCGCGAAAAGCTCGGCGAAGAATATCAAACCGTCATCGAGACGATCAAAGGCGTCGGCTATCGTTTTCGCGTGGATGATTGAGATCGGCGTCGTGAAAACTCAACGAATTGCACCATGCCGTTTGCCGGCTCCAATTCGACCGCGTAAATGATCAGATCGCCTTTCGGATCAAGATAAACGCCGGCGCCGGCGTCGAAATTACAAAACCTGTCCCCGAAAAAGCTGGTTTTGCAGATAAAGCTTTTCTTGGCGATTTTTATCAAATTAAGCTGTCCGTCGCCGCCAAACTCCACGCGGAAAAGATCAGCGTAATCGCTCGAAAACAGCCTGAGCGGACGTCTGGTATTGTTATGCAAGCCGACCAGATAGATTTGCCCGTCCCTGTCTCGAATGAGATTGATGTTTTGGTAATCCCCAAAAATAAAATCGCCGTCGATCTCGCTCTTGAGCTTATTGGGCGACCAACGATCTTGCAGCTCAAAAGTCGCGGACTCAAGATCAGTCCCGGAAGAAAGATAAACGTCCAGGTTCAAATCCGAATCCTTGACGATGATCAAATAGTCATCGGAATCCGCCGCCGGTTTGCAAATCGCGATCGATCCGGCCATCCTGTTCCGGCGAATGATCTCCGCCGCCAGCTTTTTTGGCGCTTCCGGATTCCCTACATCGTAAAAAACGACTTTTGAATGTACGCCGTCTTCCAGCGGAACCGCCAGAACACTATCGACGATTTGAATGCCCCCGGGATGATTGTAATCTTCGCTGATGACCAGATTCAAAACAATGCGATCCTCCCCCGACGGCGCGCCCCCCAGCCCCACGTTCGCGCCGAACCGCCCCGCCATCGCCCGCGCTCCCATCCGCACCACATGCAGCATCGCCCCATGTTTCGCATTGGAAGAAAGAACCAAATAATTCGTTCCGGGAAGTCGTTGGATTCCCTGGAAATGGTTGAATTTTAGCTTTTGATCAAAAATCCGAAACTTATCGTTTGTCCAAAAGCCCGCAATTTATCCCGTGACATTCAATTCATTGAACTCAACAGCAAACGCGCTTGTGAATTTACCAATGTTTACGGACGCAATTTGAAAAATCAGGGTCGACAAAACAAATGCGACGATCATTTTCGATCATGGTCAGGCGTTACTTTTCAAACTATCATGATCAAGAATCCCAAATTCAGCATGTTCCACTCTGTTTAAGCGCGTTATTGCGACAATATCTTCTGTTATACAAGGTGGCTGATCCGAACTTCATACAAAAACTTGTCCAGTAATATTGCTTTCCGCCTTCACATCCCCAATATCTACAGTAAACCCCCCATCCATGCCTAATGACTTTGGAAAAATTGTAACAACAGTTATACACTCTCCGGGTTTTTCGGCAAGGATAGCCGCCCCACCATTTTTTGCACCACCCCCAGTACCTTTCTGTGGTATTAAAGCATTCAGCTGCAGGAACCAAAATACTACTTGGAATGGAGATGTCAGGGACCTCGTTAGAATAAGATTTGCCCGCTTTCGCAAGGCATACTTCTGCGGTGAAGCCAGGAGCGTTCATGATTTCGCCTTTCTTTTTCGTTTAAAACATTGACAAAGCTGAGTGTTTATTCTGACACGACCACTCAGCCTCAACCCAATTGTGAGATACTTTCTATGTGCAAAACCAGTAGTGTCCGGTTATAAGTCGAATAAATTCAATTGCTTGCAGCTTTCATGGTC
>CAXHAT010000370.1:0-4369 GCA_964014485.1 uncultured Deferribacteres bacterium
TTTCGGGCGGACGGCGGGGCGTGGGAGAGAAGACTGCTTAAAAAAGCAGGCACAGAACGTTCTTTCAAATTTGTCGATTGGGCCGTTGACCCGGAGCAGGCCAAACCTGTCGCTGCAGAAGATTTTAGTTTGTTGCTGGAAGAACTGGATGTTTTTCGCGGCGAGATGCTGCAATTTATGGCCGGATACGACGCACTGATTTGTCCCGTAAACGCTTCCCCGGCTTTTCCGCTCGACGACCCGCGAAATCATGAAAATCGAACATCGTTTAGCTACACAATGACATTCAATTTGACCGGCTGGCCCGTCGTTGTCGTACCGGCGGGCGTTTCTGAGAACGGCCTGCCGATTGGCGTACAAATCGTGGCGCAGCCCTGGCGCGAAGACGTTGCGTTGGCCGTTGCTGAGATTGTCGAGAAAGAATTCGGCGGCGCCTGTGTACTGGATGAAGAGAAAATTGAACAAATCGCAAGGGTGCGGTGAGACGCAAGCCTTGCGTCTCTACGTTTCAATGCGTAAATGAAAATCAGAATTTGTTTAACAGAATAGAAAATTGAATCGCATCATATTTCGGAGCTTCAAACAAATGAATCGTTTCATGCTCACTGCTTTGCTGGTAGGGGTTTTAACCGTTAATCTTTCCGCATCTGATATTGACACAGTGCGCGTCGACGCCGTCGCGTTACTGGAAGGCCGGGAAACGGAGGGCGATGCGCGTTTTACGGCCCGGCACGGGAGATATTTGTACTTGTTCGCCAATTCCAAAAATCAAGAAGCGTTTTCAAATAATCCGGCGCGTTATGAAATTCAACTAGGCGGCGCCTGCGCGAGAATGGGCGCGTTGAGCGGCGTCGGCAGAACGAACATCTACAGCGTTCACGACGGCAAGCTTTTCATTTTTGCTTCGACGGCGTGTCGAAAGACTTTTCGCAAAGACCCGTCTCGCGTTTTGGAGCAGCCTGACGAAAAGCCGGAAACAACCGAATCGTCGCTCAAGCGCAGCGCTGAATTGCTGGCCAAAATCCTCGAAGCGGTCGGCGGCGCGGAAAAAGTTGATGCGGTAAAAACGTATTCCGAGGCGACGCTCTCGCCGACGATTTACCAAGGCAAAAACGTTGAAACGACGCGGTCGCAGCATTTTGCGTTTCCCGACAAGGTGCGCGACGATCAGACATGGGATGATCTCAGATGGTCAAAAATTCGCAACGGTGAAAGTCATTGGTTTGTCGGTTCTGAGGGCGAAACGCGCGGTATGGTCGCGAACCAGCCTGTTGTGTTTGAACAATCTTACGGGCGAAATTTGCTCTATATTTTGAGAGCGCGCAATCGCGAAGATTTTGTCGCCGTCGCTTCCGGCGAAGGTTTGGCAGGATTCAAAAAGGTTGAATTTTTAACCGTACATTTCGGCGGAACGACCAGCAAACTGGGCGTCGATCCAAAATCCGGACGCGTGCTCAGCATCAGCTATCGCGGCTGGGGGCCAAGCGGTTTTCTGGGAGAGGTTGAACGCTATTTCTCCGATTTCCAAATTGTCGAAGGCCTGACGTTGCCAATAACAGTGAGCGGCAAATTCGACGGTGAAATCGTGCCGCCCTGGTCGAAAACGTTTTCAACCGTTGCGGTGAATGAGACCTTTGAAGATGCGTTGTTTAAAAAATAACAGCGGCAGACACAGTCCGCTCGGAAGCAATGCTCAACCGCTGATTGTTTTATTCTTAGCACATGCGCTCTTTCTTCAAGGAAATCATTACCGCTCGTTCCAACCTTTTCCGATGAAAATTGTGGGCATGCATTTTTGAATGCGCGAGGTTTTGGTCTTTGATTGTTTTGCCGATGAGAAATGTATCAGATAACCGCGTTGTCGTCCGGGCGTGAGCTTAGAAAAGGCTTCTTCAAAATCGGGATTCGTTTCAAAAATTTGAATCAGCTCTTCCGGATACTCCGGCGGTGCATTATTTCCGACGCCCGCCCTTTTGCCGGAATTTTCAATCGTGACGGCTTCCTGAATGTAGCTAAGAATAGCGTGTTTCAGCGAAGTGATTTTTTGCACATTCGTAAATCGAATGTACCGGGCGAATCTGGAGTTTTCACCAGGCTTTTCCAAAATATTTTCAGGGTCCTTCATTTGCGCTCCCTGAAAGAATGAAACGACCACGCTTTCCTTGAGCGCACTCAGCGTCAGGATGTTTTTACCCTCACGCGTGTAGCAGGGCGAGCTCCATTTTAATTCTTCGGTTAACTCTGACTCCTGAAGTATTTCTCTTAACATTCGAAGTTCTTCAACCCAGGACCGGACTTTACACTGCGGCGTACCGCCGAACTTGCATCGGCCGCAACCGCTTTGCAGATATTGATCGACGTTTTCAGGTTTGACAGACATGCCTTGCCCACTCTTTATGGATATTTCTTTTTCAATTTTAGAGCCGCCTTTCTCACCTCGCCGAATTTCTGATAAACGCTTTCAATCTCCATTTTTGCATTCCGCGCCTCGGCGTGCGCCAGCGCCTGCTCGATCGCTTTATTCATTTCCACTGATTCCTTGTTGCCTTCTCGCACCATCCGCCGCTCAAAAATGACGGCGCGGTGATAATGAACTTCCGTTAAATAGCCGCGACTGAGAACGGGGAAATTTTCCAGCTTCGTTTGTAGTTGCTCCCACAACGGCAGCGCCTCGTCAAATTTATCGAATATTTCCAGCAACATGGCGCGGTGAAAAATCACGCTCGGGTGATCGGGGTAGCGCGCCGCCAACCATTCGTTCATTTCCCAGGCGCGCTCGTAGGTTTCGTCCTTCATGAACATATTTTGCAGCGTGAAGGCGGCGTCAACGTTGAGATAACGCCCGTTTTTCCAAACGTCATTCGCCATGCTTTTGGACAATTTCAAGTCCCCGGCCTGCAGGCCAAAACCAAAATCGAGCGTACGCGCTTTCCAGTATTTATACACGCCCAGAACAAGCTTCGGATCAGAGAAAGAGCGGTCTTTTTTGAGGGTGCGTTCCATCGTGCCCAGCGCGGAAATACCTTCGCGAATCGCTTTGGCGTAGCGGCCTTGTTGAAATAAAAAAAGCGTCTGCAGACCGCGCGCCGTGCCTTGCATAAACAGATTTTCCGCCGTCGCCGATTTTTTGACTTGCTTGTCCGCCAGCTTGACCGCGATTTTGCTCAGCGAGTCGAAGGTCGACTCGAAGCGTCGGATGCGATAATGCCGCATCTTGGCCTGATAAACGCTGGCTTCCAAAACGTATGCGCCGGGATCGTTTGGCGCCTGCGACTTAAGCCGTTCGCAATTGACCAAAGCGCTGTCGTAGGCTTCGAGATAGATTTGGTGGAAGGTTTGTTTGATTAAAGCTTCGCGCTGAATTTTGGGCTGGGCGAAAGAAATCGTCGCAGCAAAAAGCAGAATGATTGGAATGATTCCCAACAAATGGTGGCGGCGTTTTCTTGAGATGATGCTTCGAAAGAAGGGAAAACGCCTGATTTTCGGGGTTAAAGGAGTGCAAGGCTTGCCTTGCCTTTTTACTTTAGATTTTGATAAAATCGGCCATTTGAGTCTTTCCCGATTCTTTCGATAGTTGTCTAAGCAAAGCAAGCTTTGCACTCCTTTTGGCAGTTTAGAAAATTAAATGATTGCTTTCCGCCGTCTGCGCCGCTTCGTCATACCCGGCGTCGACGTGGCGGAAGATGCCGAGCGCGGGATCGTTGTACAAAACACGGCGCAAACATCGCGCGGCGCGTTCCGTACCGTCGACAAGAACGACCATGCCCGCGTGCTGGGAATAGCCAATGCCGACGCCGCCGCCGTGGTGAAAAGAAACCCAGGTTGCGCCGCCGCCGGTGTTGGCCATGAGATTGAGAAGCGGCCAATCGGAAACCGCGTCGCTGCCGTCCTTCATGCCTTCCGTCTCGCGATAAGGCGAAGCAACGGAGCCGCAATCCAAATGATCGCGTCCGATGACGATGGGCGCTTTCACTTTGCCGGATTTGACCAGATCGTTAAAAATCAGCCCGGCTTTTTCGCGTTCGCCCATGCCGAGCCAACAGATTCGACAGGGAAGCCCCTGAAAGGCGATTTTTTCTTTCGCTTGCTTCAGCCAATTGATCATGTGCGTGTTTTCCGGGAATGCTTCGATGAGCGCCTCGTCCGTCGCGAAAATGTCTTCCGGATCGCCGGAAAGCGCAGCCCAGCGAAACGGGCCTTTGCCTTCGCAAAACAGCGGACGAACATAGGCCGGAACGAATCCCGGAAAGTCGAAGGCATTCGGCTCGCCGCCCTGCTTGGCGAATTCGCGCAAATTGTTGCCGTAGTCGAAAGTTTTGGCCTGTCTCTTATACACATCTCCGAGCCCACGAGACTCCATTGCAGCGCG
>CAXHAT010000371.1:0-4351 GCA_964014485.1 uncultured Deferribacteres bacterium
GCAATGGAGTCTCGTGGGCTCGGAGATGTGTATAAGAGACAGATTCCCGCCTGCGCGGGAATGACGTTGAGGGCAGGGACGGCCGTTTGAGACGGATTGTTCGAGTTGAAATCGTATTTTACCGAAACCGTCAATTCTTCGGCGAAAACAAACTCGCCGTTTTTCGAAATTATCGGATTAATGCGCAACCGTCCCAGTTTAAATCCACGCCATATTCCAGCTTCTTCGAGATTAGCGAATTCACCCGAGAAGTCGTCGTGTTGTACATTTTTCTGAGTTGGAAAAACGCGCAGTGAAACGGTTTTCACGCTCAAGCTTGCACCGCCGTCTGGCGGTAAAACAAGCAAACGGCTTTCGGCCAATAAAACATGAGACGGCAGAACCAAATTATTGCTGTTTGAAGCCGTTTGGCGAAATTGCAACTCCTGTCCCAGCAGAACGGGGTCGAAAATAAATCTTAAGCGCAGTGTTTTGGGAGTGTTTTCCAAAACAGTGATTTGCGCGCGTTCTTCAGCATCAAGCGCTTTTGTCTGGAATAGTGCGAAAAACATGAAGAAAACGAAAAGATTTCGAAAACCAATGCTGCTCAACATCTGGGGCTTGCTAAAAGTTAAAGGTTGGTTCATGGCTTGGAAGAAACTGTAACGCAAGATTGCTTCACAGGCAAGTAAATTTTCTGCCCGTCGCGCCAATTGGCCGGATTCGCAGGACTCAATTCGACAGGCGCTGAGCAGCAAAGAAAGCATACCATGAAGAATAGCCTAAACTTTTTGCAAAGTTCTCATTCTACACACAGCTTTTCAGGCTCTACATGAATCCTTGCAGGCAAAAGCTGGTGATATTTTTAGTATCGTATCATTCCGAAATTTTGACGCGCCTTGTACCTGCTTTTCATTTGGTCATAATACACGAATGGAAAGCCGTTTGGGCGATAAAATTTCATCGGGAGCTTGCCGGTTACCTTTTGTCATCTTAAATGAGTGCAAAAACTGAATTCAATTCGCAATAAGGTTTTGCCTGGTCAGGGCAGAGCCATAACAATGTTTTTGCAGTTTAGGTTTCGGCGTCAGGAGCAAGCGCTGACCAACATAAACATGCAAATTCATCAATAAATGAAAAGCCTGCGATTTTCGTCGCGGGCTTTTTTGTTGAATTTTGAAGGCTTGATCGTTACCCTGCGTTCGTTTTTGGAGTGATGGAGTGATGGAGTGATGGAGTGATGGAGTGATGGAGTGATGGAGTGATAAAACACAACAATCTAATATTCCAGCAATCCACGTGAAAGAGCGAACCAGATTAAAAACCAACTGCTGTTTTTGATTTTTTTGAGGAGAGAAGATGACGCGAGACGAAGCTTACAATTTGATGACGGAATGGACGGAAAGCGACAGCCTGCGCAAGCATATGCTGGCGGTTGAGGCGGCGATGCGATTTTATGCAAAGAAGTTTAACGAAGACGAAGAAAAATGGGCGATTGTCGGCTTGTTGCACGACATGGATTATGAAAAACATCCCACGCCGGAAGAACATCCCTACGTCGCGGTCGAATATTTGAAAGGGATCGGCGTCGACGAAGAGATTACGCGCGCCATTCTCGTCCACGCTGATTATTCCGGCGTCCAGCCAGAGAGTTTAATGGACAAGGCAATTCTCGCGGTAGACGAACTTTGCGGTTTTATTACGGCTTGCGCTTATGTACGCCCCGGAAAGACGATGGACGGGATGAAGGTGAAATCGGTGAAGAAAAAAATGAAGTCCGCCGGTTTTGCTCGCGCCGTCAAGCGTGAAGACATTACGCGCGGCGCGGAATTGCTCGAAATCTCACTTGAGGAGCACATTCAAAATGTGATTGACGCTATGCGGGAAGCGGCGCCGGCGCTTGGATTGGCGGGAGAAGAAATTTAGTCATATTTTGTCATTTGCTTCGCGTCATTGGTCATTTACTGAGTCTGAGTAACAAATGACATGGAAAGGAGTGCAAGGCTTGCCTTGCTTTTCGGCAGCAGGCTTTTCTTGAATTGTGCACTTCGCGCCGTCTTTTGTTGGGGTACTCAGTCTTCGTTCGGTTGAGCCGAGTGCGGGGCAAAGCAAGCTTTGCACTCCTTTAAATCCCGGCTGGCGGAAAAATCAGGGGTGATCAGGGAATTGCTTCGATAACATCTGAAGGTTCGGGCCGCGCTGTATAGTCCACGTCCGCTGAAGCGTAGACGATTTTGCCGTCTTGTCCAACGATGAAAGTCGCTGGAATGGGTAATTCCCACGATTCGTCGCCATTAAAGCGAGTAAGGTCGATTTTCAGTTTTTCCAGATAGACGTCGCGAAGGTCTTCCGGCAGTTTAAACGTAAGCCCGTAATCACGTGCAACGCCAAGACCGAGATCAAGCAAAACTTCGAATTCAATCCCGTCTTCTTCAGCCCAGGCGCGCGAAAATTCAGGAAGTTGCGGGGAAAGACTTAGCAACGCAGCTTTTTTTGAGATTATTTCCGGCAATTTTTTCTGAAGAGCAACCTGCTCCAAGCGGCAATACGGTCACCATCTGCCGCGAAAAAAACTCACAATGACAGGACCGCGTTTCAGCAGGCTGCGCAATCGCACCGTTTTCCCATGAATATTGGGGCGGGCAAACAGCGGCGCTCTGTCTCCAACTGATTTAACGCCGTCCAAAATATCAGACCTTCGAAGCGCCTCGGTCGCGTTGTTCATAACCGCAGTGATTGCCGGGTCTCGGGCAGCGTCCTTTTCGGCTCTTAGCTTCGCAAGCTTTGTGTTTAGAGAATCCATAGATTTTCGATACAAGATTTGGTTTTCAGGGCATCTTGAGAATCAAAATTGCAATTTGTCCAGATCGGCGATAATCTCCCTCGCTTTCTGGTAGCGTTGATCGCGATCTTTTTCGAGCATTTTGGTAACGACCAACTCCATTGGCTTAGGAATGGTATCGTTTAATTGCGACGGATCCGGCGGCGAGTAGTTAAAAATTTTGCTAAAAGTTGAAGAAATGCCTTCGCCTTTAAACGGCTTGACTCCCGTGAGCAGTTCATAGAAGACCGTTCCCAGCGAGAACAAGTCCGACCTGCCGTCCAACTCTTTCGCATCCGCTTGCTCCGGCGACATGTATTCGACGGTACCCGGATTAAAACCCGCCGTTGTCAGCGTTGAACTGGTCATCATCGTCGAGGTCGTGACCTTCGCAACGCCAAAATCCAAAAGCTTGACGCGATTATTTCTTTGCAGCCAAATATTCGAAGGTTTGATGTCGCGATGAACGATGCCGTTGTTGTGCGTTTCTTCAAGCGCAAGACAGACTTGTCGCACAATGTCCGCCGCATCTTTCGGCGAATAGTTTTTCACCCGGCGCATCCGGTGCTTCAAATCTTCCCCTTGCAAAAACTCCATTGAGATGAAGATAGTATTTGATTGCCAATCTTCGTCAACATCATAAATAATGACGATATGCTCAGGGCTCAGGGCGCCCGCGCTGACTGCTTCCCGGCGAAATCTTTCCTTGATTTCTTGCAACGTCTGCTCAGGCATCGTGCTGTCGAAGCGGATGGTTTTCAACGCTACCGCCCGCTTCATTTTCAAATCCCAAGCGCGATAAACAACGCCCATCCCGCCGCGACCAAGTTCTTGGTCAAGTCTGTAGCGATCATTGATCGTGCGGATGAGTTGCGTCGGCGCTTCATCTTCCGTAAAGGAACTCGCAGACCAACCGCCCGAGCCTGTAGAACCGGAGCGATATTCAGTGACCGTCGGTTCGCTTGAACCATAGCCTTGAACCGGAACTGCGGCCGGCTTTGGCTTTCGCCTGAAAAAAGTAAAATAAATGACAAGCACTGCGGAAAAGCCGATCGCGATCATCAAATACGGTCTGACTTCATCGAAACCGGAACCGGATTCTGAAGCGTTGTCAGCAACTTCAGCCAAGCCTTTTCTTGCCGCCTCGAATCCTGCATCCAAACGAACAGCGTTTTCAAATTTCCGTTTCGCTCCCGGAGCATCGCCCGCTTGAAAAGCAATCCAACCTTCCGCGCTTAAAAGCCCGGCTTCGGCTTGGGGAAAATCACTCTTGTAGGTCAACGCAACGTTAAAAGCGACTCTTGCTTCGTCCCAGGCTTCATTTTCCAATCTGTCGCGGCCCTTCGCATAAGCCAGAAAAAGGCTCGCATCCGCAAAATCAGGGTCGTTTTCCTGGGCGTCTGAAAATCGCGCTTCGGCGAGCGTCCACTCGGATTTTTGCAAATGCAGTCTGCCTTGCACATAAGCCAGACGCGCCATATTTTCTTTGTTTTCGGGGGATTCTTTGGCCGCTTCCAGAAAAGCTTCGCGCGCTTGCGGCCATTTTTCTTG
>CAXHAT010000372.1:0-4305 GCA_964014485.1 uncultured Deferribacteres bacterium
GAGATTTTGTCTCTCATTAGCCCCGGCTTTCAAGCCGGGGTTTTGGTAAAATCACACTTTTCTTCCCCCTGCCGCGCAAGCGCGGCGGGGGGAAGGGGGAAAGACGCTCTTGCCACCGCCCTGAAGGACGGCGCTAATGAGAGAAAGAAATTATTTCCATCTCCAATTTTGTGTGCGGAATGTCGGCAAAACGTTTTCAAATAAATCTAAATTCAATAAGAGTTTTTCCGAAACGAACGGAACGAACCGTAGTCTTGTTGCGGCATTCAAGGATGAAGCGAGTCGGGGCTGGTTTTCTTTGACAAACGAGAGCGTTGAGATTACATTAATGCAACTTATAGCCCCGTTCGATAAAAACTATTTGCTAAGGAGGCGAGAGATGTATTCTGAGCTAGCTTCACACAGAACTGACAAAAGGGCGTTCCGAAAATGGATGGCGGCGTTTAGTTTGGCGGGTGTGTTTCTCTGCGCATCGGCGCATGCACAAATCACCTTGTCCGGCAAGGTCTATGACGCCGTGACTGGCGAGGCGCTTCCGGGCGTCAATATGATTATTGAGAACACCGTCGTCGGCACGGCCTCTAAAATACGCGGCGAATTCACGCTGACCACATCGAAAAAGCCTCCTTTTAATCTCATTGTTTCCAGCATCGGGTATGTCAAAAAGATCGTTGAAATAACCGGCACGAACGAAAGTATGGAAATTCGCCTCGATCAGGCGACGTTGATGACCGAAGACATCGTCGTTTCGGCGTCGCGCGTTGAAGAGAGCATTCTGAAGTCGCCTGTTTCCATTGAAAAAGTTGATATTCTCGAATTGCGCGAAACCCCGGCGGCCTCCATGTGGGACGCGATCAAAAACGTCCGGGAAGTTGAATTGATCGCCAACAGCCTGTTTTTCAAATCCGTGCGTTCGCGCGGTTACGGCGGCACGGCGAATGTTTCGTTCAAGCAATACGTCGACGGCGTGGACAACGCCCCGGTCGCCAACGGCCAATTTGCGGTCGGCAACATGGCGGGCTTGTCCGATATTGACGTCGAATCGATTGAAATCCTTCCGGGCGCAGCCTCCGCGCTCTACGGTCCTTCCGCCTTTAGCGGCATCATGTTTTTGAACTCAAAAAATCCGTTTTACCATCAAGGGCTGAGCTTGCAACTTGGCTCCGGCGCTAATTCGGAATCACGCCCTGGAACGACGGCTCACTACAACGTTGCCATGCGCTACGGCAAGGCCGTTTCGGACAGGTTTGCATTTAAAATCGTCGGGGATTACATCAAAGGCACGGATTGGCACGCGTATGATTTCAGCGACAAGACAACGGCGGGCGTCACAAGTCATATTGGCAACCCGGCCTATAATGGCGTGAATGTTTACGGCGATGATTATTCGGCTAATCTGACCGCCGTTCGTCAAACGCTGATCAATCAAGGGTTGATGCCGCCGCAAGCCGCGGCAATCCCGCTCGGCTCGGAAACCGTTGTGACGCGCACCGGCTATAACGAAGAAGATCTTTTTAATTATGACGACGCTTTCAACCTGAAGCTTAGCGCCGGAATTTATTTTCGGATCAATGACAATCTGGAATGGAACACCAAGTGGCGCTACGGCACCGGCAAGGCGATTTACCAAGGCACAAACCGTTACGGCCTGGACGGACTCTACACCAATTATTACGTTTCGGAGCTTAAGGGGAAAAATCTGTTGTTGCGCGGATTTTATACCGAGGAAAACGCCGGAGATTCTTATGATATCGTGTTTTCAGGGTGGAACGTTAACCGCGAATGGAAATCGGACAATGTTTGGTACGGACAGTACGCAGCCGCTTATGTTCAGCAGCTTGGCGCCTTGCTCGGCCAAAAAGGCTCGCTTGACGCAGAAGACTATCAGCTTGCACACCGTCTTGCTCGCGGCATTGCCGACGCCGAACGCCTGGAGCCCGGCTCAGACGCTTTCAATGAAACGCTGAAGACTGTGCAATTGCGAAAAGATTTTCGTACGGGCGCAGGTTTTCGCTCGACTTCCGGCTTCGGGAATATTGAAGGGCAGTACGATTTCTCCAGCGCGCTCAAAGCGTTCGACCTCCAGGTTGGCGGGAATTTTCGCCGTTACAACGTGAATACTTACGGCACGATTTATAGCGACGGTGACGGCAACGGCTTTAACGTCAACGAATGGGGCGCTTTTGCACAAGCGGGCAAAGACTTTCTCGATAATAATTTGCGCCTGCAAGGCTCGCTGCGCGCTGACGGTCACACGAACTTTGACACCGAATTTTCTCCCCGAATTTCCGGCGTTTTCACCGTTGCTGAAGATCATAATTTCCGCGCCTCGTACCAGTCGGCCATCTTAAACCCGACCATCGAAGCGCAATACATCAATCTCAATCTCGGCCCTGTCGTTTTGATTGGCGGGTCGCCGGACAACGCCGATCGTACTAACAAGCAGCATTTCTTTGACGGCACCGGCGCTATTTCTCCAACCGATGTTGGCGCCCTCGCCGCAGGCTTGATTACCCCGGATCAAATTACGCCCATCAGCGATCTTTCTCATCGCAGTCCGGCAAAGTTGAGCGAATATGCTTTCGGCTACAAAACGCTGCTCACCCAAAATCTTTTTGTCGACGCGACTTACTGGCGGCAAAATTACAGCAATTTCTTCGCGACGCGCATCGTTTTTGACGCGCTTGAATTACAGCAATCGTTGCTCGATCCGTCTTTCAGTCCGTCGGCGTATTCGGTTTACACCAACAACACCGAAGAAACCACGCTGCACGGCTTTGGCTTTTCCGCAACCCTGGATTTTGGCGGCGGCTACCAGCTTTCCGGCAATTACACGTACCAGGACATTGTGAAGGCGAATTTCGACGATTTTGTCAATGACACAAATACGCCGAAGAATAAGTTCACGGCCAGTCTTGGGCATCGCGAATTGTTTAAGAACTTTGGCTTTAAAGCTTCGGTGCGCTACCGTGACGGCTATTTTTACTATTCTTCTTTCGATAACGGCGACCTGCCTTCGACGACGATTTTCGACGCGCAGATCAATTACAACATGCCGAATCAAGGCGCGCGCATCAAGATGGGCGTCAATAATCTTGGCGGCTCCGATTATCTCGACGCCATCGGCAGCGTGCGGGTCGGGACGACGTTCTACACGACCGTGACTTTTGATTCTCTGTTTGATTAATTCTGTAGGGCAGCTCCAATGCCAACTTGTCGCAGGGGTTCAAAATCTTGAACCCTTGCACATTGCACCGTCAGACTCATTTAATCCAAAGTTACTCGGAAATTTTTCTAAGAAGCTGTTTTAAAAGTCCCGCAAGGACGGTCGAAAGTAGCCCGGAAGTTCACTTCCGGGGGAGACCACGTTTTGTTTTTTATCGAGTCCCGTCAGGGACGGTTGAAATTTTATCGTGTTTCCAGCCTCAATCGTCCCTGGCGGGACTCGAAATTATAAGAGACCATTGGTGCCAGGCGATAAGTCGCCTGGCTATTGTCAAGCATCCCTACGGAACTTTTAAAACAGCCTCTACGGATTAGGCAACACGGAAAATCATGAAAATCCCCTTCGACCACCTTTTAAATTACAACATCTGGGCGAACGAGCGTTTGTTCGATTTGCTCAAAAATCTGTCTCAGGATGAATATTCGGAAAATCTGGGCGGCAGTATGGGCGGTGTGCGCGGCACGGCGGTGCATATGTATGCGGCGGAGTTGATCTGGTTCTCCCGGGTCGAAGGCGAGTCGCCGGACAGCCTGTTGCCCGAATCGGATTATCCGGACTGGCCGACCCTCTACGCCGATTGGGCGATGCTGCAGCGAAAAGTCGAAAAAATGATCGCCAATCTCGACGAAGACGCGATCGTTGAGTATTCTAACACGGCCGGCGAAAAGTTTTCACAGCCGCTGTGGCAAATCATCACCCATGTTGTGAATCACGCCCAATACCATCGCGGCCAGATCGTTACCATGCTCCGGCAGTTGGAAAAAAAGGCCGGACGCGCGCCGATGGAAATCCCGTCGATGGATATGATTGTGTATTATCGTTAGCCAGCCGTCTCGTGGTTTTGTCTGAAAATTTAACGCGTGTCATTCAGGAGGAATCTATTGTGCATTCCCCTTGAAATAGACAAAATAGATTCATCTTGAATAAAACACTTGGCCGCCCGACTGAGAATCTGGAAACTCTGCCATCAACTATATTCTGAAATTGAGCGATTCAAAAATGAAAAAAAGCCCGCCAAACCTGATTTTTTATTCCAGTTTATTCCTTTTTGCATTCAGTTTCCTGACGCAATTACAAGC
>CAXHAT010000373.1:0-4289 GCA_964014485.1 uncultured Deferribacteres bacterium
CGTGAGATGTTGGGTTAAGTCCCGCAACGAGCGCAACCCTTGTCTTTAGTTGCCATCAGGTAATGCTGGGCACTCTATGGAGACTGCCGACGTATAAGTCGGAGGAAGGTGGGGATGACGTCAAGTCCTCATGGCCCTTACGCCCAGGGCTACACACGTGCTACAATGGTCGGTACAAAGGGTTCCGATACCGCGAGGTGGTGGTAATCCCTAAAAACCGGCCTCAGTTCGGATTGCAGTCTGCAACTCGACTGCATGAAGTTGGAATCGCTAGTAATCGCGGATCAGCATGCCGCGGTGAATACGTTCCCGGGCCTTGTACACACCGCCCGTCACGCCATGGAAGTCGGTAGCGCCCGAAGTCACAGACCTAACCCTTGTGGAAGGATGTGCCGAAGGTGAGACTGATGACTGGGGCGAAGTCGTAACAAGGTAGCCGTACCGGAAGGTGCGGCTGGATCACCTCCTTTCAGGGAGATTTTCCGACGGTTGTCGTTTTTGACGATGATTTTAGTTGGAAGATACCTCAGGTCGAGCTTGAGAGATCGGCGCGCTTCAATTTTATTTTTTTGATAAGACAATCGCTTCTTCTGCTGTTTGTCCGGTTTTGATTGCCGGCGCGGTTGATGAGTTGATTTTGAAATAGAGATTTGGGCCTATAGCTCAGTCTGGTTAGAGCGCACGCCTGATAAGCGTGAGGTCAGTGGTTCAATTCCACTTAGGCCCACGGAGCAAGGCGTAAACGGCAAAGCTTGAAGATGTATTTGTCTTTGATTCTTTGCCGTTTGCTTCTTGCCCCTTTTCGGGGATATAGCTCAGTTGGGAGAGCGCCTGGTTTGCAACCAGGAGGTCACCGGTTCGAGCCCGGTTATCTCCACTGCGTTTTTCTTTGTGGAAGCGCGTTTAGTTTGTTCTTTGACAATTGAATACGTTTAGCTTGAGTAAAAGATATAGCGGGTTTTATCTAAGGATAAAGCGACCTGCTGTAGGAGAAAGATTTTTGGTTAAGCTATTAAGGGCGTATGGCGGATGCCTTGGCACAAGAAGGCGATGAAGGACGTGATAAGCTGCGATAAGCCTCGGGGAGATGCAAACGATCTTAGATCCGAGGATTTCCGAATGGGGCAACCCGTCCCGAGTCATGTCGGGAAATCCGGCGCTGAATCTATAGGCGTTCGGAGGCCAACGCAGGGAACTGAAACATCTAAGTACCTGCAGGAAGAGAAAGCAATCGCGATTTTCTGAGTAGCGGCGAGCGAAAGGGAAAGAGCCCAAACCTGCGACGTGTAAGCCTGTATGCGTTGCGTAGCAGGGGTTGCGGGGATCGATTTTGCGAATGATGCAGCATTTGCGGGAAGTAAAAAAGCGTTTTGCTGGCGGAACAGGTCTGGAAAGGCCGGCCGAAGAAGGTGATAGCCCTGTATGCGAAAGCGAGGCGCCTTCCTGATCGATTTCCCGAGTACCGCGGGGCACGTGAAACCTTGCGGGAATCCGGGTGGACCATCACCCAAGGCTAAATACTCTCTTGTGACCGATAGTGAATGAGTACCGTGAGGGAAAGGTGAAAAGCACCCCTGGCGGGGAGTGAAATAGTACCTGAAACCATACGCTTACAAGCAGTCGGAGTCCTGATTCGTCGGGATGACGGCGTGCCTTTTGCATAATGAGCTGGTGAGTTGCTCGTATGCAGCAAGGTTAAGTGATTCAGTCACGAAGCCGTAGCGAAAGCGAGTCTGAACAGGGCGATTGAGTTGCATGCGGCAGACGCGAAGCCGGGTGATCTACCCATGGCCAGGGTGAAGCGACCATAACAGGTTGTGGAGGCCCGAACCCACTAATGTTGAAAAATTAGGGGATGAGCTGTGGGTAGGGGTGAAAGGCCAATCAAACCCGGAGATAGCTCGTTCTCCCCGAAATAGCTTTAGGGCTAGCCTCGATTGATAGAGTGACGGAGGTAGAGCACTGACTGGGCTAGGGCCCTTAACAGGGTACCACCCCCAACCAAACTCCGAATGCCGTTGACTTGTTTATCGGGAGTCAGGCTATGTGGGATAAGCTTCATAGCCAAGAGGGAAACAACCCGGACCGCCGGCTAAGGTCCTTAAGTACATGCTAAGTGAGAAAGGATGTGAAATTGCAGAGACAACCAGGATGTTGGCTTAGAAGCAGCCACCATTTAAAGAGTGCGTAATAGCTCACTGGTCAAGTGGTTTTGCGCCGATAATTGCCGGGACTAAAGCATGTCGCCGAAGCCGCGGCCCCGCACTTGTTGCGGGGGGTAGGGGAGCGTTCCGTAGGTCTGCGAAGGGAAGTTGCGAGATTTCCTGGAGATATCGGAAATGATCATGCCAGCATGAGTAGCGATAATGCGTGTGAGAACCGCGCACACCGAAAATCTAAGGTTTCCTGAGTAAAGTCAATCTGCTCAGGGTTAGTCGGACCCTAAGACGAGGCCGAGAGGCGTAGTTGATGGGAGACGGGTTAATATTCCCGTACCGCTTTTTCATTGTTTGAGCGATGTAGTGACGCAGTCGTGACAGGTCCGCCAGCGATTGGATTGGCTGGTTGAAGGATGTAGGGAGACGTTGCAGGCAAATCCGCGACGTTGTTAATTCCGAGATCCGACAGTACGGTGAGCCTTTGGCGATCCGATAGAGACCGTAATCATACTGCCGAGAAAAGCTGCTAAGCGAGATGTAAAAGCGCCCGTACCGCAAACCGACACAGGTAGATGAGGAGAGTATCCTCAGGTGCTCGAGTGATCTCTGGTTAAGGAACTAGGCAAATTGGCCCCGTAACTTCGGGAGAAGGGGCGCTCGGATTAGGTGAATTGCTTCGCGCGATAGCCGAAACGAGCCGCAGTGAAAAGGCCTGGGCGACTGTTTACTAAAAACACAGGTCTGTGCGAAGTCGTGAAGACGACGTATACGGACTGACACCTGCCCGGTGCTGGAAGGTTAAGAGGAGAGGTTATCCGGACTTGTCTGGAGAAGCTTTGAATCGAAGCCCCAGTAAACGGCGGCCGTAACTATAACGGTCCTAAGGTAGCGAAATTCCTTGTCGGGTAAGTTCCGACCTGCACGAATGGTGTAACGACTTGGGCGCTGTCTCAACCAGAGGCTCGGCGAAATTGTAGTCCCGGTGAAGATGCCGGGTACCCGCAACGGGACGGAAAGACCCCGTGAACCTTTACTACAGTTTAGCATTGTATTTTGGCATTGCATGTGTAGGATAGGTGGGAGACGTTGAAGCGGCGACGCTAGTCGTCGTGGAGTCGTCCTTGAAATACCACCCTTGTTTTGTTGGAATACTAACCTTGGTCCGTGAATCCGGATTAGGAACAGTGCTTGGCGGGTAGTTTGACTGGGGCGGTCGCCTCCCAAAATGTAACGGAGGCGCCCAAAGGTTCCCTCGGCACGGTCGGCAATCGTGCGTAGAGTGTAAAGGCACAAGGGAGCTTGACTGCGACACCGACGGGTGGAGCAGGTGCGAAAGCAGGGCTTAGTGATCCGGCGGTTGGGTATGGAACTGCCGTCGCTCAACGGATAAAAGGTACTCCGGGGATAACAGGCTGATCGGGCCCAAGAGTTCACATCGACGGCCCGGTTTGGCACCTCGATGTCGGCTCATCGCATCCTGGGGCTGGAGAAGGTCCCAAGGGTTTGGCTGTTCGCCAATTAAAGCGGTACGTGAGCTGGGTTTAGAACGTCGTGAGACAGTTCGGTCCCTATCTGTTGCGGGCGTAGGATATTTGAGGGGTTCTGCTCTTAGTACGAGAGGACCGGAGTGGACGAACCGCTAGTGCGCCAGTTGTGACGCCAGTTGCATTGCTGGGTAGCTATGTTCGGACGGGATAAGCGCTGAAAGCATCTAAGCGCGAAGCCCGCCCCAAGATGAGATATCCCATCCCCTTTGGGGGAGTAAGACCCCTTGTAGATGACGAGGTTGATAGGTCACAGGTGTAAGCATAGCAATATGTTCAGCCGAGTGATACTAATCGGTCGAGGGCTTAACCAAAATTTATTTCCCGCGGCAGGTCGCTTCATCTTTAGTAAAACCGCTCTTTAACAAAGGCGAACGCGTATTCAGAAGTCAAAACAAACTTAAAAATAAATTTCCGGCGGTCATAGCGAAGGGGTAACACCTCTTCCCATTCCGAACAGAGAAGTAAAGTCCTTCCGCGCCGATGGTACTGCTTTGGAGACGAAGCGGGAGAGTAGGTCGCCGCCGGGATGCTGACATAAGAAAAGGCCTTCTTGCAAAATCAAGCAAGAAGGCCTTTTCAATTT
>CAXHAT010000374.1:0-4285 GCA_964014485.1 uncultured Deferribacteres bacterium
CATACCCGCGCAGGCGGGTATCCAGCTTTGGGGCGCCGTTGTCTGGATACCCGCCTGCGCGGGTATGACACAGTGGATTGAAATCAGTTTTTCAAAAAAAACATCCTTAAAAAGTCCCATCTTGAAAGAGAGAGTTTTCAGCGTTTCACGCATGGAATTTAGCATGCTTATTCTCATTTAAATCTACCGAGATTGCGTTAAACGCGTTCTAATTTAATCGGATAGGTTTTGTTCGCATTCCACTGGCAAATGTAGAGATTCTTGTCATCGTCGACGCACACGTCGTGGCAATGATTAAAAATGGTCTGTTTTTGCACCATCAGTTGCAATTCGCCGTTTTCATAGCGCGGCGCCGTGCCGCCGGGGTTGGAGACGACCTTGTCGTTTTTATCCAGAATGGTGACAAAACCGGAATTGGGCGTGCGGTTCAAGTATTTGAGACGCGACCAGCACACGCCGGAGTAAAGATTGTCCCCGTCGATCACAGCGCGGCAGACGAACGCGCCCGGGAGAAAAATCGTTGAGAGATATTTGCCGTCAAGCGTGAAGCGTTTGAAGGAATTGTGCGCGCGGGAAGTGCAAAGCAGCGTGGGATTGTCTTTGTCGCGATTGTCGACGCAGACGCCGTGTGCGGTTTGGAATTGATCATCGCCGTCTCCGCCGCCGCCGAAATGGCGGATGAAATTTCCTTTGTGATCGAACTGTAAAATGAATTGAGAGCCGTAGCCGTCGGCAATGTAAATATCGCCGTTGGAAGCGAGCGCCGTTTCTGTTGGGCGGTAAGGCTGTTCTTTTTTGTAAATCTCCAATTCATGCGGCGTTTTCAGAGTCATCAACTCCCGCCCGTCGACGGTGGTTTTGACAACCTTGCCTTGCCCCGGATCGCAGATAAAAAGAAAATCTTCGCCGCCTTCCTGCCAGAGAGACAGGCCGTGCCCGCCGGGATAAGTCGTGCCCCAGGTTTCCAGCAAGTTGCCGGACTTGTCGTAGATCAAAATATTGTTTTTGACTTCGTCCGTCACCATGATGAGCCGCCCTTTTCGATCCATCACCATTTCGTGACAATTGAGCACCGGCGTTTTGGCCGGATCAAGATCGCCCCAGGCTTTGTTAACGCGATACTTAAAATCGCCGTGACCGATGACTTCACCCTCCAAAACCGGGCGACTTTTTTTGATATGAAAAACAAAATTCGGGGATACGGCTCCTGCGGCGGCAAACGCAGCGCTGCCCTTCAAAAAATTCCTGCGGTTCAGATTTAATGTTCCCATCTAGGTTTCCGTTTTTTACAGATGACAAGATCAGGTTTCGTAGAAAATGGTTTTGTCAAAAAGTTTAACTATTCAAAGCGTTAAGTCGCAAGCGCTGTCATTCGAAATGTTGTTTATCGTCATAGGTTTCACATTAAAACGAAAAAAAGCCGTGCTCAATGAACACGGCTCTTACAAAAAGAACTTTATTGAATGATCATAATTCAGTCCACGTCAACCCGACCGAAAAACCGCGTTTCGGCCAGGTTGACGCTTATGCAAATCGATCGGGACTTTCAGCGTTCAATCTCGATTATTGGCTGCGATTGTCGTTTAGATTGGCGGATCGCAGACGACCGGCCAGGTGTTTTTGATTAGCGTATTGTTGTTGACTTCATCAAAATCGACATCGCAGACGTTGCCGGTGGCCGTGTTCTTTTTCACAATGTTATCGTAAGAATCATCGCGCAGGAAGAAGCCGCGGTCACAGCCGGTGGCGGTGTTGTCAGAACCGAAAACGTTTTCATAGACTTCATCGCCAATCCAGTAACCCGCGTCGTCGGCGTTGACGGCGCTGTTATCTTTGACTTCACAGTGATAGACGTCATCGTAGATCACGAAACTATCTGAGAAGCCCTCAACATAATTGCCGCTGACTTCAACATTATAGCTGCCGCATACGACCGAAATGCCGTAGCAGGAATCGCCGTCGTGTGTAACGGTGTTGTCATCGATCTCACTGTCCCAGCAGGTCTCCAGAAAGATGCCGTAGTCGTCGGTGTCCAAGATGTTGTTGCTCTTGATCTGCAAGTCATAGGAATCGATGATGTATATGGCGCAATCTCCGGTTTCGTTGATCGCGTTGTCCTTAATTTTCAGATCGGAGCAATCTTCTGCATAAATGCCGTATTCATCCGAATCGTCGCCGTACAAAATAGTAAAACCTTCAATTTCGATCCCGGAAACTTCGCACAAAATGAAGCCGCCTTCGATGGTCACGTCGCCGTCCGCGGTGATTTCAAGATCATCGAGATCGACATAAATGTCTTCATCGTAAACGCCGTCCGAGACTTTGATTTTGTCACCGGGTGAGGCGTTGTCGATGGCGTCCTGGATCGTTGGATAGTCGTCGGGTACGCGGATTTTGGCTTGCAGGCGCGCGTCATTGTTTTGCCGACGTTTGCCCAGTACGGCGCGGCGCTCGGCCATTTTTGCACGCACTTTTTCGCTGAACGCTTCTGCTTTGACTCGTACTTTCGCAACATTCGCTTCGACGCCGTTGAGTT
The DNA here is from genome assembly GCA_964014485.1 of uncultured Deferribacteres bacterium. Taxonomy (GTDB): domain Bacteria; phylum Zhuqueibacterota; class Zhuqueibacteria; order Zhuqueibacterales; family Geothermadaptataceae; genus CAXHAT01. The sequence goes on from CAXHAT010000374.1 coordinate 2,537, forward strand.
CAAGTGTGAGCTGTTGTTCGTCCTGCACTGGCGAAGACGGGTTGTCAACCTGACTGCACGCAACAAAACCAATCAACAACAGCAAGAACATAGGATAAAACAGACGTTTCATCTGAAACCTCCTCTGCAAAAAATGGATGGGGTCGAATCAGCCGCATAACGGCGATCCGTATATTTGTTGGTGAGAAATCCGTTCTCTATAGGATGGCGGGAAACAAGTCTGAGACGAATTTTGTGTTACGGCGTTTGATGAAAATTTGTTTGCCGATCTCCCTGCACAGGGTCCCTTCCGTGCCGCTATGATAGTATTATACATCCTAACAGGCAAATGCCAGAAAAATGATCGCAAAAATGTTAATTTGCTTTAATGTTTGTGCAAGAAAAGTGGTTGGCTGGACCTTCAATAAAAAAGCTACCAGTAAGCGCCGCCAAGATGTTACTGGTAGCCGGACGATCTCGAACGGCTTGCCGTGCGAGATTCTTCGGGTAAAACCACTTTCCGCGTGCATTTATTTCATAAAATTGCCAAATTCTTTCCTATGAACGAAATTTATTGCGACAACGCCGCGACAACGCCTGTTCTCGAAGAAGTTTTTGAGGCTATGACGCCGTATTTGCGCGGCGCGTTCGGCAATGCCTCCAGCTTACATTTTTTTGGTCGGGAAGCGAAATTTGCGTTGGATCGTGCTCGTGAAATCGTCGCCGGCGCGATTCACGCCAGACCGGACGAAATAATTTTTACAGGAGGCGGCTCGGAAGCAAACAATTTGGCGTTAGTCGGAACGGCGCAACGCTTTGCAAACGGCGGTTTGGCGGTCTCCGCCGTTGAACACCCCAGCGTGCTCAACACAGCGACGCGCCTGGAAAAGACCGACCGGTCGGTTTTAAAAATACCGGTTGATCAAGACGGCGTGGTCAGCCTCGAGGCTTTCTCAGAAACGATTTCGTCAAACATTGCGTTGGCGAGTGTTATGTCGGTGAATAACGAAACCGGCGTCATTCAGCCGCTGCAAGAACTTTCGGAGATGGCGGCGGAAAAACGCGTTTTTTTTCACACCGACGCGGTTCAGGCGCTTGGAAAACTGCCGATTGACGTTCGGAAATTTCCGGCCTCGATGATGAGCTTTTCAGCGCATAAACTTCACGGGCCCAAGGGCGTGGGAGCGTTATTTCTGCGTCGCGGGGTCAAGCTTTCACCGCTTATAACCGGCGGCGCACAAGAAAACGGCAGACGCGCCGGAACGGAAAACGTCGCCGGGATTGTCGGCTTTGCGAAGGCCGTTGAGATTGCGCTCCGAGAAATGCAAAACGATGAAAAAGTTGTCGCGCGGATTTCTGAATTTCAAAGATTTATGGTCGCCGAAATGCCTGTGGCGAAGCTAAACGGGGGAGATGCGAAAAAGTCCCCGTATATTTGCAATTATTCTTTTCCTGGTCTGGAGAGCGAAGCGTTGGTCATGAAGCTCGATTTGCATGACGTTGCAGTATCGAACGGTTCCGCTTGCAGCAGCGGGAAGGTTGAAATTTCTCACGTACTTCAAGCGATGAATCTGCCAAAGCCACGGCAAAATTCCGCCGTACGTTTTAGTTTCAGCAGATTGACTACGGAAGACGATATCGAACGCCTAAAATCAGTTTTGCTCAAGGTTATCACTCCGAAGCTCAAGAGAGCGCGCTGAAGTTCAAATTACGCTGCGCTTTTGCCCTGTCTCTTATACACATCTGACGCTGCCGACGAGCTTCTTGGTG
>CAXHAT010000375.1:0-4232 GCA_964014485.1 uncultured Deferribacteres bacterium
CGAACGGGTCGAGAGCGATTTCGCCGACAGAGGGCGGAAAGTCTGTGTCGCCGCTGCCGCTGGAGCCGACGGCGAGCCACTGGGTGGCGTTCATGAAAAGAATATCGCTGGTCGCGTTTGGATCGTTCCAGCCGTCGAACAGCGCATTACCGGGCGTGCCGGTGCCGTCGTCCGCCGGAGAAGAATCGCCGATCAGTGCGATGCGACCGCTGCCGTACTGGCTGGTGGCAAAAGTGATATTGTTGTTGTCCTGTATTTCGCCAGTCCGCCAAATATGAGCACGCGCAGCGATGTTGGCGCCGGGATCGATGGTCATGGATGCGGCCGCCGCCAGCACAACGCCAGTAACTTGGCCAAACGGCCCGTCAAGCACCGCGAAATCGACGGGCTGATCGAGGGTTGTTCGAATATTATTGTTGGGGTTGTCGGTGAAGTCGACAAGATCGTAAGTCACGCCGAAAATATTCGCCGCCACACCGTTATTATTGAAAAGATCGTTGAGGATTTCCGGCGAATCCGCACCGTCGTTGTTGCGGTCTGAGCCAGTGTGGTCAGCGATGCAAAACAGGCCGCCGCCGCTTTCGACAAAATTGATGATCGCGGTCTTTTCAGCCGCGGTGAGTAGAATGTTCGGCTCAGGCAGAACGAAAACGTCGTAGTTGGACAAGTCCTGCGGGTTCGTATCGTCGCCAAAAGTAATCGCGCCGGTTTCCGGCAGGGTTTGGACGAGATAATTGCCGGTTTGAAAAAGATCAAAAGCCCATTCTGAAATGGCGCCTTGCCAGTCCGTTTCAACGCTCGGATTGGCGGGCAAAGGATCAGGTTGGTCGTCGTCGATGATCCAATCGGCGTTGCCGGCGGTTTCAGCTTTGGTATTGTCGAAAAGGATGCGGAACTGTTCGTCGGCGTCAAATTCGAGTGAGCCGAAAGCCGGGCCGTTGACGGTGTAAACCACGCCGTTGGTGGAAATGGTGACGTCGCCGTCTGCGACGGTTCCGCGATCCGAAGCGCGGGCGTCATTTGGCGAAAAATTGGTTTGAAAAACTTGCGGCGCCTCGCCGGTGGTGGTTGTTGCGGCAAAAAGCCGATCCACGACTTCAACGGTCGGGTGCCCGAAGGTGTTTTCCGTGCCCATGGAAATCACGGAGACTTCCGGCTGCATGTTGGCGAGCATGCCGTCGCTGGTGGAAGTGTTGCTTCCATGGTGTGAGACATGCAAAACATCGATGTCGCCGACCAGGGCGGAGACCGGCGTTTCCACGTCAGGATTGTCGAAAAAACCGGCGGTGAGATCGCCCGCCGTCCAGAAATCGAACTTGCCGAATTCGACGAGCAGGCCGATGCTGGCGGCGTTTTCGTTGACGGCGTTGACGGGATCCATCGGATCGTCAACGTTGATCGAACTGCCGTCGCTGAGGTCGCCATTGACTGCATGGCAGGTAATGATTACGCCGCCGCCCAGATCGATGACATCGCCGGGCAACATTTCCTGGCGCACGTCGGAAACGGCGTTGACGTAGTTGGTGAAAGCCTGCGTTTGGTTGGGACGATCGTCGCCGCGGTCGTAGGAAATCACGGGTTTGAAACCGCCGTTCGCCACTTCGTCCAGCCCGCCGATGTGGTCGGCGTCATAATGCGTGGCCACCATAAAATCAAGTTGCGTGATCGTGCCGTTCGCGACGAGGGAATTGAGCAGCGGCAGGATTTTCGTCGTGCCGAAATCTTCGTTGCCGCCGTCGATAAGCATGGCCTTGCCCGTCGGCGAAACAATAAGCGTAGCGTCGCCTTGTTCGACGTCGAGGGTGTAAATTTGCATATCCTGTTGGGCGTGTACGAGACCAGCGAAGAGGGCGACAATCGACAGCGAGGCAAAAAACCGTTTCAAAGCGAGCATGGGCGTACCTTTCGAGATTGGGTGAGCGTGGCGAATTCGACTGGCGAAGGATTGCTTACATAAAGCGCAAAGAAGGACGAAACGATAAGGCTTGTTCGTCTGACTTTAAGAAACGAGCGCGACGGGAGAACAACTGTTTTGTGAAAATTTGATGAATGCGGGTCGCTTTGCTTATAGCAAGGCGGACGCCGTTCTAAAAATCAGCTTGCAGAAGCAAAATAGGCCAATCGTAAAACGAATCAAAATCACGATTTTGTCATTTCATTACGCACTTGAAATCAGAAATTTTTGAGTTCGGGCACTTCAGGCGCTTCCATGCGAGGCGGGTCGTCCATGAGGATGGTCGTGTGAACAAAAAAATATAACGACAAAGTAAGATTTTCACGGAGAATCTTTTTGGATTGCAAAGCGGGGATGGATTTTTTAAGTTTTGGTCGCCGCCATTTCTCTCAAGAGTTGAAGAGCCAATTTTGACAAATGAAAATTCCAGCCTTACAGACAGACGGACTATTACCGCCAGGCCTTTATTTGGCGGGATTGCAGGAAATTGAAGAACGTTTTGGGAAGAGTACGCGCAAAAGAGCAATGCTCTACTCTCGGCTGAAAATGTTTGTAATTTTAGCACAACATTGTGGCGCTTCAAGGGTTTTCGTTAACGGAAGCTTCGTTACACAGAAACCGGAACCGGGAGATATTGACGTGGTTATTTGGCTGGGGAAGGAGTTTCTCCAGATGCTCCTTGAAAAAGATTCACAAGCCCTTTTGCTCCAACAAATGTTTTTGAGAAGAAAACCTGAGGAAGCCTTCCTCGTTACCGACCAACAAGGTTGGGACGAATGGTTCGAATTTTTCTCCGTTTTCAAATCAAACCCTAAACAGCGGAAAGGTCTAATCGAGGTGAAACTGAAATGATTGAAACATCAGAACAAGCTCTGTTTTCCATTCAGCAACTGGAAAAACTGCGACAGCGCGCTCAAGTAATTGAAGCCGATTCCAAGAAAGATATTTTGTTAAAAGAAATGGAGCTTTCCGGCATTCGGGGAACGATTGAACAAATTGAAAAAGAACTCCGCTTTTATAATCTTGTTAGTCTCCGCGAAACGCTCAAAGATTTGCAAACCCGCTCACAGAAAGCCTCGCCGGAAGAACTCCCGTTGTTCTTTACTCAAATGCTCGGGGCAATGGACAAGTTTACGAAAGCCATGCAGTCGGTCATTTGAAATGAAATCAGAAAGAAAAGAACAAACAGCTAAAAATCTCGACAACCATTCCGCCGTCTCTCCGGAGAACGTTCCAATCCATGATTGGCAAAAAAAAGAGTTGGATCGTCGGAAAGCGAATCTTATGAAACATCCCGCTTCGGGAATTCTATGGGAGGAAGTTAAAGACAGGGTGCTTAGTCGTTATGATTGCTAAAATGAACGCAATACAGAATCAAGATCGGTTCTTACAACAAATCGCCGAAAAGCGCCTTGCTGCCGGACGTCCGCTTAAAATTCTTTTGTTCGGTTCTCAGGCGCACGGAGGTGCAGATTCTGAAAGCGACTTTGATTTCCTGATTATTGAGGAGTTTTGCAAGTCGCGTTATAAACGAGCCGCCAAATATCGCCGCACCCTTAAGAATATGGAATTTGCAAAAGATATTGTTGTTTGGACGCCGCAGGAAATTGCAGAGCGGCGGCATGCGCCAAATGCGTTTATCTCAACCGTATTGCGAGAAGGACGAATTATTTATGAAAACAAGGCTTGAGCTTGTCAAAAGCTGGATTGCCAAAGCGGACAGCGATATGAATGCAGCTAAAACCATCATTGACAGTGTCGGCCCCTATGTTACCGCTTGTTTTCATGTGTAACAAGCTATTGAGAAGCTGCTCAAAAATTTTCTTTCCTTTTATGAGCGTCTATCCCCAAAACAGGTGATCTTGAAGATTTGCAACGGCGTTGTCTGCAAGAAGCAAATTCTGGTGATTTGGGGAGGTTTGATTTGGCGGAGATCACCGATTTTGCTGTAGAAATGCGGTATGACCTCGAGTTTTGGCCAGTGCAGCCAGAAGCTTCGAAGGCGCTTGAAACTGCACAAAAAGTTCGCGCCGTTATTTTTTCTTCTATTCCCGATCTTTCTGAGTAGAAAAATGTGGCTTTAGCATCAACTACCCAACAGAACCGATCAATATGCTTGAAAAAACAAACATTCCCCCAGAAACAACACAAGGTGCGGTAGACGCGCCTGCTAAGGACGCCAACCAAAGCCGCTTTCCGCTGTGGGCGGCTTTTCTTTATACACTTATATTTTTCTTCTTTTCGCAGATCGTCGTTGGATTGATCGCAGCTCCGATAT
>CAXHAT010000376.1:0-4221 GCA_964014485.1 uncultured Deferribacteres bacterium
CCTTGCCGATTTTCACTGACTCATCGGCGGCGAGAACGATCCGCAAACTATTGACTGCGTCCGCGAGATGATCGGCTAAATCCAGATCATCTTTTATGGCTCGCAGGAAAAACTCCTGCTCGCGATCACAAAGCCCTTGATGATCCGGCTCGTCCTTGGTGTCGATAATGACGTCCTTCTTTGTGAACACGCCGCTTTGGTCAAGATCGGAAAAATGCCGCTTGAGCGCATTGGTTTTGGTATGCGCGTCGACGTCGGCGGATTCCGCGTTTCCCAACTCGCCGGGATCGACGATACTGACGCAACCCTTCGGCCCGATCACGTCTTTCACAAAAAACGCCGTTTCGCTCATCATTGGCCCCCAACCCGCTTCGTACCATCCAACGGAGCCGTCTTCGAAAACGACCTGCAGATGGCCGTAATTGTACATTTCCTTGTCGATTTCTTCGCTCAGCCTTGCGCCGATTGCCTGTACGCGAATTGGACGGCTGCGCGTCATCTGGCACATCACGTCCACGTAATGCACGCCGCAATCAACGATGGGCGACATCGAATTCATCAAATGTTTGTGCGTCACCCATTCCCCGCCGCTGCTTTGTTGATTCAAGTTCATGCGCATCACCAGCGGCTTCCCCAAAGTCTGCGCCGTTTCGATAAACTTCATCCACGCCGGATGGACGCGCAAAATGTATCCGACGACGACTTTTTTATTTTTGGCGGTTGCCAAATCAACGATTTCTTGTGCTTGTTCGACTGTTTCAGCCAGCGGTTTTTCAATAAAAACGTGAGCGTCGGCTTTGAGGCTTTTTATGGCGTAATCATAGTGCGTGTCGGGATAGCTGTTGATAGACACTGCGTCAGGGCGCGTTTCGGTCAGCGCTTTATCAAAATCATCAAATTGCTGAACGCCGCCCAACTCTTTGGCCAATTCCTCGCGACGTTTCGGAGTCGGCGCCACCAAGCCGACAAGTTCGAAGCCGTCCATTTTATGATACGCGCGCGCATGAGACGCGCCCATATTGCCGCAGCCAACAACCAGCACTTTTTGAGAAGCGAATTCCGTGTTCATTTGAATTTTTCTCGTTCCTTAAAACATTCTGATTAAAGTTCTTCGGTCGTGAACCAGTAGCGTCGCATTTCCAGGTATGTAAAAGAAGCCGTCCAGGCGATTAATACAAGTCCGACGAGAGACTCGATGCCTGCAAGCAGCCGAATAGGCCCGATTGGTATGACGTCTCCATAGCCCAATGAAGTGTAGGTGACCAACGAAAAGTAGATCAAAGTTTCCATATCCGTCGCCGCGCTCGAAAGTGAGCCTACGCCGTCTTGCAAAAGCACATGCCAGCCTATAGAAAAAATGACAACTTCCACGAAATGCGCCGCGAGAGCGATGAGTACAGCAAGTGAGACATTGAGACGCGGAGGAATGTGGGACGCGATCAGACGAGATGAAGCAAGGCGAAGGGCTTCATGGTGTACGCCCATGCAGAGCAAGATCAACGTAATACTCGTAAGAATAATCTGACCGTAGATGGCGTCACCTGTCTGCTTTGCTGAAATTTTGAAAGGGGCTAAAACCAAAATAGTGCGCCGCAAATCACTTTGAATTTGCTTGCGCACTATTTTTGAACGACAATCAAAATTGGGTCAGGAAAGTCCCCAGCCTGGGCGGTATTCGCGCGTCAAGTGCTTGTTTGCCTCGGGCAAGTTGGTGAATTCCATCTTCTCGCCGTCATACTCGAGCTTCATATTTTTGCTCTGCATAAGAACGGCGACGTTGCCAAGCATCATGGTTTCCGTTAGTCGGGCGGCGTAGTCAAAGTGTGACGTGGTTTCGCCTTCGCCCTTGCAGGCGGCGACCCATTCCTGATGGATGCCCGGCGAACGCGGAATCGTTTTTTCCGGGCGCTTGTATTCCTTCATTTTGGCTTCAGGAATAATTCGCGGGTTTCTGCCGTACACGCTGCACATCAGCTCACCTTTTTCACCGACAAATAAACATCCGCCGCCGCTGTCTCCCATCTTGCGGCCCTGCTCAATTTCCACCGGGCGTTCTGGCATCAAGCCGCCGTCATACCAAGTTAAAGTGGTCGCCGGCATGTTTTCGCGAGCAGCGAATTCATAGTGAACCTTTTCCGCCACCGGGTAGGAATCTTTAGTGAAGCGCGTCGAGCTGGCTTGAACCGCGGTCGGCAGACCGAGCTTAAGCGCCCAGTATGGGTGATCAAAAATATGCGCGCCCATATCGCCGAGAGCGCCTGTGCCGAAATCCCACCAACCGCGCCAGGAGAACGGCGCATAGGCCGGGTGGTAGGGACGATAAGGCGCCGGGCCCAGCCAAAGATCCCAATCGAACGTCGAGGGCGTCGTCGGGATTTCTTTTGGCGCGTTGACGCCCTGCGGCCAGATAGGACGATTCGTCCAGCAGTGCACTTCGCGAACCGGGCCAATGGCGCCGTCCCAAATCCATTCGCAGACCAATCGCCCGCCTTCTCCGGCGTGTCCCTGATTGCCCATTTGCGTGACGACTTTGTATTTTTTCGCCGCTTCCGCCAGTGCGCGCGCTTCAGAAACCGAATGCGTCAGAGGCTTTTGTACAAAAGCGTGCTTGCCCATTTGCATGGCCGCCATAGCAATCACGGCGTGGGTGTGATCCGGCGTGGAGACGGTGATCGCGTCCACGTCGTCTTTGTGTTTTTCAAGCATGACGCGAAAATCGCGATATTTTTTGGCCTTTTGAAGCTTGCTTTTTAGTTCGGCGTCATCGCGCTTCAGCGTGCGCGCCATTTGCGTATCGTCAACGTCAACCAGCGCGACGATGTTATCCGTCGCAATGCCGGAAATATCCGAGAATCCCTTGCCGCCAACGCCGACGCAAGCGATATTGAGCATATCGCTTGGCGCTTTATAGCCCGCGCCGCCAAGCACGTGCCTTGGAACCACCATAAAAGCCGCAGCGCCGGCCGCCCCGGTTCCCATAAAAGCCCGCCGCGACATGCCGCCGGCTTGTTCCTTCTTTTTTTGCATTTTCGCCTCCTTTTAATAGCCGCCAATACGGTTTTCTAATCCTGACAGGGCTTAGAGTCCTGTCAGGATTAATTCTAAATACTAATGACTAAATACTACTTACTCCCTCAAGCCGGCGTCCCGGGCACAGGAACTACTTCGTCCAGATCAACACTGCCAAGCACGTAAGTCTTTGGCCCAATTCGCATGTCGGAGTTCATCATTTCGTCCCACGTCACTTCTTTTCCTGTGTAAGCGGCAATGCGTCCCATAATCGCCGACATCGTCGAAATGGCCGTAGCTTCCGCCTCCTGGTAGGGTTTGTTGGCGCGAATGGCCGTGACCATGTCGATGTGTTCCTGAACGTACGGCGAAACTTTCACCCGCTTTTTGCCTTCCTCATTCTCCGGATATTCATATTCCCAAACCAGTTTCCCGCTATTATCGAAAATGGAGTCGCTGCAATTGCTGCAGCCTTTCGTGCCGCGAACTTGTTCAGAAACATTGTTTTTACAGCCGTTGATCTGGCGGCACATGCTGTGAACGTGAATTCCGTCTTCATAGACAAAATCGACGCTAAAGCTGTCGTATTGGTCACCTGTCGGCCTGCGGTGTCTGCCGCCCACGCCAACTGCACTGACGGGATGCTTGCCAGTAAACCAATTCACAACGTCAATATTGTGAATATGTTGTTCGACGATATGATCGCCGGAGAGCCAGCACCAATTCACCCAGTCGCGAATCATGTATTCCATTTCCGACCATTCCGGAGTCGGGTCGCGGTGCCAAAGTTTGTTTTGATTCCAGTAGCAGTTCGCTGAAACGATTTCGCCGATCGCCCCGGCCTTGATGTGCTCATAGGTCGTGACATAGTTTCTTTGATGACGACGCTGCGTCCCCGTTCCTACGCATAAGCCAAATTGCTTGGCGCGCTCCGCACTGGCGAGAATTGACCGCACGCCTGTAGGGTCGACCGCGAGCGGTTTTTCCGTGAAAATGTGTTTTTTGGCATTAACGGCGGCTTCAAAATGGTCCGGGCGGAAGTGCGGCGGGGTGGCGAGAATAATGACGTCAACGCCTGAATCGATGACTTTTTCAAAGGCGTCAAAGCCGACAAAGCAATTTTCGTCCGCGACTTCATTGCTTTTGCGTTCTTTCAAGGCCTTGCGGCAATTTTCCAAGCGATCTTTGAAAACATCTCCAAGCGCAGTAACT
>CAXHAT010000377.1:0-4198 GCA_964014485.1 uncultured Deferribacteres bacterium
CCCGCCCGGTGGCCATCGCTCCGGCTGTCGGCGAACGGGCGGTGGTGCAATCTATCTCGGAGACTGCCTATCAAGAGGGAATTCGCAAAGGCATGTTGCTCTCCGCCGCTCGCAAACTGTGTCGCGGCGTAGAAATCCTGCCTTTTGATCGCCCGTATTACCAGAGCGGCAGCCAAGCGCTTTGCCAAACCGTGAGGACGCACAGCGCGCTCTACGAGCTCAGCAGTCTCGGCAAAGTACACGTCGACTGGTCGGGAAAAACGCACAATAGCAACAATGTATTAGATCGCTGTTGGCGAGCGGTTAAGCAAGTGCGTACTGAAATCGGCATAAAACCTTCCGTCGGCGTGGCAGGCAACAAACTGGTCAGCCGCATTGCATCACGCTTTTCCGTCGAAGACGGCATGCTTTATGTCGAAAGCGGTAAGGAACAGGAATTTCTCAATCCTTTAAAAGCGGTCAATTTGCCTGCAGTAGATGATAAATTGTGGCGCTTGATGCAATTGATAGGATTGCCGACTATAGGGCTGCTTGGCAAGCTCGAATTGCAGGATTGCCGAGCGGTTTTTGGTAAAGCTGGCCGCATGCTCTGCGAGCAAGCAAAGGGCGTTGACTTCAGCCCGATTATTCCAACCAAACAACCCCAAAGCGCTTATCAGGCCATATTTACTCCGGACACAAACGACGTTGACAAGCTCCGGGATCGTCTGTTTCGGCTCACCGAGGACGCTGAGAAAGATTTACGCCAAAAGCAGCGCCAGGCATGGAAAATCCGGATCGATCTTGAGTACGCGGATACAAAACGGCTGTCGAAAACCGCCCGCATCAAAAAAATTTCGCAAGAAAGTGAACTGAGAAAGACTGCTCTTGAACTGCTGCACAAAACCAATGTCCGCCGCGTCAGCGTTCGCCGAATATCGCTGCATATTCTCGAAACCCGCCCGCTCGTTCGTCAGCTTGATATTTTCGCGCAGCCTGAAATGAATGCAAAACAGCACCTGCTTAATTCCGCGATGGATCAAATCAAGGCGCGCTTCGGCGAGCACGTCATTCGGCAAGGCCGACTCGTTTAAAGCTTCCTGATGTTTTCACACCTTTCCGTCCGCTCTTTCTATTCTTTCGGTTACGGTACGGCTTCAGTTGAAGCCTTGTGCCAACGCGCGCAAGCGCTGGGTTTTCACGAACTGGCCTTAACCGACGTTAACGGCTTGTACGCTATAGGTTGGTTTTACCGCGCCTGCCAAACCTGCAATCTCACCCCGATCATCGGCGCTGAAATCCGCCATGAAAGCGGACGGGCGGTGTTGCTGCCATACTCTCGGGCTGGTTATGCTAATCTTTGCCAGATTATTTCCAACCGACACTTAAATCCCGATTTTCAGTTGTCTCAAGCATTGAAGGCGAACAACGCCGATCTGTTCGCAATCACTGATCATATTTCTACGCTCGAAAACATCGCCGACCATTTTGGCTCAGGTCGTCTCTACGCCGAGATTCGGTCCGGTCAGTCGGAGCGCAGTTCGCTGTTGGCTTTTGTCGAACGGCTTGGAATCCCGCCCGTCGTCACCGGCGACGTGCATTTTTTGGATAAAGAAGATTACGACTTGCACGCGCGCGTCTGCGCCATGGCGCAGAAAAAAACGGTGAAAACCGTCCCCCGTGAAGAGCTGGCTCATCGTGAAGCCTGGCTGAAAGGCGCTGAAAAGATGGAACGGGAATTCGCGCCTTATTTCGAAGCTTTGGCCAATACTGAAATTATCGCCGAAAAATGCCGTCAATTCCGATTTCAGGCGAAAAAACTGGTTTTCCCGCGATATTCCGGAAAGAACGGCAAGACTGCCGCAAGCGAGCTGCGACGTTTGGCGCTGGACGCGGTTGAAGAAAAGTACATGGGGTCCGCTCCGGTCAAAGAGCGTTTGGAGCGTGAATTGGACATGATCACGCGCAAAGGCTTTTCCGACACCTTTCTGGTGATGCGCGATATTGTCAAGCTCGCAAAGTACCATTGCGGCCGCGGCTCGGCGGCGGCCAGTCTGGTCAGCTATCTTCTGGAAATCACCGACGTTGATCCCATTTCGTGCGACTTGTTTTTTGGCCGGTTTCTCAACGACGCGCGCGAAGACCCGCCGGACATTGACATGGATTTTTGCTACGGTCAACGCAAAGAAATTATCGAAGCGATCTTTGACAAGTACGGCGACGGCAAGGTCGCCATGGTGGCCAATCACGTCACCATGGGATTCAGGCAGGCGGTGCGACGAACGGCGGAACTGGAAGGCGTACCCCAGGATGAGATTTCTTTGGTGACCCGCCATTTCACCGGCTGGGGCGGTTCGGTCCAAAAGTTTCTGAAATCGCACCCGATGTTCAAGAAAACAAAAATATCGGATCGCTGGCCGGAGATTTTCAAGTACGCTGAAAGGCTGGTCGGTCTGCCGACGCACCTGTCCGTGCATTCAGGCGGCGTCGTGATCGCCCCGGACGGAATCGATGAACACATTCCGCGTCAGCGTTCGCGCAACGGCGTGGTCATCATTCAAACCGAGAAAGATCAGACCGAAGATTTTTTGAAAATGGTCAAATTTGATATTCTCGGTAATTCGTCATTGTGCGTGTTGACCAGCGCCTTGCAAGCCGTTAAAAAGGAATACGGCCGTCAAATCGATTATCGCGACTGGCGTTTTTTTGCAAGCGATCCCAAAGTGGTCGCGCGGCTGTCGGCAGCCAAAACAATGGCCTGTTTTCATATCGAATCCGCGTCTTTTTTACAGCTTTTAGAGAAGATCGGCCCCGGACTCAAAACTGCCGGGCCGCAAAAAATCTTTGATACGCTGGTCATTCTCTCCTCTATCATTCGTCCTGCGTCCAATGCTTACATTCGTGAATTTCTTCGTCGTTTCTTCGGCGGCGATTTTGCGTACTTGCATCCGAAGTTGGAGCCGGTCCTGTCGGAAACGCTCGGAATCATGGTTTATCAGGAGCACGTCAATTTGGTCGCCATGTCTCTGGCCGGTTTTTCTGAAATCGAAGCTGATCAGCTCAGGAAAGCGTTGACCGGCAAGAAGTCGCAGGCGCGCATTCGCGAACTCATGCGCAAGTACGTCGACGGCTGCGAGCAAAACGGCGTCAGTCGTAAAGTTGCGTTGGAGACGGCGCGGCAATTGATGCAATTCACGAATTACAGTTTTCTTAAGGCGCACAGCGCTTCTTATATCATTCTTTCACTCGTGTGCACCTGGTTGAAATGTCATTATCCGGCGGTCTTCATGGCGGCCAGGCTGTCGCATCCCGGCGGCTTTTGGGGTTTCCGCGCATATATCAGCGAATGCAAACATTTGGGTTTGAAGATTCTGTTGCCGGAAATCAATGCAAGCGAAATCGAATGCACAGGCAAAGACGATTGGCTCCGAATCGGTTTTGGACGGGTTAAGGGGGTCAGTCTGCGGACAAAGGAAAGGATGATCGCTGAGCGCGAGAAGAACGGGCGCTTCAAGTCGTTCGCTGATTTTCTGCAGCGAGTCGCACCTTCACGGGACGAAGAAATGCGTTTGCTCATTATGTCCGGGGCTTTTGACGAACTGGAGCCGGAGCTTAAACAGAGCGCCTTGCAATATTTGTATGCGTGTTGGGCGAATTACAAGGACTCGGTAGAAATAGACGAATGGTATGATGATCAAAAACGAAAGGCGGGCAGGCTATGTCAGCCATACGATGAACAAAGAAAAATGCGGCACGAACAAGAAGTTTTCGGCGCGCCGGTTTCATATCATCCGCTTGATTTCTGTGCAGACCGGCTTCAGAAAATCAAGCGCATTTATGCGAAAGATTTGAAAAAACACGTCAATCGTTCCGTGCGCCTGATCGGGGTTCCTTTGGCGCACAAGGACGTAACGACCAGGCATAACGATTCCATGCAGTTTTGGGCCTTTGAAGACGAAAGCGGCGTGTTTCACTGCGTCGTCTTCCCGAGAGCGTATGAACGGTTTTGTCGTTTGTTTGTGACGGAGAAGGTGTTGTTGATTTCAGGTGTTGTACAGGAAGAATACGGGGCGTTAAGCGTCAACGTCAATCGCGTTGCGGGTGTGCCGGTTGCGTCATAAGCGGTTGCAAGCAATCCCTTCATCTGACAGTCTTCAGCTCACTGCTTACTGCTTACTGCTTACTGCTTACTGCTTACTGCTTACTGCTTACTGCTTAC
>CAXHAT010000378.1:0-4184 GCA_964014485.1 uncultured Deferribacteres bacterium
TAAATCGCCTGGCTATTATCAAGCATCCCTACGGGACTTTTAAAACAGCCTCTTAGATCGTTTTTTTGAAAGCGCGCAGCCAGGCTTGCGTCATCAAGTAGCTTCCCGCGATGGAAGGATGCACGCCGTCCGGGGCCCAATAGTCGGCGGGGGCTTTTTTGAGGGCATTGTCAAAAATCGATTGGTAGGGAATGAAAGTCGCTTTGAAGTCTTTGGCGATACGTTTCGACGCCGCGCGATAGTCATTGAAAGCTGGAAACCAGTCATCCGTGACATGCGAGCCGCCCGTCACAGTGAACGGTTCCCCGATGATGAAGGCGACGTTTGGCTGGACTTTTTTCGTATGTTCGAGCAAGGTGCGAAGGTCGTTTTCATAAATTTCGACCGTCCCTTTGTAGTCGTGCGTCAAAGTGTGCCAAAAGTCGTTCACACCGATGAGAATGCTGACCACGTCCGGTTCCAGATCGAGACAATCCTTCTGCCAGCGTTCCGCCAATTGAAAAACTTTGTTGCCGCTAATGCCGCGATTGAAGCATTGCCAATCTTTTGCAGCGTTTTCTCCCAGCAATTGCGCCGCCGCCAGAAAAGCGTAGCCGCGACCAAGTCCTTCGTAGTTGTTGGGCTGTTTGATGCGTTTGTCCCGCCCGCCGTCTGTAATCGAATCCCCTTGAAATAAAACGACGTTTTTCGAATTCTGCCTCATAACCTGCTCTGTTTTAGATTCTTGCTTTCCAGGCGCCGCAAAAATGTTCGGCGCTACGGCTGCTGCTCCGACTCCGGCAACGCTTTGTTTCAGGAATTTCCGGCGCGTGCTTTTAGAATTGGTCATCGTCATTTCCCGTCCATTCATTTTGACTTGAAACTAAATCGTGAGATTCCGGCAAAATACGCGTGCGAGCCGGGAGTGGAAAACGAATTCAAACCGCTTTTTTGCGCCGCATCGTCGGGATGACGTTTTCGCGAAAATTCGCTTTTTGGCGTTTTGAAAAATATGTGTGAAACAATCTGCATTTCTTGACATTTCCAGATGAAAAGACTTGCGACTCAGGCTAAATTCCTCGACTTTTAAAGCCATTGATTTTGTTCTTTTTTCTCTCTACCTGACACTTTTTTTAAACTGCATTTTCGAGCCGTTGAAAGGTCCCGTTTTGTCATTCTGAAAGAATCTTTGTTATCGCCCAGTACAGATCATGCTCAAAAGTTCAAGGGGCGGATCAAAAAAGATGCTTCCAGCATGACAATTCCGGCCTTTTTCGTCAGTTTTAGAAGCCTATACAAAAAGTGTCAGGTAGTGAATCTTTTTTTCGAAAATTTCAGTGATCGAATCTTTTTTTCGCAACAAAATTCGAGAACGGAATTTTCGACGCTCTCAACCGCGCTTGTGAAGCAATGGAAACCGAGTAGACTTTAAATAATATTGAGATGAACTCGATGCTGAACTGCAAAAAAACGACGCCCGCCATTTTACTTTTTGCCGCACTTTTCTTTTTTGCCGCCGACTTCGCCGCTGCACAAACCACAGGAAAAATTCGCGGAAGAGTTTTAGACCAGGACACGGGCGATGCATTGCCCGGCGCCAATATTTTGGTTGAAGGCACGAACCGAGGCAGTGCGGCGGACGCAAACGGCGATTTTACGATCATCAACATCCAGCCCGGCACTTATGATTTGCGCGTGCAAATGATCGGCTATTCCGTGGCCAAGCTCACAGGGGTGCGCGTCTCCGTGAACCGCACGGCGTTTGTTGAAGCGAAGCTCAAACCGTCGGTTATTGAAGGGGAAGAGGTCGTGGTGACCGCTTCGCAAATTGCGGTTAAAAAAGACCAGACGGCTTCGATTCGCAACGTCTCCTCAGACCAAATCGAAATTTTGCCGGTAGAATCGGTCGGCGCTGTTGTGAGCATGCAGGCGGGTGTTGTCAACGGCCACTTTCGCGGCGGACGGTTTGACGAAGTGTCTTATCTTGTCGACGGATTGCAGGTCGACGAGCCTTTTGGCGGCGGCGGGAGAACGGTTGATCTGGAGACGGAATCAGTGCAGGATTTGGAAGTCATTACCGGGACGTTCAACGCCGAATACGGTCGTGCGATGAGCGGCGTGGTCAATGCCGTCACCAAAGAAGGCGGACGACGTTTTAACGGCTCGTTTTCGGCTGACGCAGGAGAATATTTTAGCGGCAATTCCGATATTTGGCTGGGGCTGAACGAAACGCGGTTAAATCGAAACCAGGACTACAAGGCTTCATTTAGCGGCCCGATTTTGAAGGACAAGCTGACGTTCTTTACTAATTTTAGATTTCAGGAGAACGAGAACCATCTCAACGGGATTCGGCGCTTCAACGTCGACGATTTCAGCAATTTCCGTGAAGACAATCCCGAGCTGTGGATTTCGCAAGCTTCCGGCGACAGCGCAATTGTTCCGATGGGCGGCAATCGCAACACGTCGTTTATGGGGAAAGTCACCGCGAATCTATTCAGAAATTTCAAAACCTCTTTTCTTTACACCCGCAACGACGACCGCTGGGACGGTTACAATCACGGCTTTAAATATAACCCGGACGGCACGGCCTCTTCCTACCGCGAGACCAACATGTACTCGCTGCAGTTTAATCACCTGCTGACCAGCAAAATGTTTTACGAGCTCAAGTTTTCCTATGTCGACAATTTCAGCGGCTGGTACCTTTTTGAAGACCCGACCGACCCTGGCTACGTGCATGATCTTTTTTTGGACAACGCGGGCCCGGGATTTTTTACCGGCGGTCAGCAAAAGGGGCACACGCGGCGCTGGTTGAAAGACACGAACATAAAATTTGACATGTCGTGGCAGATTCATAAAGAGCACAGTTTGAAGTGGGGCGTTCTGTTTACAGGCCATGATATCGACAACCAGGAGTCGCAAATTCGGAATACTTTTTTTGGAACGGAAGACGAGTTCCTGTTTTACGAGCCGACCATATTGCCGGACTCGACGATCTATTCCGACATTTACCGCGTCAAGCCGCGCGAGTTTTCCGCCTATTTTCAGGACAAAATGGAATTCGATGAAATGGTGCTGAACGTCGGCGTGCGCTATGACTATTTTGATCCCAACACCGTTTATCCTTCCCAGCGCCGAAATCCGGCGAACCAATTGGATTTTCCAGACAATCCGGAAAAGGTATCGACCTATCCAAAGGCCGACCCGCAAGTTCAATTGAGCCCTCGCTTGGGGCTTTCTTACCAATTGAGCGACGCCGCGCTGCTGCGATTCAGCTACGGCCATTTTTTCCAAATGCCGCCAATGTACGCGCTTTATCAAAACCACTCTTTTAGAATTGCACCCACGAATTATGCGACGACGATGGGCAATGCGCAGCTTGATGCTCAGCGCACGGTGCAATATGAAATGGGCTTGTGGCAGCAGCTTATGCCGGGCATGGGCTTGGAAATCGCACTTTTCTATCGTGACATTTACGATCTCCTCAGCGCTTCCGTCCTGACGACGTTTAACCAGATTCGATATGGTTTGTACAGCAACAAGGATTACGGCAACGTCAAAGGTTTGGAGCTGAAATATGACTTTCTGAGCGGGCGATTTTCTTCATTCTTGAACTATACGCTGCAGTTTACGCGCGGCAACGCTGACAACCCGACACAGACGTTTAATCGCGCCGGGGACAGCAAAGACCCGGTGCCGCGACTCATCCCGATGAGTTGGGATCAGCGTCATACGCTCAATTTGACCGCCGGGTACAACATGCAAAACTATGGCATAACGACGACTTTGTACTTTGATTCAGGCTCGCCCTACACCTTTTCGCCGGTGGCGGAAGATTTGTTGGCGCGGGTGAATTTGTATCCGAATAACGCATGGAAGCCAAGCAAATTCAGCACGGATATTACCGCGCATTACACACGCCAAATCACCGGCGGCATTGGCCTGCGATTTACCGCGATTGCGTTCAACATTTTTGATCGGTTGAACGAAAACGGCGTTCATGCACGCACTGGCCGCGCCTATCGTGACATTATCACGGATTCTGAGCGCGCCGGGCATCGCAGCAATTTTAACACTGTCGAAGATCGCTCGCAAAACCCATCCATGTTCGCCGCCCCTAGGTATGTGAAGTTTGGGGTGGGGGTGACTTTTTAGTGAGCTGTGAGCTGTGAGCTGTGAGCTGTGAGCTGTGAGCTGTGAGCTGTGAG
>CAXHAT010000379.1:0-4131 GCA_964014485.1 uncultured Deferribacteres bacterium
GCAATGGAGTCTCGTGGGCTCGGAGATGTGTATAAGAGACAGGAATGCCTGTGGCGCGTGCGCGGGCCGATGCCTTACCGCCGGGAAAAGATCCTGCCGACCGGGACGATTGACTTGATCATCAATTTCGGCCAACCTTACAAACGAATTGATTCACAGACTGGCGCCGTTCTTTCGGAACAAAAACAGAGCTGGCTTTGCGGTTTGCAAAATGAGTTCATTCTCAGTGAAGCCGGCAGTGATTTCACCGACGTGATCGGCGTGCGTTTTAAGCCGGGCGGCATGTTCGCCTTTTTTGATTTCCCTGCGGCGGAAATCAGCAACGACCTGATCGAGCTGGACTTGATCTGGGGGCGATTCGCGCGAGATGTTCGCGAGCAACTTCTCGAAACACAAATTTTGGATCGCCAATTTGCGATTTTCGAAGCCGCTTTGCTGCAAAAGCTTCGCGGTGAATTTAACCATCTAAAAACCATCCGATTTGCAATCGAGCATCTGGAACAAACCGAGCACCTGCCCTCTTTGCGCGCGCTGAGCGAAAAGATCGGCTTCACCCAAAAGCATGTTATCACGCTCTTCAATAAAATGGTCGGCGTTTCTCCAAAACGGCTTTACCGCATCTCAAAATTTCAAAAAGTACTGCACGCCGTCGATCCTGCCAGTTCAGCGAGTTGGGCCGAAATCGCCTACGCTTGCGGCTACTATGATCAGGCGCATTTCAACAAGGACTTTTCCGGCTTCACGGGTTTAACGCCGAGTGCTTATCTCGCCCAGCGCAAAAAAATATTCGGCGAAGCGCTGCAAAAAGGTCAGGACGTCCACTTCGTACCGACAGGTTAATTTTTTACAATATTTTCGAACACGTACTTGCTATCTTTCCGCCGTTCAAGCAATCTTTTGAAAGAGATTTTGGTTTGAAAAGCCGGCGTTACGTCTGCCAGTATTGAAAATTGGAGTGCAAGGCTTGCCTTGCCGGTGCGCTGACGGTTTTTTCAGAATTTTTCGTCAAGCGTTCCGAGTTTGCCGCTTTATTTTCTTGCGGGCAGCTTGAAAGGCAAAGCAAGCTTTGCACTCCTTGAATCTCTGCGACGGCGTATAACATCAGTTAAAAAATTACCCAAAGGAAAATTGTCATGAAACGTCACGAAAAACTGTTCTTGGTTGCATTCATTTTCGCACTTGGCTTTGATTTGGGCGCGACGGTTTCGTTGTGCCAGGCAGGCGAGAAAAACGAGAGTAACCCGCTGGCGCCGTTTGAGAAATTCATTGGCGGGAAATGGGAAATGCAAGGCAGCGTTCAAGTTTTGGAGTGGGGCGTCGGCAAGTTGTCCGTTGTCGCGAAGAGTTATTTTGTCGTTGAAGGCAAGGAAAAGCTCGTTTCGCAGGGCGCGTGGTTTTGGCATCCGGGGCGGAAGGAGATCGTCGGCTATTTTACCGCGATTGAAATGCCGTTCGTCATGATCGAGTACGCTACGCGATTCGAAGGCGATAAAATGATCAATGAGCTGACGTCCTACTCCGCCGACGGTGCAGCGCAGAATTTTCAGGAAGTTTGGGGTTTGACCAGCAAAAACAAATACGTTTGGACGCTCTACAGCAAAACCGGCGACGGCTTGCAAAAATACATGAGCGGTGAATTCGTGCGAAAATAGCAAATTGAACGATCGGGAAATTTTGTGGTACTATGTCGAATTATGAGGGCGGCTGCTCTTTTTTTGACTGGATCAACACGATTTACCGGATAAGGAAATAAGATGAAAATCCAGTTGATCTCGTCAGAAATCACCTATTTTGAACGATTTAAAACCAGATTTATCTTTACCGCACTTATCGCAGGCGTCGTTTTCGCCATCGAGTGTTTTGGCGCCAACGTCAGACAAGAAGAGCGCCCCAACGTCGTTTTTATACTGATCGACGATTTTGGCTGGCGCGACACAGGCGTTTACGGCAGTCCATTTTATGAAACGCCCAATATCGACAGGTTGGCGAAACAGGGCGTTCGTTTTGCCAACGCCTACGCCGCCAGCCCCGTCTGCTCGCCGACGCGCGCGAGCATCATGACCGGCAAATACCCGGCGCGGCTGCGCATCACCGACTGGATTTCCGGCAATCCCAAGAGCGGCGTCTTGGCGAGACTGCTGTTTGAGCAGCAATTGCCTCTGGCGGAATTCACCATCGCGGAAGCCTTCAAAGAAGCGGGCTACAAAACCGGGTTTATCGGCAAATGGCATCTCGGCAAGGACGATTTTTATCCAGAAAAACAAGGCTTCGATCTCAACATCGCCGGGAACCATCGCGGCGCGCCAAACCGCAGTTTTTTCAGCCCTTACAATCTCGAAAATTTAACCGACGGCCCTGACGGCGAATACTTGCCGGATCGGCTCGCGACGGAGGCGATTCATTTTATCACGCAAAATAAGGACGCGCCGTTCTTCCTTTTTCTTTCTCATTACACCGTCCACAGCCCGGTGCAGGCCAAGCCCGAGAAAATCGCCAAATATAAAAACAAGCTCGCACTGCGACGCATTGTCTCCAAAGAACGTTTCGTCGCTGAAGGCCCAGATGCGCGCAATCGAGAAGTACAGGACGACCCTGAATTCGCGGCGATGATTGAATCGATGGATGAAAACGTCGGGCGGGTTTTGGAGGCGCTCGAAACAAACGGCTTGGCGGAAAATACGATTGTCGTTTTCACCTCAGACAATGGCGGACAATCGATTCTGCTCAACAGCTATCGTGAGCCGTGGGGATCAAATCGTCCGCTGCGCGCTGGAAAAGGCTGGCATTACGAAGGCGGGATTCGTGTGCCGCTCATCGTTAAATGGCCGGGAAAAGGCAAAATGGGAACGACGATTGACACGCCGGTGATCAGCAATGATTTTTACCCGACGCTGCTGGAAATGGCTGGTTTGTCCCTGAAGCCAGAGCAGCACCTCGACGGAAAAAGCCTTGCGCCGCTTATCTCTGGAGCAACTCAAACGCTGGATCGCGAGGCCCTTTTTTGGCATTACCCGCACTACCACGGCTCCGGTCACCGGCCGTCGGGGGCGGTTCGCGTCGGTGATTTTAAGCTGATCGAATTTTTCGAAGACATGCGGGTGGAATTGTACGATTTACGCCGAGACGTTTCCGAGTCAAACGACCTTTCTGAAAGCATGCCTGAAAAAACAGTCGCGTTGCGCAAGATGCTGCATGAATGGCGAAAAAATGTGGATGCCGCGATGCCTGAAAAAGCGCAAAACAAGCAATAATTTTACGCTTTCACGACAGCGATGCGGCTGTGGTTTTGTATCGTTTTTCCGCTTTGTCCTTACGATCCGCTGCTTTGAGAAGCGCACCGGTCTTGTGGAAATTTATGACGATTAACAAGCCTCCGGCAAGATAAACCGCGCCCAAAAGCGTTCCGGGAAAAATAAACTCAAGCACAAAGAAAGCCGCTAAGAGAAGACGCATTTCCGTGGGGCCAAATCGGACGAGATCGATGCTGTAATTCCCTGAAATCTTGTAGTTTAGCAGAGCCAAAATCATAGCGCCGCCATAACCGCCGAGCATTGTCAACGCTGCAAATCCGTTTTCGCCAAAATAGTAGTAAAATCCGGTGATAACGGTGATTGCTGAGGTCCAATCCACGAGAACGTCCAACGAAAAGCCGAACCATTTTCTTGGCGTGTTGCGAAAGTAGGCCAGCCTGCCGTCCAGCGAATCGCCGAACCAATTCACCGCGAGTCCCAGTATTGCAAGAAAAAGGAAAACGCGCTGTTCTCGCGCCGCCAACAAACTCAAACCGCTGATCAAACTGCCGATGAAGCCGATGAACGTCAAATGATTCGGGGTGACGGCTCTCGGCATAATTCCGCACAATTTTTTAATGACGCTTCCTTCAATTTCTTTCAGCAAATGCGATCTTGTTCTTTCTCGATCAGTGTTATTCATCTTCATTTTACGCTCTCTTGTAGATTTCGCATGTTTCTGACGCGCTGGTTTCTTTCAATTCCGGCGCCATGCTTTTTTGAGCTAAAAAGCGCGGACGCTGGAGTGTTTTAATGCGCGAAAATACTACGACGGGAGCTTCTGAGTAACTGATGTTACGCGCCAGCTATGAAACCAAAGAAACTCCTGTTAAAGTCATTC
>CAXHAT010000380.1:0-4100 GCA_964014485.1 uncultured Deferribacteres bacterium
CGTCAGATGTGTATAAGAGACAGGCGCAGGTGGGAACCCAGGGGCTGTGCACGATTGACTGGATTCCCGCCTGCGCGGGAATGACGTAAAAGCCAAGTTTCTCTGGTACTGTTTGGGAAATTTCCAAGAGTGCGTAACATGAGTTAAGAGTTCAATTAGGGCGGGATAGAAAACGAGCAGTCGATTATCACCGTTCATTTGGTCAACCGCGCTTGCGGCGTTGGCGAGACGTTACTCACTGGAGTCAAACGCTACAGCGATTGATTTGGAACCTGCGGGGGGCTGTTCAAAACACAAAAATTGCAAAGCGACACAACTTGTTGTAGGGGTTCAAAATTTTGAACCCCTACAAGCGGTATGTCTTTCATTTGGAATCCATGCTTTGAGACAGCCTTGACTTGATCCCGAATGTTGGCAGGAAACGCCGCTTCCGGACGGAGTCTAACCTGGAGACGGCGTCAGCTCAGGCGTTCGGATTTTTGTCGCTTCAGGAGCTTTCTTTCTCGCTTCCGCTATTTGGCGAATTTCTTCCTGAAACTTTAAATTATAAATAATCGCGCTTAAGCCGGTAAACCAATAGAGCGTGTCTAAATCGTTATAGCTGTGCGTGTAAATCGCAGGAGCTACGCCAAGGAGCCCGATTCCCAAAGCAAAGGCGAAAAGTTGCAGCGTGTCCGGCTGCTCGCCACTCGGCAAAGTCCTTCGCACGCGTTGGTAATAAAACCATGCCGCACCAAACATCATCATCCAGACAAAAAAGCCGAGGAAACCGAATTCGCACAAGACTTTCAGATAAGCGTTGTGGGCGTCTCGCGTTCCCTGATCAGTCAAGTTTTCTTCGGGAATGTACTCCGCCGAAACGAGCGAATAATTATTGTACCCGACCCCCATCGGGTTTTCGGCCAAGATTTGAAGACTCGCGTCGTTGATAATGGCGCGAGATGCGGAAGAGCCGTCCGTTTCGGGGTTCAGAATGGTCAACATGTACTCAAAATAACCTGGCGGTGCGAAGACATAGAAAAACAAAACCCCGCCAAACGCAATCGGCAAAATTCCCTTCATACGCATTCTGCCGGGCGCGAAAATGAGATACAATCCCGCCGCTGTAACCAAGTTGACAAAAGAAGATCGAAATCCTTCCGGCAAAACCGTCAAGGCGTCCAGAACAAACGGCATGATCACGAACGCAGCGCGGCGCTCCCACTTGCCGCCGATGATCGCCATTGAAAGAAGTAACGGGAAATACATCATCATGTGCGTCCCGGTGCCCCCGGTTGCAATGCCGATTTCGTGATCCTTGATCCAGCCAAGTTCGACCCCCCATCGGGCCATAAACGCAGTGTAGGCGACGGACGCAAGCATTACCCAAATCAAGACTTTCAGCTCTTTTTCCGATTGCACGACAATCGTCATCAGGTAAACAAACAGCACGATTTTGGCGAAGTCGATTGCGCTGTCAAGCGCCAAATCGGCGTCCGCCGCCGCCCAGAGGCTGGTGAGAAACACCACCGCTAGAAATCCGATCATCATTCGCATGGGCAAATGCATCGGGGTTAAAATTCGTTTCAGTTGGTATTGGTTTACAATGACCGAGAGGACGAGAACAATGGTCGCATAAAATTGAAACCGAATGTCTTCCAGTCCGGTGCCGAAGACGCGGGGATTCAAGTGGAAAAGGATAATGACGACGCAAACGCCAATGAACGGCCTTCGCATGGTCCAAATACAAGCGACGACCAAAAGTACAAGGGCGACGATAAGACGAAGTGACATGGGGTCAGCTCAAGGTTGGTAATCAGTCTAACTTCTCTCAAAATCAGAAGTATTCGCTATTGCTAACGATTGCGTAGCGCTTTGTTGGCGATTATCGCATAAAACGGCGCTTAATTTTTCGGCGATCAAGCCGTCGATGTGATCAAAACTGTCGGAGTTGACGCGGACGAGCCGGGGGAATTCTTTCAACGTGGATTCGTATTGCTCCCAGAGTCGTCGCAAATATTTCGGGTCGTAATGTTGACGCCGCTCGACGATCACTTCCCTGCTCGCGGTGAACATGAAGCAAACGTCCGGGCGCGGCATGACGGCTTTCAAAATCGCCAGGTAGAAACGCTCGGATTTCCGGGTTAAATGGTAGTGGACGAAATTGTCAAAAAAATAACGGTCACAGACGCCGATTCTGTTTTTTAATCGAAACTTGAGAAAAAGCCGAAAATTCAGCATACGCCAAAAGTACCCCAGAAACGGCGCAAGGCCAAGCGTTCTCTGCGAGCCGGTTCTCAGCGCTTGATCTGGTTTTGCCTGCGTTTTCTTCTCTGCCGTCTTCTTGATCGCGTCTTCTTTTTTTTCAACTGGCTGGTTTCGCAAAATTCGCTTCCAGCTTATAAAGCGAAAACGCAAATAAAGCGCGTCATGGCCTTCCTTTTTCAGCGCATGATACGTTCGTTTGGCGTTAGTGCTTTTCCCGCCGCCGACGATTCCTGAAAACGTAATCAGCATTACGCGACGCTCGCTTTTTTCTTGCCAAAGCCCAATTTACTCCGAATCTTCGCCAGGCCGCTCTTCGAATCGCCCATGAGTTCTTCGATAAGTTCCGTCACAATTTTGAAGCGGAAAATAAAATGCAGCCCAACATAGCTGAGCATCCCGACAACGCATTGAAGAATCAGCATTGCGAACCCGGCGGGATCAAGAACGCCGTTCATGGAAAAAGTAAAAATATGAATAATCGCGAGCATAAGAGCGCTGGTCAAAAGTGCGGGAGCTTGCGGCCCCAAGTAATCAGCCCAACCGATATTGGTGACTTTGGTGATAATTTGAACCATCAAAAAAGTAACGACCAACGCGGCGCCCGTTATGGCCACAGCCACGCCTTCTATGCCGTGCTTCACCCCAAACCACGTCGCGACGGCAATGAGTGCGAACTCAATCGCTCGCCTTGAAACGGTTGATTTAACAAATCCAGTCGCTGTCAAAAGCGAATTCAAGAATGGGTCTGTTGAGCGCAAAATCCCGGCAACGCACATAATCTGCAGCGGGAAAACCATGCCGATCCATTTATCTCCCAATACCAGCGGAACGAATTGCGGCGCAACGTAGGCCATGCCGAAGAGCATTGGAAAACTGAGCAGGCTGACAGTCAGAAGCAGCTTTCGGAATGCACGGCGAATGCGCTCCGGCTCGTCCTGGATGCGCGAAAACGCCGAAAAAACCACGCGATTGACCGAGCGGGTGATTTCCTTCTGCGGCATGCGCATCAATTCAAACGCTTTTTCATAAATGGCGACCGGGCCGGGGCCGAGAAATTTGGTAATGAAAAAACGATCGATTTTATCAGAGCCGTACTTGAATAAGTTTCTGACGGAAACCATCACGCCGAAATGAAAAAGGTCTTTGCAGGCCTTAAAATCAAAAACCGGCTTGGGGAACCATTTTGTCTTGTGGATCGCCATGACGGCGGCGACGAATTGCGATAGAATTTTGCAATAAATCAGGCTCCAATAGCCAAAACCCAGGTAGGCTAGCGTAATGGAAGAGACGATGCTCACGTACTTGTCGGTTGTATTGATGATCGACGTGCTTTTGAAATCCATCTTCCGGCGCAAAACGGCTTTGGGCGTGGTGGCAAAGCACTCCAAAAGCATGAAGGCTGAGAGTATCGGAAGAGCGGTTGTCAATTCCGGAACATTCAGAAATGATGCGAACCAGGCGGAAGAAAAATAGACGGCGACCCAGATGATAATCTTAAAGCCGAAGTCCATGAGAAACAAGGTGTTGATATGTTTCTCCGTGACTTTTTCTTTTCGCTGAACCAATCCATTGTGGAACCCGAATTCGCCAAATTTCGTTACCGCGCCAATGACCAGCATTCCGGCGGTGACAATGCCGTATTCTTCCGGATGAAGCAAACGGGCGAGAATGATGACGCTGAAAAATTGACCAAAAGTCGCGATCAGTTTCGCGATCGTGTTATAAAAAACCCCAAGCTTGGCTTTCTTGCCAATATCCTTTGCGGACATCCGGCCCCTTTCCGAAATGAAAATGTTGTCTGTGAACTGTGAACTGTGAACTGTGAACTGTGAACTGTGAACTGTGAACTGTGA
>CAXHAT010000381.1:0-4054 GCA_964014485.1 uncultured Deferribacteres bacterium
CAGGAATCCAGAAAATGATGCACGGTCACTGGATTCCTGCCTCCGCAGGAATGACCCAGAAAAATGTTTTGGAAGTCAAACAGCCCTATCTGCAATTGCAATATTCGACGCGGACGGAAATCAAGTTACAACATGCAATATTGTCAAGCGCGTAACATCAATTTTTAAGACAAAGCGACCATCACTTCAGAAAAGCGGATGAAAAAATGAAATCAAAGTTACGGCTTCTGGTTCTGGGCCTGGGAATTTGCGCGCTTGGTTTTAGCAATCCCGAAGACCCCAAAAACGGCGATCAATATCGCGGGCCAAACCGCGACGGCGTTTATGAGAATGACAAGAAAATCAAGCTTTGGCAAAGCGACGCCCCGCGCGAAGTCTGGAAAACCCCGATTGGCGATGGGTTTTCCGCCATCGTTTTTTCCGGGAAATTGATGTACACCATGTTCGCCGGCGACGGCGAGGACAGCACCGAATACATCGCCGCCTTTGACCCAAAATCAGCCAGAGAAAAATGGCGTTACGCTGTCGGGAAAATGTTCTCCGATCCCTTCGGCAACGGCCCGCGCGCTACGCCGACAATTGACGGCAACATGATCTACGCGCTCGGCTCGATGGGCGAGCTGCACGCATTGAACAAAAAGAACGGCAAATTGGCGTGGAAGGCTTCTTTCGTTGAAAAGTTCGAATCGAGGGTGCCCCGGCGCGGCTTCACCACCTCCCCCTTGATTGACGGCGACAATGTGCTTGTAATCGTCGGCGGCGGCGAGGGCGAGGCTTTGGCCAGCTTTAACAAGAAAACCGGCGAACTCGCTTGGACGGCGCATGACGGCAGACCAAGCCATTCTTCACCCATTCAAGCGGAAATTGACGGCGTTAAACATAATTTTTTCACTTCGGTTCGCGTGGTCGATAAAAAACCGGTTCACGAAGCGCTGTCCGTTTCTTCCGACGGTAAAGTCTTATGGTCGACCCCTTCTCTGCCCGCCGTTATCGCGATGCCGCTGCACATCCCGCCGGACAAATTTTTTGTTTCCGGCTCAATGGACGAAGGCTGCGCCGTCTATCAAGTGGTTCAGGAAGGCGGTGACATGAAAGTCAAAGAAGTCTGGGCCAATCGTAGCATGAAGAACCACTTTAACAGCTCGCTTTATTATGACGGCCACATCTACGGCTTTAGCAAATCGACGTTTAAGTGCATCGATGCGGAAACCGGCGAGCAAAAATGGGCCAAGCGCGGCTTCGGAAAAGGCAACGTTATCATTGGCGGCGGCTACATGATTGTCGTGAGCGACAAGGGCAAGCTGGCCGTGCTGGAAATCAATCCGGAAGAATATGTTGAGGTTAAATCGGCGCAGGTCCTGAACGGCAAATCATGGACGACGCCGACCTACGTTAACGGCAAAATTTACCTCCGCAACAGAACCGAAATGGCATGCTTTGATCTCGAAGAAAATGCGCCGGCGCAATAACCTTCATAGAATGGAACTTTCAAAGAACATTTATTTAAACATCATTCCCGCGCAGGCGGGAATCTATTGGCTTGGAATGATTTACTGGACTCCCGCCTGCGCGGGAATGACTAAAAAATGGTTTCACTGAGCAGACTATTTTGGTAGAAATGGTGATAGACGGGAGAGAATAGATGCGTTGTTTGAAAACAAAAGTAAGTTTCTTTGTGGCGCTGTTTGCCTGTGTTGCATCAGCGCAGACGTTGAGTGTGGATGAGGTTATTCAAAAAAATATTGAAGCGCGTGGCGGCGCGGAAAAGTGGGCCGCGATGCAGACGTTTATCATGTCCGGAACATACACCGCGTTCAGCGAGCCGGCGCCGTTTAAAATTTGGCGCAAACGCGAGAACAAGTACCGCTTCGACCATCACATGGTCAAGATGGACGCCAAGCGCGTTTATGACGGTGAAAAGGCGTGGTGGGTGTTCCCGCTCATGGGGCCGCCGCATTCGAAGCCCGTTGAGATTCCCTCGAAGGGCGACCATGACAAGGTTACGCTGCGTGAACGATTTTTTGAACCCGTTTTCTGGAATGCCGCGGAAAAGGGCAATCAGGTAGAGCTTGAAGGCGTGGACGACGTTGACGGCCAAGAAGCATATAAATTAAAAGTCACGCTTGCAGACAGCACGGTCGAAAATTGGTTTATTGATGCTGAATCGTTTCTCGCAATCAAAATGACGGGCGATACATATGATTTTGGGCGAAAGAATGCGTTAGAAGCTTTTTTCGACGATTTTCGAGAAGTAGACGGGCTCAAATTTCCATTTTTAATCGAGACGGAGTACGGCATTCGCTACCGCGTTTTTGAAGTTGAGAGCGTCGAAGTGAACGCAGAATTTGGAGATGATATTTTCGCGATGCCGGCGGCGGAAGAGTCCGCTGAAAAAGAGGAGTCGAAAAACGAATGAGGAAATTCGGCTCTTTACTGATATTTCTTTGCATCGGCGGACAGACGCTTTTTGCTGAAAAACCCGAGGAAGACTGGCCCCAGTTTCGCGGCGTCAATCGCGACGGCGTTGCACAAGAACAGGAGATTTTGACCGAGTGGCCGGAAGAAGGCTTGAAGCTGCTCTGGCGAAAGCCGCTAGGTTCCGGCTTTTCGAGCGTCGCCGTTTTTGACGGCAAGCTCTACACCATGTTTTCCGAGGACAGTACTGAGTTTGTCGGGAGTTTTGACAAGGACAACGGCAACGAGCTTTGGCGGACGGAAGTTGGCAAACTGTTCATCAATGAATTCGGCAACGGCCCTCGCGCTACGCCGACCCTCGACGGCAAAATGCTCTACGCTTTCGGGGCCAACGGCGATCTTGTTGCGGTAAAGCGCAAAAATGGCAAAGCAGTTTGGCGCGTTTCCTTCCCGAAAGATTACGGCAGCACAGTGCAGACCTGGGCTTACAGCGCTTCGCCGCTCATTGAAGAAAACCTGCTTCTAATTGAGGCAGGCGCTCCAGACGGCAACGCGGTTTTGGCGTTGGACAAAAAAAACGGCAAGAAAATTTGGGCGGATTATCACGGACATCACGGCTATACATCGGCGATGGCGCATACTTTCAACGGCCAGCGGCAATTCATTTTTATGCCGTCGAAAAAGATCGATCAAATGAGTCTCGTCGCTTATACGCCTGACGGGAAATTGCTTTGGAGTCACGCCGTTCCCGGCTTTAACATCGCTTCGCCGCTATTTTTTGATGATGATAAAATTTTCGTTTCCGCTTCAGGCAATGACGACGGCGGGCGTGTGATTCAACTCATCGCGGACGGCGATAGCATCAAAACCAAAGAGTTGTGGGCGACGCGCTACATGCGCAATCATTTCAACACTTCGATTTATTACGACGGCCATCTCTACGGCTTCAGCGTCGCAACGTTGACTTGTCTTGACGCCAACACCGGCGAATTAAAATGGCGCAAGCGCGGACTCGGCAAAGGCTCCCTTGTCCTGGTGGGCGATAAGTTCATCGTTCTCGGCGGCAAAGGGAAATTGGCTTTGATTGAAGCAAGTTCCGACGGTTATAAAGAATTATCCTCTTTTCAAGCGCTGACCGGAAAATGCTGGACGGCTCCGACTCTGGTGGACGGCATTCTTTACATGCGCAATTTAACGGAAATGGCGGCTTTCAGCATTCGGAAAAACCAATCATGAAAAAAGTATTGTTTTTGGTTCTCGTCTTGCCTTGGCTTAGCGGTTCCAGTTCAACAAACCTCTCACTGGACGCAGTCATCCAAAAAAACATTGAGGCGCGAGGCGGAGCGGAAAATTGGGCCAATGTGCAATCGATTGTGATACGCGGCGATTACGAAGCGTTTGCCAAAACAGCGCCGTTTACTATGTATCGTCAGCGTCCGGGTTTTTACCGATTCGATCATGTCATTCTCGGCGCGCCGGTCGTCAATGGTTTTGACGGCGAGAAATGTTGGTTCTATTCGCCGCCGCGCATCAAGCAGGCACGACCGATGCCGCCCGCTTTCGCGAAAGCCGTTTTGCGAGAAAAATTCTTCGAACCGCCGTTCTGGAACGCCGCCCAAAAAGGCCACCAAGTTAGCTA
>CAXHAT010000382.1:0-4016 GCA_964014485.1 uncultured Deferribacteres bacterium
CAGCTTCATAATACAGCAACTGTTTATCAACGCCATTCCGCGGAGGCGCACTACCGTCAACCTAATTTCGGGACGCCCAAATTCTCGTTCCCAATCCGGAGTTTGGGAACGAGCCGTAATATCTTTGATGCGCTACGACACATGTAGGGGTTCAAAATCTTGAACCCCTACGACGTGTTGTATGCTTTGCATTCAGAGACCATGTTTTTAGACAGCCCCACTCCGAATCAGCAAATCGTTCAAGTCCGGGAATCCGCCATTCCAAGTTTGTTGATCACTTTTTCAATGTCTTTTGAGCCAATCCGCCGCCGCTTTTGGTCGCACATAAAATAAATCGTGTGCATACAAATTTTCTGGATGAGGTACGGGTTGCAATTTGACGCGGCGATGATGCGCTCAACCGCCGCTTCATCGAATCTGTAAACGCCGCTGACCGGCTTGCGGATCAATGCAGCGGCTTCATCTTTGTCGAAGGCTTGCAAAGGCGTTTCTTCAAAAAAATTGTACCACGGACTGCCCTCGCTCTCCCAATTTTTCCGAATGCCGACCCCGGTCATCACCGCTGAAATGTGCTCGGCGTAGGTCTTCATAAAAATGCTGCGCAAACGCTGGTTTGTGCGCTCTGAAAAAACATTGAGCGCGTCGACTTCATCGATTAGCAGGATGAGTTTGAATTTTCCGGAAAATTTGGATTTCAACGCAGCCACAAGGCCGCCAAGATCAACGTTGAAATCTCTTGCCGTATAACCGTCCTTTTTTTGATCAAAACGAAGCGACAAATTCGAAGCAGCCGCCAGCGATTTGACGACGTTAGCAATTTCTTCCATCATGAATGCAAAAAGGCGTTCTTCGGAAGCGCCCTGCAAATCGATCATCACCGGAACGTAATTCATGTTATCGCCGCTCTTTTGTTCGAGCACATCCTTGAGCCGGTGCTGGAAAGAAGTTTTTCCGATGCGGCGCGGGCCGTAGAGCAAAATACTGTTTCGGTCGAGCGTATTCAAAATACGATTCAGCAGTTTTTCTCTGCCAAAAAACAGCCTTGAATCGCGAATAGGCGCGCCTGCGATGTAAGGATTAAATTTGTTGACAAAAGCGATTCTCCGACGAATAACCGCGCTCAACCCGGCGGCGAAAACGATAAGAAAAAGGGCTCCGCTAGTTGTCACGACAAACGCTCTGCTTTGATAAAACGGCGGCGTTCTTTGAATGATGATCGGGTAAGAAGCGCGATGTTGATTTGCGTCCGCATCGCGCGCCGTCATAACAATGCGGTTAGCTCCGGCGGCGAGTGGCGTGGTGAAGTGGAATTGAAAATTTCGAGCGTCATCTTTCGCGTCCGGGGCAAGTTTTGCTTTGCGCCGAAACGACTCGTCCAATGGCTTGCCGTTGACGGTAATTTCGATTTCGAGCACGCCAAGATCATCGACGGCTCGGCCGTTTAATTGCACTGTTTCCGCACTGGTCACGGAATCAAAAATTGCCGTCAGCAAGGGCGCCGCAGTGGTTCTGAGAGTGTCCGTTCTCACTACGAAAAGCGAATCGACCCGTGCGGCAGGCGGGGTTTTTCTGATCTCCGAGGAAATCAATCGAATCCAGCTTTCAACGTTTCTGCGTTCCGGCGCTTCTCGGGCGATTTCTTCAAAAGCGAGCAGCGCATTCGGCAAGTTTCCAGCGAGAAATTGATCGACGGCTTGATCAAATTTCTGATCAACAGCGTCAAGGCTGTCGCCGCGCGCAGATATTTCATCCCCGCGCTGTAACGCGCGATTCTTCTCTTCGGCCTGACGATGCAAGAACGTCAATCGCGAGTTTTCGGATTTCAACGAATCCTGTGCATTTCTAAGATTGAGAAAGTTTTTGACGAGCTTTGAATAGGCCGTGAATTGCACGCTAAATTCGGATTTTTGCACGACACCCCGCAACTCAGCTTCGCTAAAATTTGACAGCGCCGCTTCCATTTCTCCAAGATTATAAGCCGCCGCGCCCCGCCAGAAATAAGGCAAGTAATCGACGGTTATCATGGCGTAGGTTTCAGCATTTAACTCCGGCTTCGGCTTTAGTTGAACGGCTTTGTCAAGATGCAAAATCGCATTTTCCCAATCGCTTCGCAGAATCGCGTCCTGGCTCTTACGGTAAGATTCATACCAAAATTCCTGCGCAGGCGCATCTGCGAAATAGACCGGAATCGCGAAAATGACGAGTATTTTTTTGAACCGTGTCAGCATTCAGAAAGGGCGAACTGAAGTTGTTTTAAAAAATTGAGATCACGCCGGAAAGCAGAATCCGAAGCTCTTCCGAAGAATAACTTGCCCCGGCGTCCAGGCGAAATCCGCTGCCTTGCGAGCGGAAAGCGACGCCGAAACCGGCCGTTAAAACATGCGATTGACCGGTTCGACCCAAAGCGTCTTTTTCAAGTTCTACGATGCTTCGAAGTCGTGAAGGCGGCTCGTTAAAATATCCGGCGCGTAGATGTAATGATTGAATTTCGTAGGGCAGAAACAACAATTTGCGTTTTTTCGCGGAAATGAACTCGCCGCCCAAACGGAATTGCCACTGATTGTCCAGATCGAGATCAGGCGATGCGCCGGCGCGAATGGTTTCGGCGGAAAAGTCGCGATAGAACAAACGCACCAGGTCGAAGTTGAGACTCAGCCGATTGGGCTTTTGCCATGAGAACCCAAACCCGAAATCGTCCGGCAGATTGAACGTCCAGTTGAGGCTGTCTTCCGCCGCAGGGAAGGATACCTGGGGGGCGGCGGCAAAATGAAACGCCGGAAGAAAAATTTTTGTCGAAACGTCTGCGCCGGGGCGGTGCGTGTAATAAGCTCCGAGAGAAAGGCTTTTCCGAATTCGCCACAACGCGCCGACATTTCCCCCGTTCAGCCAGCGCCTTGCATCGACGGAGCGCTGTAAGTAGAAATTCTCAGGCGCAAACCGGTGGCGAATGCAATTTGATGCGGCGTCTGGAGAAAAATCGCTCGCAAAATAATCTTGTTCAAGCAGGCTGAATTCCATTTTCACAAGCCGCAGCGATGCGCCGAAATAGAGGTTTTTAAATGCAGAAAAACCAACGGCAAAGGCGTTCTCCACGACTTCCAGCGAAGTTGTATTTCGCCTGCTTGGGGCGTTGGTCCTCAAAAGCTCGAAGGGATCGAAATCAGCGCTGAAATTGAGAACACTCGTGCTTTCAAAATTTAGCTCGAGGTCCAAAAGCGTTTCTCTGAAAACGGCGAATTTGAGCCGACCGGCGGGAACAATGACGTTCACCAAAGTTTGTTCCGTCGTCGTTTGCGTATGATTGAAAAAAGACGCTCCATCTTCACATGAGTGCGAGGGGATCGGCGTTTTTCGGCGCACAAAATTCTGTCCCAACGACGCCGCCGGGAAGCTAAAAAGCGCCAACCCGGCCGGGTTTGTACTCACGAGCGTCGGCTCGCCTAAAATTGCAATCGCCGCGCCGCCCATTCCCAGAGAACGCGCGCTGGTTTTGGCGTACCTGATCGGCAAATCGTGCAAGTTCATCGAATTGTACGACCGATCCTGCGCGTGAAGACTGGTCGTCAAAACCGCCAGGAAAAAGTAGATTAAGATTCGCATTTTGCGGTAACGAACGTCTTTGCTTATTTTAAAACGACAATCGTCGCGCCCCAATGACCGAGTTCCGGCGGCGCGTCATGAAACGATTCAACTAGCGGCGATTTTTTGAGAAAACGGATTACGGCGTGCTTGAGCTTGCTTTTTCCCTTGCCGTGAATAATCCGCACTTCACGATAGTTTTTCTCTTGTGCAAAAGGAAGGTATTCGGTAAGAATTTCCGAGATTTGCTCTGGAAAAAAGCCATGCAAATCCAGTTCGTCTTCAACGACGATTGGCTCGCGAAATTCTTCCGGGATTTCATGATTTTTCTTTGACAAATTCTGACCTAAATTTTATTTTAAAAATTGATGTTACGCGATAGCCGTGACGCCGTGGAAACTCTCGTTAAGGTCATTCCCGTGCAGGCGGGAATGACC
>CAXHAT010000383.1:0-3991 GCA_964014485.1 uncultured Deferribacteres bacterium
TTAAATTGTTGTTCCTTAAATCGAGCGTGGTCAGGCCTTTGAGTTCCTTGAGAAAGGAGAAATCACGAAGACCACAGGCGCGTAAGGATATTTCGCGCAAGCGAAAAAATTTTTTTGGAAAATCAGCGGGCAAAAGAAAAACCGGCGCATAATCGAGCGCCAGTCCGGTGACATGGTCTTCTTCATCCAGGCAATAATGCCTCGCGCCCTTGTATGGAAAAGAAGGTGAAAGCACATAACTCAGCGCCCATCTGAAAGGACTCAGGGTATAAAAATCCTTGCGGCCAAAATCCTCCGGCGCAACCTGCTTCAATTCAAACCCCAAAATCCGCTCAATTTCGCGAATGCGTTCCAAATCGGTCATGTCTTGTCCCCGTTATCTTCAGGAGTGCAAAGCTTGCTTTGCCTTTTATCTTATACCATTTTCCGTGATTTCGTATCCATGCTTGGTTTGTCATTCGGGAGGAATCTAAGTCATCGTGAGAATTGGACGACATAGATTCCTTCTGAGAGCGTATTTGGAAAGTCTCCAATTGTCATACTGGAATTCACTACCTGACACTTTTTGTATAGGGTTCTAAAACTGGCGAAGAAGGCCGGAATTGTCATACTGGAAGCATCTTTTTTGATCCAACCCTTGAACTTTTGAGCATGATCTGCACTGGGCGACAACAAAGATTCCTGCAGAATGACAAAACGAGGCCTTGCGACGGCTCGAAAATACAGTTTACAAAAAGTGTCAGGTAGAGAGTGCTGGAAGCATCTTCTTTAGTCTTTTCCGCAAAAGTTGCGGGAACGTTCACGCCTGGCTACCCAAAAAGGATTCATCCTGAATGAAAGTACAGTAAAAAGGTTAAAAAACTACGGAAGTTGATGTTACTACCAGCGAGGTGCACTCATCTTTATAGACACTGTCCCAAAGCATCGAAAACCGGGCGTTTTCGGTGTTTCTGAACAACCCGTACCGCACATTTCATACAAAGCCTGCCATTGAAAAGCAAGGCAAGCCTTGCACTCCAGGATACTGTTGGCGAATTCATTAGTGAAGACTGGTTTTGACAATTCACTCCTGCCCCGTTGGGGTCAGTCTTTGGAATTCGCCAACAGTATCCTCCAGTAAAGAACTGCGGAGCGGAGGCTGTCTCAAAATGCAAAATTTACAGAGCGGCATTATGCGCAAAGAGCAACTTCACGGGAAGAAAATAATTAGAGCGGGGATTCCGCGGCGAGCTTGTCGAGGATTTCAACGTAGTCAAACGCAATTTGATCGCGCACTTCGTCCGGGTTGACCCACATGCCTTCGCCTTCCAAAGAAGGGCGCAAATCGCCGCCAACGATTTTGGCTTCATAAACCACGTCGAGGGCGCGTACATAGGTGCCCTTGCGCACGCCGGACAAAATTCCCGCGATTCGGGTCAATTCCACTTCGTAGCCGGTCTCTTCACGCACTTCGCGCACGCCGGCGTCCTCGCATTTTTCGTGCAGTTTAATATATCCCCCCGGCAGGCCGTAGCCCTGTCCGTCGCTGCGCTGAATCATCAGAACTTTCTCCCCGTCGCGGACAACCACGGCCACGCTGGCGAACGGCGGCCATTCACCTGCGGTAAGTACATAAAACACGCGCTGAATAATGACCAGAATCCATCGCACGCTGAGCATAATAAATTTCAAAATAGAACCAGGTTAGTTTGAGTAACTGATGTTACGCGCGGCAATGCACGTCCTGAATCTTAGGGAAAATCTCTTCTCATTAGCGCCGGGCTGAAGGATACAGTTGGCGAATTCACAATTCGCGGAGAATGTAAATGACGCGACACTTTTATTAGCTGCGCGCTTCAGCGCGTAGGTACGAGTGCAAGCTCATCCCCTTTTTACCCGCCGAGTTAACTCGGCGAGAGCAAAAGAAGAGCGCCCGACCGGGTCCACGCGCTGAAGCGCGCGGCTAATAAGACATCCGGCCAGTCATCCGGAATTCGCCAACAGTATCCTGAAGAGCGGAGCTAATGAGAATCAAAAGTTGCCCGCAAGTTTTTGGTCGCGAGTACCAAACGACGCATGCGTAACATCTATTGGTAAAAAAGCAAAGATCTCTCCGGAATGACTATTCGGAGCTTGCTCGCCAGTTCTCAATCACAATTCGTAAAAAGTGTCAGGTAGTGAACTCCGCGAGAACGACCAAAAACGCGTGGCTTTTATGTTAAGAACGATCACCTTAACAGCTAACAGCATCACTTACTCAATGCCCAATTTCTTAATTTTATACCGCAACGTCTGCACCGGAATTTTCAAAGCGCGCGCCGCTTGCGACTGGTTGCCGTCGTGCTTTTGCAGCGCCGAGCGAATGATGCGCGACTCAAATTCGGCCATGCTTTCCGCCAATGATTGCGTCACGTCACGGTCATCATCATGGACATGCCGCAGCTTGCGCATTTCCTTGCGTAAGTCTTCCGGCATGATTTTGCGGTTGATAGCGACTGCTCCTTTCGGCGTTAAAGTGACTAGGCGTTCGACGAAATTCTCCAGCTCGCGAATATTGCCGACCCAGGGCCGATCCTTCATAAAATCAATAATTTCAGCGTCAAAGCCGGTGACGTCCTTTTTTTGCTGGGCCGAGAAGCGCTTGGTAAAATGCTCGGCCAACAGCGGCACGTCGTCGTAGCGATCTCGGAGCGACGGCACATAAATAGGGTAAACATGTAACCGATAGTACAAATCTTCGCGGAAAGCTTCCGAAGCCACGAGCTTTTTGAGCGAACGGCTGGACGCAGCGATGACGCGTACGTCCACTTTTCTTGGCCGGTTGGCGCCCAAAGGTCGAATCTCGCCTTCCTGTAAAGCGCGCATCAGTTTGGACTGCATGTCCAGCGGCAGGTTGGCGATCTCGTCCATGAAAAGCGTGCCCTTGTGCGCTTCTTCAAACAGGCCTTTTCGGTCGGAGTTCGCGCCGGTAAAAGCGCCCTTCAAGTGTCCGAAAAGCTCGCTTTCCACCAGATGCTCCGGAATCGCGCCGCAATCGATTGCCACGAAACGCTCGTTGCGCCTTTCGCTGAATTCGTGGATGGAGCGGGCGATGCGCTCCTTGCCGGTGCCGGTTTGCCCTTCGAGCAAGACGCGCACGTCGCACTGCGCCGCCGCTTCGATTGATTCTAACAATGCGATGTACTTTTTGCTTTTCCCCAACATGCCGGCGTCTTCATATTTTTTGCGCAACGCGGCTTTCGAGAGGGGGGCCTGAAAATAACGCTGGAGTTTGGCGGAATTACTGACATAAGGCGTGGCGATAACGGCGAGTTTTTGCAAATATTCGGCGTCCGCCTCCGAAAAGCTCTTCCCCGCCTTCTTGTTAAAAATCAGAAGTGCGCCGTGCAAAACGCCTTCAGCGGAAAGGGGCGCGCCGAGGATATTCTTGATCGGCGAGTTGCTAATGCGCATATTTTTGAAGCGATCGTCATCATTGAGATCGTGACAAAGCAGCGTCGCATGATTTTTAAGAATCCAGCCGCTCGCCATGTTCTGAATGAAATGATATTGTTGCGCTTGCTCGGTCACGCCGCGCTTAATAACTGTTTTGACAGTATTTCGTGTACTCGGATTGACCATCAGAATTGATGCGGTTTCCGCTTCCAGGAGCCGAGAAGCGCGCTGCACCACCGTCTGCAAAATTCCGTCAAAATCTCGTTTTTGGCTGAGCTGGTTGGCAAGGTCAACCAAAGCTTCAAAGCTATAACCCATAATTCCCCTTCCGTGCATCGTTTGGACGTGTGCGAAACATTCAAAATAATGCGCGGGGCGGCGATATGCAAGCAAAGACGACGGGTTCAGAATTGCACATAATCATTGGAATGACAGGGCAGAGCTTTCCAATGACTCTCTGCCTGACACTTTTTTGTAAACCGCCTTCTCGAGCCGTTGAAAAGTCCAGTTTTGTCATTCTGCAGGAATCTTTGTTATCGTCAAGTGCAGATTACGCTCAAAAGTTCAAGGGTTGGAT
>CAXHAT010000384.1:0-3954 GCA_964014485.1 uncultured Deferribacteres bacterium
GGCTGGAAAGTGCGGTGTTTGCCGCTTTGAGTCTGGCGGTGATTTTCGCTTCCAATGCTTCGCCGCGTGAGGCTTGCGTCGTCATATACAGCAATCGGTGCAGGCTCATGCGCCAGCTTTCGACGATTTCCTGGGCTCTCGCCCAATGCGGCAATTCGATGACGGGTCGTTCACGTTGTCCCTGATCCGCCCAATCCGTGGCCGCCAGCAGCATGGCGACTTTCAGGGTCATGGTGGCGAAACGGCCGTAGGACGGATAGAGGCGCTCTTCGACGGCGCCGGAAATGATCAAGTTATGTTCCAGTGCTTTCGCATAGCGTTCCCATTGCTGCCAGACGCCGGTTCCCAGCGTGACCGGCAGCGCTTTGAAATCCGTTGGTGCGTCTTGCTCCGGGTCGGGCAGGGGCAGTTTCTCGAAAGCGAGTCGGTGCAGTGTGTTCGCCAGGATCGGCGGCGGCTCGTCCGCCTTTGCCCAGAACCGCCAGATCGGCCTGGCTTCGGGCGTGATCAGCGCCATGCGCGGGAACAGACCATTGCCCCACAGTTCGGCTTTGAGCAAGTGCCTTTGCAGCGCCGCCGGCGTGGTCAGGCCGCAAAAGGTCAGATAGGCGTTGCGGATCGTATGCCGACCGCGAGTAATGGTCGAAATGCGCCTGAACGCCGGGCAATCGTACAAGTCGAGCAGGATGGACATGAGATCGGCGTTGTATTTGAGCTCCATGCCGTCGAACAGTCCGGCCG
This sequence comes from uncultured Deferribacteres bacterium, assembly GCA_964014485.1. GTDB lineage: Bacteria > Zhuqueibacterota > Zhuqueibacteria > Zhuqueibacterales > Geothermadaptataceae > CAXHAT01. Next base: position 742 of record CAXHAT010000384.1, read on the forward strand.
CTTCGTCCATGAGCCAGAGCCTTTGACCGCAAAAACGGCGTTCTTCTTGCCAGTCTTCCTTTTCGGCGTCGCTCCAGGTCTTGAAATCGGGCGGCGGCCTGTCGGAAAGCTCTTGCAGAAAACTTTCCGGCGTCATGCGCGTCGCCAGCAGCAAGGGGTCTAATTGCGCCGTTTGCAGAACGTCTTGGGCGATGCGCACCCCGGTGCTTTTGCGATAAAGCGTTGACGGGGCGATGATCAGGGCGTACAAATTCGGAAATATCCGCATGTTCGAAACATGCGTGTAAAGGCGGCGTGCAACAGCGGCGGCGATCAGCATGAGCCCCAGGACTTGATGAAACGCCTTTGGCGTCATCGGCGCGGCTTGCACGGCGTATTCGACGAAGCGGTTGAGCCAGCGCCCGGCTTCGGCGGCGTCGCGCAGAAGCGAGTCGGAAAGGTGCGCGCTTTGGGGCAGTTCCGGCGCTGGAACGGCCGCGGCGAACTCAAAGCCGTTTTCAGCTTCCGCTGAGGCTGCTTTATCGATTGTGGCGCCGGGATCAACCGCAAATACAGCGCGACGCAGTTCATCCGCGTCCGGCCTTTCTGCGATAGCTCTCTCGAACGCCGCGATTTTGTCGCCGCCGTTGACGGCCAACACGGTTTCAGCGATTTTGTGGCCTTCTCCGCTTAATTGTTCAATATTCAGCTTGTCCGCCGGCTGGCCGGAGAGCAGCTTCGCCAAGACTTCCGCGGTTACGGCATCAAAGCCGTTAGTCAAGGTTGACAGTTGCATGTTCTTTTTCCAGATAAGCAAAAATTCTATCGCGCAGCTTCGGCGATAGCTTGCGCTTGCCGCCTTCGATTTCGCACAGCACGGTTTGACACACGCCGAGATGCGCCGCCACTTCGTATTGCTTTTTGCCGGCGCGCAGGCGTTTGATTTTTAAATCGAGTCCGGTCATTTCAATTCGACTCCTGGTGAAAAATTTTAATTTTCGTCCTTTTAAGGAGTAAAAATATCCAAGTGCAGGCGTAATTTTCAGGAAGGTTGAGCGTGGAAATAAAAAAAGCCGACATTTTTAGTCGGCATATTTTATTCAAGTTTTATTCAAGCTGACTTGAATAATCTAAAAAAGGGCGTGGACAATGAAGGGAAGCGAGAAATAATTTTTCTAAAGTTGAAGCGTTATTCAGAAACTAAATTGAGATATTGACGCTGCAAAATTTCCAGCGAAAATCCAATCAATTGGTCTCTTTTCATATTTGGGCGTATCTTTCTGATTTCACGGATTGTTCTTTCTGTCCCCCACTGGCTCACGACTTCTGGGTTTGTCTCCATATTTGTGTCATTCGCATGATTACGACTTACTGTAGGAGACTTTATCTTTTTTTTTACTTGACGGTTTTTGTTTTCCCTTTGCCATTCGTCTGCGATCTCATATTTTTTTTGAATGAGTTCTGAAGCGTGAAAGAGAATTTCATTTTTACTTGACAAAGTGTCAATTGCAGAAACGATCTGTTTAAGAATGCGCGGGCTTCTGAGGTAATTGCTCCAACGCGGTTGAGATATTTCTGAGTTTTTAGCCAGTTCCAACTGCGTCGGTGCGGCTTTGCCGGTTTTTAAAACGCATTCCGCATATTTGCTTGCAATGAATTCATCCTTATAGGCGCGTGTCTTGGGACGTTTTCCAACCTTTTTCCCATTTTGGGGACGCTCGGGAGAAACGATATTATTTTCCCCCGGAGGAGCAGCTTCGTCCAGTTTGGGCGTCTCAAAACCATTTTTTTCAAACCAGGCGCGAAACTTTTTCCACCAGGCGTCGAGAGTATCGAATCTTCTTTTCAATTCCAGGCCTCCGGAAGCAGAGAGATTTGCGTCTTCAAGGCGCGGTCTAGCTTCGTCAAGCGCCCGGCAGACATTTAGATATTCCTGCGCATTATGCTCGTACATATAATCGCGTTTTCCAACCGTCATGTAGTATCGTATCTGATCACGACCTGGTCTTAGCTCTCTGGTCACGTGCTCCTGAAAAGTTGATTCCGAATCAATGATGTTATATTCGGAAGCGCTTGTATACTCCAAAGAAAAACCGTCGGCAAAGATCAAGTCGATACCAGCATACAAAATCCGCTCGTTAAGTTTTGAGATGAATTCGCTGCGATTTTTTGACAGATGCGCCAGAATATCCAGTTGATCGTCTACCGGGATGTCTTCGTTCAGAAGATCGATCCCGGCAATTTCCGCATAATAAGCGCCGTCATATTCAACGGTTCTTTTGTCGACGGCATTTTCGAAATACAGCTTTTCGATGCTTTTGAAACGTTCAAACAGCCCAGGGACGTTCTTCGTTTCGATTTGCTTCAACAAGAGAAATTCAGGCGGTTTTCTCCCGTCAGTATAGACGTCGCTCTTTCCTTCTCGTGAAGCTTCTCGGGCTTGCCGCTCTTTTTCGCGAATGATTTTCTTCCTTTTTATGCGCTCGTCTGGGAATTCAAACCCGAACTTGTAAAACCACTTTTTGAACCGCGCCAGCCACCATTCCATCCATTCAGTTTCAGTTTGCATTGCTTCTCGATGCGGCTTGACGACTGTTTCATTATAGTCAAGCAGTCTAAGGTATTGTCTCTTGTTGCAGCGATATTGAAACAGAATATTGTGCTTATACATCAAGCGGCAGAATTTGAAAGATTCAGGGTCGTATTCCCGGAATTGTTCAGGTTTATCAAAGAAATGGTGCGATCCGGTCAACTCCTTGCTGCGGGGGATTTCTCGCCATTCCGCGCCCATAATCTTGTTCTCGGTAAGCACGGCAAGCTCATCAAGTTTGCGAGCATTCAGTTTGTCCTTGCAGTCGCGATAGACGTCCCGCCATTTGCGACCGTCGCCGTAGGTCGTTATCTGTTGTCCGTCTTGAAATTTAATGTCGATATGATCGATGAGTTTGACGTGCCAATTATCTTGCATAATTATTCGCCTGAGATAAGGTTTTTGTGTATGTTCGGAAGAAAAATGTTCGAGCACGGCGGGAGATGAGAGATAGAAAGAATTGCAACGGCGGCGTACATTTTGTCATTTGAACCTAAAACCGGCAAGTGCCGGTTTTTCCGGCATCATAAGTTGATAATAAACATTTCTTTATCGTCAAATATTGCTAGTATTTTTTGTACGATTTTGCTAATAACCTTTGGTGCTAGTCATATTTTTGTTTGAGAATAATGCCCAACTCTGGT
>CAXHAT010000385.1:0-3930 GCA_964014485.1 uncultured Deferribacteres bacterium
TACACCAAGAAGCTCGTCGGCAGCGTCAGATGTGTATAAGAGACAGTTGCGACGCTCATTTGGAGTGCGGTTTTGGCGGTCAGTTTTGAACTGTCTCGAATGACCAAAACCTACGATTATCGGAGGTTTTTGACCGGCGTCCTTGGCAAAGGGTGGATGATTTACGAAGTCACGTACATTGCCTTCATCGTTCTTGTCCTTTCGGTGCTCGGTTCCGCCGCCGGGCTTTTGGCAAAGGACGCGTTCGGCTTTTCTGAAACAACCGGCGTTGTTTTGATGATGATCGCCGTCGGTGCGCTGGTGTTTTACGGCAGCGCCTTGATTGAAAAAGTGCTGGCGTTTTGGTCATTGGGGCTTTATGCGATTTACATCATTTTTCTAATCGCCAGTTTTTCAATTTTTGGCGATCAGATTGCTTCTAACGTCGGCGCTTCTAAACCGGATGCGAGTTGGTTTGTCGACGGCGTGCGTTACGCGGCTTACAATATCGGCATTGTTCCGGCGGTTTTGTTTTGTCTGCGTCACGTCGAAACGCGCCGAGAAGCGCTTTCCGCCGGTTTGCTCGCCGGGCCGATTGCGATGATTCCCGCCTTGTTGTTTTATTTCGCGATGCTTGGTCATTATCCCGCCGTTTTAAACGAAGCCGTTCCCGTCAACTTTCTTCTGGGAAAAATGAACCTGCCGATTTTACAACTCGGATTTCAAATCATTCTACTGGGTACGTTTGTGGAAACTGGAACCGGTTTTATTCACGGGCTCAACGAGCGCATCGCCGGCGCTTACGAAGAACATAAAAAAATCATGCCCGGTTTTTTGCGCGCGGCAATTGCGATTGTTGCGCTGGTCGTTTCAATTTACATCGCTTCGGCCATTGGATTGGTCAATCTTATTGGAAAAGGCTACGGCACGATCACCTGGGCCTTTTTGCTCGTTTTTGTGCTGCCGGTTTTGACGATCGGCGTTTGGAAAATTGCCCGGAGAAAGGATGGCTAATCACAGATTAATTCTGGCTTCAACCTCGAGATTTCGCAAGGCGCTTTTAGAGCGTTTGAAAATCGATTTTACCGCGATTTCGCCGGAAGTTGATGAAAATGAGATCAGCGGCGAGCCTCCGATTGAGATGGCGAAAAGGTTGTCCGTTTTAAAGGCGCGCGCCGTGCATGAGCGTTTCCCCGACTCTGTGGTGATCGGCTCAGACCAAGTCCCGGAATTTGAAGGCGGCGTTTTGCGTAAACCTGAAACGGCGGAAAATGCGCTGGTTCAGCTCCGGTCGATGTCCGGCAAAGCGCATTTGCTCCACACGGGATGCTGCGTCATCAACGAGCAGGGCGATGAGCGCGTTTTTGTAAACACGGCAAAGCTTTGGATGCGTGAGAATTTGACCGATGCGCAATTGCGCGCCTACATTCAAACGGATCATCCCGTTTTTTGCGCGGGCAGTTACATGCTGGAGGCTTCCGGAATCGCCCTGTTTTCAAGAATTGAATGCAACGATTGGAGCGCGATTACAGGTTTGCCGCTTATTGATTTAACGAGCATTCTCGTCGAGTGGGGCGTTTCACCATTTCAAAACAAGCTTCCTTAACATTGCGAGAAAGCGCTTGCGCCGATTACCTGAAAATGTATATTTTTCAACAAGTTCAACTGATTGAAATGATCAAATAATACTGCCCCAAATCTCCCTCTTCTCGTGAATGCTGCGAGCCGCTATTGAAGAATGTGAAATTTAAAATGAATACGAACCTGGTCAAAAAAACTGTTTTCGGGAGCATTGAAGCGGCAGTTTCTCAAGAATCAAAAATTTCCAGGAGGAAATCAGATGAAGAGATTCGTTGCTATTTCGTTTTCGGTCTTTGCGCTTTTCGTCGCGGGCGCAGCTTTCTCCGCCGCCCCGGACGTCAAAAAGAAGATTGTTGAAGAACACAAAATTGGCGGTGCGGCGGGCAAAGTGCTTGGCTTTTTCGGCGGGAATAAGCCGACTTATACCGTTGAGTATTATAAGAAGAAGCAATTTCGCTCTGATAAGGTGAACAAAAAGGGCAAGCCGATTTCTTCAATCTTTTACGATTTGAATCGGCGCGTCATCGTCAACGCCGATTGGAAAAAAGGGTTTTACACCGAGATGGAGATTGACGCTTGGCGGGAATTTGTCTCTAACAGAATGTCGGGCGCGTTTAATCGGGAAGACATGCAAAGACCCGAGCCTGCAACCCAGGGAGAGCAAGATCAAGAGAAGCCTGACGTCAAATGGAAATTTGAAATGAACTCGGAAAAGACTGGCAACACAAAGAATGTTGCCGGAGGCCCGGCGGAAGAAGTCGTTTTAAAACTAAAAGTGGAAGCCGACGTAGAGGCGGAAGACGAAGAGACCGGTGAGACGGTTAAAGCCAAGGGCGGATTGAAAGTCACGTCATACAACTGGGTTTCGAAAGCGGCTGCCGGTCCGGAAAAAGAAATCAGTGAATTTCGTCTGAATCTTGCCAAGGAATTCGGCAATGTTCCGGATGATGTTGATTTCAGTGAGATGATGTCGCAAATCATGGAATCCAACGAACAGCTCGGCGAGGCGATGGAACGCCTCGCGGAAGAAGGCAAGAATTTTGACGGCCCGATTGTCGGCTCTGAAACCGTTTATGAAACCTGGGGCGAGTCGAATCAGCCTGAAGCACAGGCGCAACAGCAGGAAAAACCGAAAATGCCGAAATTCGGCGGCAAGTTGTTAAAGAAATTCGGCGGCAACAAAGACAAAGACGGCGAAAACAGCGGCAAGCTTTTGACCACCAAAATGAGCGTGCTGGGTTATGAAACAAGCCCGATAAGCGACGACGTTTTTACGGCCTATCTGAAGCTGAAAAAGAAAGAAATCGAAATGCCCTCGCAACAATAGCAGGTTAATTGAACAAAATGGTAATCGCTTCTGGCGAAAATTCCGGTTCTAAACCGTCAGCCGTGCTGGCGGTTTTGCATGATAACGACGCTCTGTTTTCCGAAATGGAAGCGGCTCTAGGCACTGAAGGTTTTGACTCGCGGCCGTTTCATTCGGCGACAAATCTGCAAGAGTGGTTGAAAGAAAATACGCCGGAAGTTATTCTGGTTCACTTGGGCAGCGTCAAAAAAAGCGGCGAGACGATCAGCTTGATTCGCGAGCAATGTCCGCTTGTGCCTTTGCTCGCACTGGGAAACGCCAGTCATAGTGAACAAATCGGGCAGGCGCTGCGCAACGGCGCCAATCATTTTGTGCTCGATTCTGACGACAGCTCCGTTTTGGCGAATACGGTAGATCGCTTGATTCATTCGAAAATGGAGCATCTGCGCTATATCCAGGTGCTTCCTTACCTCCACACCAAGTTCGAAGCTGAATTGCCTTCTGATCTTGATTTGTTGAACGGCACAGTTTTCTATTTGACCGAAGAAATGTACAAGTTTGGCATCATCTCTCCCGCTGAGATCAATGTCAAAGTCAGCTTGATCGAAGCTCTGACCAACGCAATGGAACACGGCAATGATTTGGACAAAAACAAAAAAGTCAAAATATTTGCTGATTTTAGCCACGAACAAGCAGTCATCGAAATTATTGATGAGGGCGAAGGCTTTGAGGTCAACAGGCTGCCAAATCCGACAATGCAGGAGAACATTTTTAAAACTCGTGGCCGCGGAGTGTTCATGATGCGGCAGTTTCTGGATGGCGTGGAATATTTTCCGCCCGGAAATCACGTCAAATTAACGAAAAAACGAGCTTCCGAAAGCGCATTTCACAAGCAGTTTACCATGGAAAGACGCACCGTTTAGAGTCGGCGGCGCGCCTCAGTGAAAAAACTTGCTTTTTTAACCGGAACTCCTAAATTAGCGTTCCTGTTAATCGGCGGCGTAGCTCAGTTGGTCAGCTGTCTCTTATACACATCTGACGCTGCCGACGAGCTTCTTGGTGTA
>CAXHAT010000386.1:0-3870 GCA_964014485.1 uncultured Deferribacteres bacterium
GAAAGTAGCCCGGAAGTTCACTTCCGGGGAAGGTGACGTTTTGTTTTTTGTCGAGTCCCGTCAGGGACGGTTGAAATTTTATCGCGTTTCCAGAATCAATCGTCCCTGACGGGACTTGAAATCATAAGAGACCATCGGTTCCAGGCGATAAATCGCCTGGCTATTATCAAGCATCCCTACGGGACTTTTAAAACAGCCTCTTAAAATTTTTACTGGTCACGGAGGCCAAATCAAAAATGTCAGACCGCGAAAAATGGATTAAGGAGAGTGAGTTGATTTGAACCGATTGAACACTTGGGCAGACGTTCGGGCGCAATTTGAATTAATGCCCAATCGAATTCATTTTTCTCAGTTTTTTCTCACTTCTCACCCCGCGCCGGTGCGGGAAGCCATTGCAAGACATCGAAGGGGGCTTGACGAAAGTCCGCTGGAATATGTGAGAGAAAATTGGGTTCCGGCTGAAAATAGAGTCGAAGAAGCGGCGGCGAAATATTTGGAGGTCAATAAAAACGAAATTGTATTGACCGACAGCACGACTATGGGGCTCAGTCTGCTTTATAATGGCTTCAAATTAATGCCAGGCGACGATGTCATGACCACGACCCACGCACATTTTTCCCTCCACAAATCCTTGGATTATGCAGTCGCCAAGAAAGGCGCGACGCTTCGGAAAATTGCTTTATATGAAGACCCCGCGAGCGTGAGTACGGATGCGCTGGTTGACAGCGTGATGACAGCTATTCAACCAAATACCAGGATTATCGCTTTGACCTGGGTGGATTCCTGCACTGGCGTCAAAACGCCTGTCCGGGCGATTTCGGACGCCGTGCAAGACGTCAATATGAAAAGAGACGCCGATGATCGCATTTACGTTTGTGTGGACGGCGTTCACGGTTTCGGTATTGACGCCGTTACAATGGAAGATTTGGGCTGTGATTTTTTTGCAGCCGGGGCGCACAAATGGTTGTTTGGTCCGCGGGGCACAGGCATTCTTTGGGGTAAGAAAGACGCTTGGGACATGATCAGTCCGACCATTCCGTCGTTCCGCGATAAGACTTACATGATGTGGGAGGGCGCCATTCCGGAAGGCCCGATTGAGTTCAATGATTGGATTACTCCCGGAGGTTTCCATGCTTTTGAACATTGCTGGGCCTTAAAAGAAGCTTTCGATTTTCATCTGGATATTGGAAAGCAACGTATTCAAGATCGGACGTGGGAATTAAGTTCTTTGCTTAAAGAAGCGCTGAATGACATAAAAGGCGTCAGGCTGCATACGCCGCTTGCGCCGGAATTATCGGCTGGCATCAATTGCTTTGAAATTGAGGGGCTTCATCCAAAGGAAGCCGCAAAAAGATTGTTTGAAAAAGGAATTATCGCAACGGCTTCACCCTATCGTCAGAGTTTTGTTCGTTTAGCGCCTTCCATTGTGAACACGGAGGAAGAGGTTGAGTTCGTGGTTGAAGCGGTGAAGGAAATCAGCGTGTAAAAGTCGCAATTCTGATCGCCCTTTTGTATAACCGCGGCAATTACTGTTTTTAAAAGTGAGCAAGGCCTCAAGAAAATGGCCTGAAATATTTTCGGAGAAAAATCGATGTCTGTCAGGATACTGATCTTAGGCGGTGAAGGAGAAGAAGACGGCGTTTTGAAGAGGAGAGCAGGGGAGTTCCTGCTTTGGGGGCTGCGGCAAAAAGGCGTCGCTTGGGAAGTTTGCAATCCTGCGGAATCGTCAATTCCACAACTGCAAGCCTACGATGTGATTTTGTGCTGGTCGTATATTGTTCATCATTCTCCCGTGTTTTTAGAAAGCGCTCTCAACATCGAAAAGATGGCGCGTCAGCTAGGAATTCCAGTCATCAACGGCGTCAAGAACGCTGCCGCCAATCACTCTTTTTTCATGCAGACATGGCACGAGCATGGTCTGCAATGCGCTCGCTGCCAAAACTTCGATGATTTCGAAGAATTGGCGTTGGACTATCCGTTGATTCTCCGCCGAGACGGCGTTCACCGGGGGCAAGACGTTTTTCTGGTAAACAATCCGGTAGAGGCGCAACGGCTTATCGATGCTCGGAAAAAGGACAAGGCGCAAGCAAACCTTGATCTTGCCATCGAATACATCGACACGCGAGGAGCGGACGGTTATTATCGAAAGTACCGCAGCTACGTTGTCGGAGATCGTATTCTCCCTCGCCACGTTTTTTTCTCGCGGCACTGGCTTGTCAATTACGAACACCTTGTAGCCAACTCAGACTCCGTGGAAGCAAACCGGATGCTTGTTGAAGGAGGGGAAGAAAGTGCGCTCGAAGTGCTCAAGGCCGCCCGATTGACCGGCTCGGAAATCGTTGCGCTCGATTATTCCAAAGACGCGGACGGGCGCTGCGTTTTTTGGGAAGCCAATCGCCATTTTTTTATGATAGGCGACAAGGGTTCCACGAACACAAAGCTGTTGGAGGCCGCCACAGGCCAAAATGACGAGCAACGCCGACAATCAGACGAAGAGCTTGGGCGGGCAATGGCCGAACTCGTGCTTGAACGAATTCATAATTCTCAGTGACACAGGGAGCTAAATCCATGAATCCAGGACAAGTTTATTTTAGCGACACAACGATGCGGGACGGCGAGCAGACCCCTAACGTCGCGTTCGATCTTCAGGCAAAGATTCGAATAGCCCAACAACTCGCTAAACTGAATGTCGATGAAATTGAAGTCGGTTTTCCCGGCGCCTCGCCCGAAGATGTGAAAGTGATTCAAGCCGTGGCTGAAAGAATACGAGACAAACGAATCGCTGTTCTGGTGCGGGCGACAAAAGGAGACATGGACCAGGCTCGCATCGCGCTTCGGCAGGCTGAAAAGCCGGTCGCTAATTTGTTCATTCCCGCGTCGGATTTACACATCGAAACCAAGCTGAACAAGACGCGGGCCGAAGTGCTGCAAATGGCGGTGGACGCCGTCAAGTATGCCAGAGGATTCTTTGAGCGCATTGTTTTTTCAGCGGAAGACGCCACGCGCTCTGATCCCGATTTTTTGGGCGAAATGCTGGCAGCGGCAATCGACGCCGGCGCCGAGGTGGTCAGCATACCAGATACGGTCGGTTACACACAGCCCACGGAATTTGGCTTGTTGACCAAGAAAATGTACCAAATCACGCGGGACAAGGCGCATCTTCGAGTTCATTGCCACAACGATCTGGGCATGGCGGTCGCTAATACGCTCGTTGCGGTGGAGAACGGAGCCACTATTTTAAGCTGCACAATCAATGGCATGGGGGAACGAACCGGCAACGCAGCCCTGGAAGAAGTGGCTGCGGCATTGGCGGTCAGGCAAGATTATTATCAATGCACCACAAACATCAACATGAAGGAAATTTATGCAACAAGCAGCCTCATTCGTGAATTGAGCGGGGTGAATTTTGCGAATAACAAGCCGGTTGTGGGCGACGCCGTCTTCGCTCACACCGCGGGCATTCATCAGCACGCCGTTCTGAAAGATCGACGGACGTATGAGATTATGTCGCCGGAATTGGTCGGGGCTCCCGAACATGGCTTGATTCTCAGCAAACACACTGGCCGTCATGGCCTGCTCAAAAAATTGAAGCAATTGGGCGTCGAAAATGTCGGTGATGAAGCATTGTCTTACATCCTCTCTGAGGTTAAAAAACATGCCGTTCACAAAAAATCGCTAAGTGATGATGAATTGCTCGCTATTGTCGATCAAAAGCCGAACGCTAACTGATATCACAACGTTAAGTCCGCAGGATCGCGTAAGAAAAGTGTTGTTCTCGTTCCAATGCTTTGCCCCCGGCGTCCCGAGGGTAAACTGTGGTCATGCAGCTTGCGGCGCTTCGCGCCGGTTCCGTCCGCACAATTTTGAACC
>CAXHAT010000387.1:0-3870 GCA_964014485.1 uncultured Deferribacteres bacterium
CAGGTTAACAGTCTGCGTGCTACGGATCGGAGAAAGATCGCTGGCGTTGGCCAAAAAATTTGGCGTTGGCGAAGTTTCCGTCGGGCTCAGGCCTTTTTCCGCTGAGGTCAGCGGCGTTTGTTCGCGCGAGAAATCTTGCCCTTCCGTAAACGTCAAATCACCCGTCGAAACAGGGACTTGCGCCTGACTCTCAGCGTCTAGGTTGACGGATGAGGGAACCGCCCGTCTGCGTTGATGCGTCTCGCCAACATTTGATTCAATTTGTGAGCGGGGCGCCGCCGATTCAAAAGCATTTTCGTCTTCGGGTACAAAAACAAATTGGATTGACTCCGGCAATTGGTCGTCAGAATGGCGCGAAAAGAAAGCGGCGAGAAACGCTGAAAGAAAAATGACGGCAAGGTGGGCGCAAGCCGAAACCAGAATCGCACGGCGAAAACGCCCCGACGGTTCGGTAATTGGAACGAAAAATTCATCGGATTTTTTTTGCCGCATGAACATCGCTCTTTCGCGCCTAAATGAATGATTGGTGGTTTGAGAGACGCACGACCGTGCGTCTCTACAATTTAATTCCCGTCAGCTTTGGCAAAAGACATAATGTCAATTTCGTCGGGATTTTCAAAAACGGCGGCGGGCAACGTCTCGAAAACGGCTAAATCTGAATGCCCGCGCTCAGAACCGTCGCGCCCTTGTCCGCGCTTATCCGAAAGCAAAATCTTGCCGTACTGTTTCCAATTCGTCCACGGGATCTGGAACCCAGGCTTTTCGTCTTCCGCGTTACGGAAAAAATCCCATTGTTCGACCAACATTGTAGACTTGTTGACATAAACCAGATACCTGTTCTGCGGCGTATCGCCGACATCTTTGAAGGTCAGTTGCAAAATATGAGCGTCGGATTCGTCCGTCATCTTGCCTTCGCCATGATATTTTAGCGTGACGCCGGAGTCCTTCAATTTATAAGGCATGAACACCCAGTAGCTGTCGTTGATCCACGCACTGTTGGCCTGTTTTAAAACTTTTTGCAACGAATCAGCATCGGTGATTTCCTCCCCGCTGTTCCAGGCGCGCCCCTTTTGCGTGTTCAGGTTCATCAACACAAGCATGTTGCTCTGAGTGCGTCGGTCTTGAAATTCCAGACGGTAGTTTCCGGTGTGCTTGTCCCAAACGTGCATGCGTCGCCCGAAAAACTTCCAGGTCACAAATCGCGTGGCGTCCCAATTTTTCCGCCCGCCCATTTTTTCCATGACCTGGTCGGCAATCTCGACGGCTTTGGCGTCTGAACCCGCAGCGTCAAACCCCGGCAGCGGCGGATTTTCCGATTGCGTGAAGCCGGCGGAAGCCACGACCATGATCGCCATAATTGACAGAGCCGCTTTTTTTGTCTTCTTTTTAAACATTTCATTCTCCCTCAAGTTCAAAACATTGTTTCGATTTTCAAATTTGTGCTCATCGTCCGCTCCCTCCCGTCGCGGTATTTTACGAGCGCTTCAATCGTAATTTCGACCTTATCGTCGTACATTGCATCGACGATTTGCTGATATTTCCGTTCAACAAAACCGCGCCGAACCTTACGCGTGCGCGTCAACTCCTGGTCGTCGGCGTCTAATTCCTTGTGCAAATTGACAAAGTGCTTAATCCGCGCCGACTCCGGCAAATGCGAATTAACCGCGTCGACTTCAGCGCGAATCAACGCGCGAATCTCCTCTTTTTGCGAAAGATCATTGAAAGAAGTAAACGAAATCCGCCGACTTTCCGCCCACTTTGCGGTATTATCAAAATCAATGTTCACAAATGCCGTGATCGCGTCTCGGCTTTGTCCGAAAACGACGGCTTCTTTAATGTTTAGGCTAAACTTGAGCTTGTTCTCTATGAACTGCGGTGAAAAAACCTGACCGCTCGTCAGCTTTACAACATCCTTTTTACGGTCAATAACAATCAAGTGCCCGTCTTCGTCAAGATAGCCAGCGTCTCCGGAATGCAGCCATCCGTCCTGCAGCGCTTCCTGCGTCGCCGCCGAGTCTTTGTAATAGCCTTGAAAAACGCACGGCGAACGGGAAAGAATTTCACCGTCTTCAGCAATGCGGATTTCGGTTTCATCGATAGGCTGACCGACAGTGTCAAATTTCACATCTCGATTGCGATGAACAACGGAAACCCCGGCGATTTCCGTTTGCCCGTAAATTTGTTTGAGATTGACCCCGATTGCATGGAAGAAACGAAACGTATCAGCGCCAAGCGCAGCGCCGCCCGTGTAAGCCATGCGAATTCTCGACAATCCCAGCCTGTCCTTCAGTGAGCGAAACAAGAGCATCCAGCCAACGGCATATTTTATTTTTTGGGGCAGACCAAGCGTTTGTCCGGCGCATCGAAGGCTTGCTACGGCATGTCCGAAGGGCATAAAAGTTTTGTAAATTCGACGCTTAACCCAGCTTGCGTCTTCCATTTTGACCTGAATCGAGGAAAGCAGCCCTTCCCAAACGCGCGGCGGCGAGAACATAAAATTCGGCGCAATTTCGCGAATATCATTTGGCGCCGTCGTTTGTTCTTCCGGGAAATTTAGCGTAAATCCAAAGTAGAGCGAGCTGGAAATCGCCGTCATTTGTTCGCCGACCCAGGGCAGCGGCAGCATGGAAACGAATTCATCGTCTTCGTCTGCCGGATCGATTCTGGCGAACAGGTTTTCCGCCATTTTGAGCATGTTCCGGTAGCTGAGCATTGCCAATTTTGGCTCGCTTGTCGTGCCGGAAGTCGCCAGAATCAACGCCGTGTCTTCGTTGGCGCCTTTTTCAATTTCCGTTTCAAAAAATTGCGGATTCTTTTCGGCGAACGCACGACCTTGCTTCTGCACTTGAGAAAAATGTTGCAGCCATTCATCGTCATAAAGCCGCAAACCTTTTGCATCCCAATAAATGACGCTGCGCACTTTTGGCAGCGCATCCTTTATTTCAAGCAATTTATCGACTTGCTCCTGATCCTCCGTCACAACAAAAACGGCGTCGGATTTTTTGACGACGTATTGGATTTCAGCAGGCGTAGAATCGCCGTAAACGCCTACCGCGACGCCTCCGAGTGACTGCACGGCAAGCTCTGCGTAAACCCACTCCGGTTCATTGTCGCCGATAATCGCCGCGTGTTCGCCCCGCTTAAATCCTAGCTGCTTCAAGCCGAGTGCAAAGCTTTTGACCTGCTCAAAATACGCCTTCCATGTGACGAGTCGCCATCGTCCAAAATCCTTTTGGCGAATGGCGACTTTTTCGTCCCGCCATCTTTGCGCATTGTCAAACAGAAGCTTCGGAAAAGTCGAACGCTCCTGTCGGATCATCGAAGACGCCTTCTTCATCGAAACAGCTTTGAGTTTGCAGAATGATTCATGGATTTCGCTCGCAGCACCTTACTTTTCGGGCAATTTAGGGAGTCAAAAATTGCAAGCACACCGGAGTAGGAATGTCATAATTTTTTCCAGTCGACGAGAGTTTACCGCTCGCCTGGTCAATCTTTAAAACCGCGATGTTGTTGGTGTGCTGATTCGCAACGAGCAAAAATTTTCCGGTTGGATCAATAGTGAAATTTCGCGGCCATTCACCCTCCGTGGAAATATGCTGAATCGGCGTTAATTTGCCGCTGTCTTGCGCGATTTCGCAGACGACGATGCTGTTGTGTCCACGATTCGAGCCGTACAAAAAACGCCCGTCCGGGGAAATGTGAACATCGGCGCAATAGCTGTCGCCTTCAAAATCGTCGGGCAGGGTCGAGACGCTTTCGCCGCGAGTGAGCGCGCCGGTTTGGCCGTCAAAATCGAAGCGCGTGATCGTCGAATTGAGTTCATTGATCACATAGCCGAAAGGCAGTTCCGGGTGAAGTGCAAAATGTCGC
>CAXHAT010000388.1:0-3782 GCA_964014485.1 uncultured Deferribacteres bacterium
TGCGCCGATCTCAATTGCCGAGTTTAGCCTATAAATCCACTAGCACCAAAGGTTACTACCAGAAGCGCAAACGGCTCTACGCCTCGTTGTTTGAACATCCGAGAAACGCTTTGGCTTAAAGACAATCGGAAAGCCGTGTGAGGGAAAACCTCATGCACGGGGTTTGATGAGGGGGCGTTGGGAAGACGGCAACGCTGCACCAGGGCCCTACTCTACAAGGCCGATGGTAGAGACGTGATGCATCGCGTCTCTACGACCGTGTGCGAAGAATAATCTCGCATATAGAGGCCATTTCCCGGAATGGAAACAGTCTAAGCAAGTGGAGGCGCGATGCTTCGCGCCTCTACACCTTTAAAGGGTGGAACGTTCAGCGGCTGACTTCTGGGAATTGGTGCCGGAGGATCACTAACTGATGTTACGCGATAGCCGTGACACCGTAGAAACTCTCGTTAAAGTCATTCCCGCGCAGGCGCATCCGCGTCAACCTAATATTTCGGGAATGTGGATAACTTTTCGGATTCGTCATTTTCTGTGAGGATTTTTATACAATAATTATGATGGTTCGCCCCTTGTTGTTTTTCGTTTCATTGAATTACGGTTCATCCGACTAACGCGTACTTTTCTATGAAATGCTGCTTTGACTGCAATTCGTCTTTTCTTTTCTGGCTGGCTCAAAAATATGTTCCGCTGCGGACAAAGTAAAGACTCCCCTTCGGCTTGCTCCCTGGCGGATCGCTGCGGTCTTGACTTTGCTCCTCGCTCCACATGCTGATCGCTAAGGAAAAGAAAGACAAAGAGCTGAAATAGAGCCGAGCCTGGAGCATAGAAAACGGTAATGGAGCAGATTGTGTACGAGCCTGAGAGTAATAAGTACGCATTTACCGGAAGAGCCTGAATTACGGAGCTAACCATCAATAACTTAGAGACTTTACAATGCAATTTCGAGGCTGCGTCTATCGGCCGCCTTGCGAAACCACGGCTTTCTCATAAAAATCTGACTTTTTTCAAGAAGTCTAAATATTTCTCTGAACAATCCGCAAAGTTGTCAATCGCTTCCTGGAAATTTTTGATGTTGGCTTTTCGAAAGAGCTTCATGGCCAGGGTTCTCAAACTCGCCATGACTTGTGCTTGATTTCCTTGTTTGGTTTTGACGCGATCTTCTTTGAATGTGACGTCTCGAATCCAGTTGTCGGCCTCGACGGACCAGTGCTTTCTGATTGCAAGGGCTAACTCTTCTGTCTGATCAGGCATGTTTTTTTCGACGGATTGATTTGTCAGATAGCAGGCCAGTTCCTGAGTCGTTTTCGTGTTTTTGTTTTTTCTGGTTGTGCGCTTCACGGTGACGAGGGTTTGAAAGCCGCTGTCGCGCCATTTTTCATCGAAAGCGATTGTGTTGACTTGAAAAAAAGCAGCCCGGCGGATTTCAACGCGCCCGTGTGCGATATCGGTCATGGTGTGAGTGGTTAGCGGCTTGGCGTCGGCTGCTAAATCATCGAGTTGCGTTTTGAGTTTTTTCTGATTTTCCTTAACCTGAACAATGAAGCCGCCGCCACTCAGGTTGACTTGTGATGTTGTTTTCGGTACACAATGGAGGGCGTCGAGGGAAACACGAGCTTTTGCCAACCCTGTTTGCCGCAAAAGCTCGCGGACTGCTGGGACTTCATGAGATTTGGGGCCGCTCATCGGGCGCTGAGCAAGAATCTTGCGGGAAGTGTGCGTGACCGCAAGCAGCAGGCGTTGACCACGCTTATTTTCTTCATCGGTTGTGCCGCGTAACGTTTTGCCGTCAATCGCCACCCATTCGCCGGGTGTTTTCAGGCAAATACGGACATTGAAGTGTTCTTCTATGATTTCATTGAGATCAGCCCAGGCGAGCATCGCCAGAAAACGAGGAAGATGAGATCTGGATATAGGTTCTCCATCCGGCATCTGAAGAATATCACACAGCCAATCGATTTTATTGCGGATATAACGATGAATCCCCGAAGCGCTCGACCGACCGGACATGATGGCCAAAACAACGCCGGCAACGACAAAGCCTAAAGAATGACGCTTACCCCGGGTATCACGAGGATCAGGAAAGCTTTTCAGGCTTTCGACGAAGGGAACGACGCCCATTTGATAATTCCAATAGTATTATTGCCTTAACTCTTGTTCAAATCAAAGCAATATACTGTTTCTTGCATAAATTCAATGATAAATCTTTATGAGAAAGCCGTGCTTGCGAAACAGAGCGGTTTTATGAAACGCCCGTCTCGAAAGCTTTCGCCGCAGAACTTTCTTTTGAGCTTTTTCCAAATCGTTTTTTCGGAAAGCAAAAGTTTGAGAAATTTGGCGATCCACGCGGGTCTTCTCGCCGAATGTACGGTTTCCAAACAAGCTTTTCATAAAAGAATCAAGGCGCCGTTTGTCGCCTTGCTCGAAATGATCCTGCTGACGGCCTTGCTGCAAAAGGCCCGGCTCAAACCGTACTGGACAAAGGACAACCCGGCGCTGCAATTTTTCAGGCGCGTGCTGACGCAAGACAGCACAACGATCGCCCTGGACGCTGCGTTGGTCGAATTCTTTCCCGGCTCAGGCAATAAGCACGGCAGAAATGCAACCGCCAAAATTCAAGCGGTGATCGACCTTTTAAGCGAGCAGTTCTGTCATTTTGAGTTGAGCGCCTTCAGCAAAAACGATCAGGCGGCGTCCAAAGACATTCTTTCGATTCTGCGCCCCGGCGATCTGGTCGTCCGCGACCTGGGCTATTTTGTTCTTGATGCGATCAAAAAAATCATTGAAAGCGGCGCGTTTGTGCTGAGTCGTCTGCGGTACGGCGTGAAATTGTTTACAACAGACGGAAAGACCGAAATCAACCTGCTGCAGGAACTCAGGAAAAACAAATACCTGGATATCCCGGTTCTCCTTGGCGCAACGGAGAAGGCGCCTGTCAGGTTGATCGCGCTTCCCGTGCCGGAAAAAGTCGCCGCCGAGCGCAGAAGAAAAGCCAGGAAAAACAGAGACCGCCGCCTCAACCCCGATAAGACGTATCTTGCGCTTTTGGGGTGGAATATTCTGATCACCAACGTGCCTGAGCCAATCTGGACGCCCGAACAGGCTTTTGACGTTTATGGTATCCGCTGGCGCATTGAGATCGTCTTCAAAACATGGAAAAGCGCTTTTGATCTGGAAAAAGTTCCGAAGGCCAATCGTTTTCGGGTCATGGCGCACATTTACGCCATCTTGATTTGGGTCACGTTTTTCCATACCAATTTGTGGCTGAATCTGAGCGAAATCACTTATCGCGAAAAACAAAGAAGCGTCAGCTTGTTCAAGCTGGCTCAGTTCGCCAAACAAATGAGCTGGGTGTGGACGCCGATGACTATGGAAAAGAAAACTGATGAACTCATTCTAAAACAAATTATGTATCATTGCACCTACGAAACACGAAAAAGAAAATGTTATCCACAAGCTGTCCAAGCCTTAAGTTGACGCGAATGCGCGCAGGCGCGATAAAAAGAATGTGGATAACTCAAATCAGTCCCAGAGGGACGGCCGAAACTAGCCCGCCAATTCATTGGCGGGGCAAAATCAGCCATGTTTCGAGTGAAGTCCCGGCAGGGACGACTGAGATTTTTACACAACGCTCAACTTCAATCGTCCCTTGCGGGACTTTATGGAAATCGGGCGTAACTTCAGTCCAGCCAATGAATTGGCTGGCTATTTTCGAATGTCCCTCCGGGACAAGGTGCAAGTTATCCACAACCTTTTTATCGCGCGTGCGCCTGCGCGGGAATGAC
>CAXHAT010000389.1:0-3761 GCA_964014485.1 uncultured Deferribacteres bacterium
GCGAGCCGCAGCTCTTCGGTGAATCCAGTCTGATTGAAAAATTCCATTTATACACCCCCTACCCGAATCCTGTTAATGGAAGCTCAAGAATAAGCTTCATCGTGCAATGCTCAACGCGCGTTACGATTTTTGTAACGCCGGCAAGTTTTTTGAGTCCGGAGAATGAAATCGTCCGTTTTGCAAACGGTGCCGCGAGGCAGACCGGAGGACTTGCAGTCGGGGTTGTGTTTGACCGATTCGCTGCGCCGGGAAGCTACAAGGCGATTTGGAGCGGTCGCGATGCGGATGATCGGTATTTGCCGGACGGCTTTTACAGAATTTATCTCAAAGCCGATAATATTCTGCTCTGGCAGGATACGCTGCTTGCAAATGATCCTTGCAGTCTTCCGCGGCCATTGGATTGGAGTTGGATTGGTGAAAGCAATTGTTGGTAACAAAAATCATCACATTTTGAGGGGTAAACCATGTTTAAGAAATCCACTGTTATTGTGAGCTTTTTCTTTTGTTTTTTCATCGTAAGCCAGACGGTCTTGGCGCAAGAAAAAAGATCGGTCGGGCTGTCGGCTTCTTTTCAAGGCGAGCAATTGGATATTGGTTTTCCGATTTGGATCGGGCCGAAAGCCGTGCTCGCACCCGCGGTCAGCGCCGTGTACGTCGAAGGCGCCGGAGTTGATTTCGGAATTGGGTTGGCGCCGAGATTCTTCTTCAAAATGGACAGATTGGCCCCGTATCTTGGCGGCAGAGCGGCGTTCTTTCTCAATGCGCCCAGCGATGAAGGCGCGGAATCGACCAAAGACTTTTTATTCGGTCTGGCCTTTGGCGGCGAGTTTTTTCTGCACAGGCAGCTCAGCTTCGGCGTTGAAGCGCAGTTGAACGCAACAATTTCCGATGAACTCTCCTCGCGATTCGGCAATCCCGGCGGCTTTAGTCTCAACACCGCAACGGCGCTTTTCGCCAGCATTTATTTTTGAGCCTTGTCGAAAACCGACGTCCGCACATAAAATCGAAGGTTTTTGAATAATTGCTGTTCACCAAGTCATTCCGAGCGGATTTTGGATGAAGCACAGATTTTTTCAAAGCCACTAAACTGTTGTTTTTAAAGTACTTTTTTACGACATGGGGCGAGGGATCTCAAGCCGTGCATAAAGGAACGGCCGAGATTCCTCGCTCCGTGCTTTTGAAACTTCCACCCAAAATCACTGCTTCAATGCTTTCAACGGCATTCGTGATGAACAAGAATTCGCTCGGAATGACATGTCGGGCGTTGACAGCTATTATTTGACATTGCGAGAAAAGATGTGCGGAGTGGCGGCTAAAACGTCCCAATCCGATTGTTTCGAATCTCCGGTTTCAGCAAATTGCCCGGAATTTTTTCGTTTTGCTTGACGACAACATTTCCCTGAGTCAAGAGTCTAAGCTCAGAAGAAAGAAACGGATCGGAGATTTCGAATGGAAAATGCGGGATGGCTCTCGATTTTACCGCCGGTGCTGGCGATTGTTTTAGCCATTTTAACAAAACAGGTTTTTCTCTCACTCTTTTTCGGCATTTGGCTCGGCTGGACGATTCTTGCCGGGGGGAATCCAATCATCGGCTTGCGCGACGCACTGGAAGCCTGCGTCAAAGTTTTCGAGGACGGCGGCAATACGAAAGTCATCGCCTTCAGCGCACTGGTCGGCGCACTGATCGCCTTCACGCAATATTCCGGCGGCGTGTCGGGCTTCGTCAATTGGATTATGGAGCGCAGGCTGGTTTCGTCGAAGCGGCAAGCCGGTCTCCTCGCCTGGATCTTGGGCGTTGTTATTTTCGTCGAGTCGTCGATCACCTCGCTCGTTACCGGCGCGGTCTGCCGCCCCATCTTCGACAAAATGAAAATCTCGCGTGAGAAACTGGCTTTTCTTTGCGATTCAACTTCCGCACCTGTCTGCATTCTCATCCCGCTCAACGCCTGGGGGGCGTACATCATGGGCTTGCTTGCCAACGAAGGCTTTGAACGCCCGTTTCAAACCATGCTGTCCGTTTGGCCGTTCAATTTTTATGCGTTATTCGCGCTGGCGTTTACTTTTTATATTGCAAGGTGGCGCAAAGACTTCGGCCCCATGGCGGCGGCGGAAAAGCGCGCTGAGGAGCTTGGCGAGGTATTGCGTCCGGGAGCAGAACCGCTCGTTGCCAAGGAAATTGCCAATCTTGGCGCGAAAAAAGATACTCCGGCTCGCGCACGGAATTTTCTGATCCCGATTCTTGTCATGGTTTTCATGATGCCGCTGGGATTGTTTATCACGGGTGACGGGAACATCATGGCGGGTTCCGGCTCCACCTCGGTTTTTTGGTCCGTGCTCGCGGCAACGACTGTCGCGACGCTGATGTACCTGCAGCAGGGGATTTTGAACCTGTCTGAATCGACGGAGTTGTTTTTCAAAGGCTTCGGCGGTTTGGTTTCTCTGGCGCTGCTGATGGTTTTCGCTTTCGCGATCGGCGATACGGCGAAGGAATTGGGAACGGGCGTTTATGTCGCCGGCGTGGCAAAAACAGTCTTAAGCCCGGTGCTTGTGCCGTTGGTTTTGTTCCTGCTTGCTTGCTTCATCGCATTTTCAACCGGCACGTCCTGGGGCACGTTCGGCATCATGATCCCAATTGCAATACCGATGGCGCAAACGCTTGGCGTGCATGAGCCGCTGGCCATCGCCGCAGTGCTCGGCGGCGGCATTTTCGGCGATCACTGTTCGCCCATCTCCGACACTTCGATCATCGCTTCAATGGCTTCGGCGTCGGATCACATTGACCACGTCAAAACGCAATTGCCCTATGCTGCGACGGTCGCGGGAGTGAGCGGGGTGTTTTACATTATTGCAGGGTTTGTTGTTTAAAGGAAACGCTCAAAATGAAAAAAGTCCTTTTGCTGTCTTCGATATTTGCGCTGATTTTTCTTATCGGTTTTCAAAAATACAGCGTGCAAAACCAGCCGCCTGTTGCAATTGACAAGCAATCCTTACAGCGGCAGGTTTTCGAAAAAGGCAGAATGGCTTACGTTTACCCTGATCAATCGCCGCTTGCCGCCGATTATTTGAGCGTCATCAATAATTTGAGCGAAAGATCACGACGCATAAAAATCTTTCCGGTTCCAGCCTCCAAATTCGATACGCTTGCCGCCGACGTTCCCGCAGTGTTGCTTGGAACGCCCGGCAATAATCCCGCTCTCCCCGCCTTGCTCTCAAAATTGCCGTTTCAGTTCGAGAAAGACAGCTTTACGGTTAACGGCTACACTTTCGACCAGCGGGAAGATCGGGTGAGTTTTTCAATACCTTCGCCCGAGCCTCCGCACCGCTATTTGAGCGTTGTGACCGGCAACGATGAAGAAAGTATTTTGAAAAACATGCGAATGCGGCGACGCGGCGGTGCGGGCGATTACTCGGTTTATCGAGGAGAGAATTTGGCGGCGTATGGCTTTTTTAGCTGGCCGTCACCGGGAGAACCTTTTTACGGCTCCGTCGAGTCGATTTACAAAATCAAGTCGGAAGCGGAAGTTAATTTTTTGCGAGAAGAACGGCGGGTACTGGAAAACAAATATTTTACCATTGACTACACGGGGCGAAAACCGTCGCTGGAGAAAATTCGGCAATTTGCTGACGAGCAGGGACGTTACGTTCAGCGCCAACTCAAACAATTAGACGCCAAAGACAAAACCATTCAAAAAATCCTGCCGATTCCTCTGCTCTCTGTCTCTTATACACATCTGACGCTGCCGACGAGCTTCTTGGTGTAG
>CAXHAT010000390.1:0-3751 GCA_964014485.1 uncultured Deferribacteres bacterium
CGGGAATCCAGTCAATCGCGCACAGCCCCTGGATTCCCGCCTGCGTGGGAATGACTTTGACGAGAGTTTCTACGGCGTCGCTGCTGTCGCGAACATCAGTTACAAGGTTGAAAGTTAAACTTTCAACTTTTGCCATAAACTGGCAAAAAATAACTCAACAGACACCAAGGACCAGGTCATTCGGGAACAATTGACGCTCGGAAAATTCGAAGTTCATCTCGTCCCGGGCGAGCACCGGACGATTTTGCTGGAGTCGCATGTGCAAGTCCTTGCTGAAAAGCTAAGAAAGAATCTGTCGTTTTCAAAAACTCACAGCGTTGCAAGCAAAGTTGTTTAAGCGCCCAGGTTCGAAAGGCTCAAAACGCCCTTTTCTATTAGTTGCCAAATGATTACAATCTGTAAAAGAAGGATCAAAATAACGTAAAAAAAGAATGTGTTCCCATGTTTGTGGCGAGTGATTAACATTGCCGCTGATAAGATTATACTTCCCCCCATTAGCGCTAATAGTAAAAAACTTGAATTCGGGATTCGCATATATCCGTAATAATCATGAGATTTGTTTTCCTGACGGCCTATGTCTAAAAGGAAGTATATGAGCGCGACAAAATTTACTGCTGTCAAATAGCTCCAGATAATGTGAAGCCCCGTGAGTTTCATGGCGGCAAACGAGATTATCGGAATAGAAAAGATGATGATAAAATTCGTTTTTGAAGTGTAGGCTCCCTTCTCATATTTTGCCATAATCTCCCTCCAAATTACGGTTTTGCGGGAATAGTCTTTGACGATCTCAAGAGTTGATTTGTGAATTGATGGCGGGAGAAGAACGGAATCCCCCATCAGAATACATTATCTCACTCATGAACTAATAGATCAAGCTATAAGTCTCTAAATCAAGTATTTGATGCATTTTCTTTTATGTGAGAAATATCGCCCCACGACTTAAGCTTCCACTCGTTCTTCTCGTAATGAAACCGACTAACGCTGGTGTTGTCACAACTGTATTTTCGTTTTGAAGCAATCGGCAGCGCCAGCGTTTCTCTCAGTAAAACCCCAAGATTGCCGCCGTGGGTGAAAACAAGCACTTTTTCTCCCTGATGCGCTCGCGCTATTTCCGTAAATGCAATCAAGCTTCTTTTGTAAAACTGCCGCATACTCTCTCCTTCGGGTACGACATAGTCCGGGTCAAAGGCCTGAAATTGGGCATAAACTTCGGGGAATAGCTCAGGGGCTTCCTTATGATACACGCCTTGGAATATGCCCATGTGACGCTCGCGCAACCTTTCATCGAGCGCGATTTCTCTATTCGCTTTTTGAGATGTTGGTTTTGCTGTGTTCATCGACCGCTCCAGGTCGCTGCTGTAAATTTTCGCCGCCCCGATTCCTTCTAATCTTTCCGAGAGCGCCGCAGCTTGTTTGCGGCCTGTTTCGTTAAGCGGTACATCCAGATGTCCTTGCGCAATTCCGTTCGCATTGTGGTCGGTTTCCGCGTGGCGAATCACAATCAACTCGGTCATAATTTCTCCTGTTTTTCACGCCAAATTTGTATTTTGAGACCAACGATATTTAAGAATTTACTGCGCCTGCTTCCAACAATATGGGTCGAATTGAAAAAACGTTTGCGCAACAGCGAGAATTGAAGTGGTTGTTCCTTGATTTGAACTCTTATTTTGCTTCAGTTGAGCAAGAGTTGTGGCCGGAATTACGTCATAAACCAGTCGGCGTTGTTCCAGTGATGACTGATTCAACATGTTGCATTGCGGCCAGCTACGAAGCCAAAGCGCGGGGCGTAAAAACCGGCACGATGGTCAGAGAAGCGCGCGAATTGTGCCCGGATATTCAGTTCGTTGAAGCGCAGCACCAGGTTTATGTTGAATTTCATCACAAAATCGTCCGCGCCGTAGAATCTTGCGTTCCCGTTTCCGTCGTGCTTTCCGTAGATGAAATGGCGTGTCGTTTGATTGGGCGGGAGCGCGAAATTGAGAAAGCGCAAGAAATCGCGGAGCGCGCCAAGCAGGCGATTCGCGACCAGGTCGGGCGAACATTGAGATGCTCAGTCGGGCTGGCGCCGAATCGTTTTTTGGCCAAAGTCGGGAGTGAGATGGAAAAACCGAACGGCCTCGTGACAATTCTTCCCGGTGAATTGCCGGATATTCTTTTTGATTTGGAGCTGCGGGACTTGCCGGGCGTCGGCAGGCGAATGCACGAACGCTTGTTAAAAAACGGAGTTAATTCCGTTGAGCGGCTTTGCGCGCTTTCCAAGCGGGAAATGAGGCGAATTTGGGGCGGAATCGTTGGCGAGCGTTTTTGGCTTTGGCTGCGCGGTGAAGATTTTGAAGAAGAACCGACGCGCCGCCAAACGATCGGCCATTCGCACGTACTGCCGCCCGATTTGCGTACGCACGAAGGCGCGTATCAGGTAGCGCAAAAGCTTGTGCACAAGGCAGGAGCCCGATTACGAAAAATGGGATTTTGGGCAAACCGGATGTCACTGTCTCTTTCGTCGGGGCGAGAATGGCAAGGCTGGAAAAAAGACGTAACGATGGTAGAGTGTCAGGACACGCTCACGCTTCTGGAAGCATTGAATAAATTGTGGCAAAAGCGCCCGGAAACGCCGCCCTCCGCCGTCGGCGTAACGTTGTTCGATTTGATTCCGGACGAAGTTCACACGCTTGATCTTTTTTCCGACCCGAAACGAGAAAAATTATCTTCGGCCATCGATAAAATCAACGAGAAATTTGGTTCGAACACGATCTATTTTGGCGGCGTTCACCACGCCAAACACGCCGCACCCACTCGCATTGCCTTTACAAGCATTCCCGACTATTTCTAAATTTAAACTTGGTTGAACAAGGAGGTTTTTTAGTTTAAACTTTGTAGAATCAGTTGCACGCTCAACACTTGAGAGGATGAAAAATGAAAGGTCGCATCGGAATACGAAAAGAAGACAAAGACCCAACCGAAAAGCGCGCCCCGTTGACCCCGAGACACGTCAAAGAATTGATTGCAAAGCACGACCTTGAAGTTTATGTTCGCCCTTCGCCAAGTCGGGTGTTTACGGAAGAAGAGTATCAATCCGTAGGCGCAGTGATTGAAGAAGATCTGTCGTCATGCCGCGTAATTCTTGGCGTGAAGGAGATTCCCGACGAACGTTTTAGGGCTGAACAAGCGTACTGTTTTTTTTCCCATACCATCAAAGGTCAGGCCTACAACATGGGCATGCTAAAGCATATGATGGAAAGGAAGTGTACGCTCATCGATTACGAAAAAATGACTGACCGGAACGGCAATCGGCTGGTGATGTTTGGCGAATTCGCCGGTTACGCCGGCATGATTGATTCGCTGTGGGTTCTGGGCGAACGCTTGAAGTACGAAGGCTTTGAAACGCCGTTTTTACACTTGCAACAAACAAGAAAATATGAAAGCCTGGCTGAAGCAAAAGAAGCGGTGCGGCATGTTGGCGCGGAAATAAGAGAGCATGGATTGCCGGAAGAAATCGGCCCAATCATTTGTGGTTTTACCGGCAGCGGTCACGTTGCGTCCGGCGCTTTGGAAATATTCGACCTTTTGGAGCCGCTGTCAATTGAGCCGGAAGAGCTGCGTTTGTTTTCGCAATCGCCGGATTCGAACAAAAATGCCGTCTTCAAGGTGCATTTCAAACGTCGCCACCGCGTCGCACCGGTTGACGCGAACCAGGCGTATGATCGAGACGTTTTTGTACAAAAGCCCGAGCAATTTGAGTCATGTTTTGAGC
>CAXHAT010000391.1:0-3716 GCA_964014485.1 uncultured Deferribacteres bacterium
GAGCTTGCGATCGCATCCGTGCAATCCATCTCTTCGCGCGCTTCTTCCAAAGCGTTGGCGGCGTCACGCAACGCGTTGAGCATTTCTTCAATGTCGCCCGCTTCCTCAGCGATTTCGGCTTCGTTCAAAGCGTCCTGAGCTTCCTGCAAAGGTTCCAAAGCGTCTAACGGTGTTACAGGGTCGTCGATCAATCCTTCAATATCGGCGTCGGCTTGTAAAATCGGGCCTGGCAAGGAAAAAAAGTAGCCGGATCCGGCGTCATCTCCGCCCGTGTCTTCTCGATACGCCCCAACCAGCGCAAAATTGCCGCTGACAGCAACCGCGTGTCCAAATTCATCGCCGCTTTGCTTGTTGCTTGCTTCAAATTTAGCGACTTCGCTCCATCCCGAACCGTCGGAATTGCGCTCGAAAATATAGGCCGCGTCTGCTTCATTCGCGCCGACAACAACCCGGTCGCCGCTCAACGCCACTGAACCGCCGAAACGGTCTTGTGCTTGTTTGTCGCTAGCCTGAATTTTGGCGGTTTCGTTCCAAACTCCGTTGGCGTTTTGCTCAAAAACATAGGCGGCCCCGGCATTTGCTCCGCCTGTGTCTTCAAAAATCGCTCCGACAACGGCACGGCCGCCCTGGAGCGCCACAGACCGGCCGAATTGATCATTCACTTCTCTGTCGCTTGCCAGAATCTTGGCTGTCTCGCTCCAGCTGCCGTTTGCGTCCCGCTCGAAAATGTAAGCGGCCCCGGCGCTTGCGCCGCCGTCGTCCTCCAAGATGCTGCCAATTATTGCACGATTGCCGTCGATGTCGACCGAAAAGCCAAAGAGATCGAGACTTTGTTTGTCGCTGGCCTGAATTTTAGCGGTTTCGCTCCAGGCGCCGCTTGCGTCGCGTTCAAAAATATAAGCTGCGCCGGCATTGGAGCCGCCTGTGTCTTCATTATCCGCGCCGACAATAGCAAGATTGCCGCTGATAGCGACCGACTCCCCAAAATCATCGCCGCTCTGAGTATCGCTCGATTGCAGTCTGGCAGCCTGGTTCCATTCGTCGTTGGCGTCGCGCTCAAAAATGTAGACCGTTCCCGAACCTTCCCCTTTCGCGGAGACAATGGCGTAATTGCCGCTGAGACCAACCGCGTCACCAAAGTCGGCGGCGAACACGCCAATATTCGCCCGGATTTTAGCGATTTGAAGCCAGTCGCCGCTGGCGCCGCGCTCGAAAATATAGGCGGCTCCGGCGCTGCTCGCCCCTTCGTCTTCATTCGGAGCCCCAATGATCGCACGATCTCCGCTGGCGGCGACGGAAAAACCAAACCAATCAAAATTTTCAATGTCGCTCGACTGGATTTTCGCATCTTCATTGAGCTGCCCAAATGCTGCATTCACAAACAGACAAACTTTCAGTATCACAGCGATTTTCAAAAAACTTTTCATGACTCTCTCCACAAGTTTGATCTTCACTATCTACTCCCTCGAATTGGAAATCCGGCGCGATCCGAAAAATGGCAATCATAAATCATTCGTTTCGCCATTCATGGTTGCCGATTCACGCAAATCACTTCATCAACAATAACTTCCGATTGACGCGAAAATCCTGTCCCGCTCGAATCGTGTAGACGTACATGCCGCTAGCTACCCTAACGCCGCGATCATCACGCGCATCCCAGACGACTTTGTAAGCCCCGGCTGAGTAATCGTTGTTCACCAAAGTGCGGATGTGCCGCCCTGCGCTGTTGAAAATATCAATGCGCACGTCGCGCGTTTCCGGCAGGTCGAAGCGGATCGTCGTGGTCGGGTTGAACGGGTTGGGATAATTTTGGTAAAGCGCGAAGGATTCGGGGATGAATTGCTCACTGTTCATTGCTGATTGATCATTGATCCGAACGACTTTTGCCGAGCTTTCACAGCGATCCAGCGCGCTGCAATAGCCTTCCCACGCCTTTTTGTAATCCTTGATCTCATCGCCGAAGTAACCGTCGTCGTATTCTTCGTTCCCGGCGTCAAAATCCTTGTCGCCGTCTTCAATGTCGTCGGCCATTTTGCCCGACGGTGTTGGATCGCAGACCAGCGCTTCTTCTTTTTTCTCGGCGGCGATGTGTTTGGCGAGATCGGCGAATTCCGTTGCAATGGCGTCCGTGTCGGCGTTTTCGTCGCGCGCTTCTTCCAAAGCGTCGGCGACGTCGCGCATCGCGTCGAACAGGTCTTCGGTTTCACCGTCAATCGCGGCTTGCTGCGCTTCAGCACAGGCCGTTTGTGCGTCTTCGAGAAATTCAATCGCGTCTTCCGGCGTGCCGGGATCGTCGATCATCGTCTGAATCGCGGCGCATTGGGCGGCGATGTGATCGGCGAAACTGGTGACGGTGACGTCGTCGGTGCTCTCACAGCCGTTTTCGTCAGTCACGGTGACCGTGTAGGTCGTGGTCGCCGCAGGTTCGGCGATAGGATTTTCCGCCGTCGGATCATCCAGTCCGTCGACCTGCGTCCAGGCGTAGGTCAAAGCTCCCGTTCCTTGCGATCCAGTCGGCGCACCGCCGATTTGCGCTTCGCCGCCCGCCAAAACATTCACGTCCGCACCGGCGTCGGCGGTGACGTGGTTGAAAGTTTCCAGGCAAAAACTGCTGACCGTCCAGCGCGAGAATTGGTCGATGCTGGACTGGGTCACGGTGTTGGCGTTGTCGTCGGCGCTTCCGTTGAAGTTTTCCCAATTCGTTCCAGCGTCGGGCGAGCGGAAAAGCCGGAGATCAGCCTCGGTGTTGCCGTTGAGTTCGGAATCGTCATAGCGGAAAGCGAGGGTTGCATCGAGACCTGAATTGGTCGTTGGCGAAATATCGAACCAGCGCAAAACGCTCTCATTGCCGTTGCCGGTTTGGGCCGCGTGACCGCGAATGATCTGCGTCTGCACCAAACTCACGACTGTGGTGATCTCAAAACCAAGTCCGGCGACGTTTTCGTTGGTCAAAGCGCCCAAAATGCGCGTGGTTTCAATGTGGCCGGAAGCGCCTTTGACCGTGTTTCCGGCGGTCTCGGACAACAGCGCGTTCGCGCCCAGCGTGACAACCTTCCCGTTGAGATCGAGATCGCCGCCGGTCAGGCTCAGCACGCCGTCGACGTTGATATTCCCGCCCGCCTGCGCGTCGCCGCCGGATTTGTTGAGTGTCAGATTGTTAAAATTGCCGTTGGGATTGACGACGGTCTGCGCGCCTGAACCGTTGAGCAGAATCGTGCTTGAACCGGGGACGAGTGCGCCGTTGTTGGTCCAATTACCGTCGAGGGAAATCTCCAGCGCGCCGGTGATTTGGGTCGTCGTATTCGGCGAAGTCTCGACCGAGACTTGCGCTTCCGCTGACGAGCCGCACAAGATCAACAAAAAGCTTGAGATGAGATGGCTTCGTTTCATTTTATGTCTCCGTTTTAGACGGGATGAACAGGATCGACTGGATCAAAACAATCCTGTCAATCCAGTTGATCCGGTCAAAAAAATTATTCGCCACTTGTTTTGGTCGTCAATTTCACGGTCGGGTTGGCGTTCATTTGCCGCAGGGCCGTTTCGATTTGCGCGACTTTGACTTGCAGGCCGCTCAGCGCGGCGACTTGCTTGTTGAGCGTGTCATTTTCCTGCTTGAGTTCTTTCACCGCTTCGATCAAGACCGCCACTAGGCGCGGATAATCCACCGACTCGGCGTCGACGCCGTTGTCTTCGCAAGTCACGATTTCGGGAATGAC
>CAXHAT010000392.1:0-3700 GCA_964014485.1 uncultured Deferribacteres bacterium
AATCCAACAATCCAACAATCCAACAATCCAACAATCCAACAATCCAACAATCCAAGAATCCAAGAATCCAAGAAACTTACAGCCCAAATCCCTTGCTGTTAAACTCTTCTTCAACCCTGCCGTTTTTGTCTTTGTTGGAATTGCCGACGATTTTGACCATCAGCTTTTCATTCTTCGATTTCGGGTCAGTGATTGGGCTGGTGTAGGTGAGAAAATAGATGCTGTTCGAGAGATTGGACACGCGCTCCTGAATATTCAGAAAAACGGCTTCCAGGCCGGACACGTCATTAGCTTCGAAAAAACCGTTCGTATCGAAAGTAAGCTGTGTTAATGCACTGCGATCCAAATCCGGGCTGTTGAGCGCGGCGACGAAGATTTTTTTGAGCTTGCCGCTTCGAATTTCCAACGCCTTCAAAGCGTCCTGCACGGTTTTGCCGTTGGCGTTGTGAAAACCGTCAGTGAAGACGACAATGCTGCCGTCGACGATATTATCAATCGACTTTTCGTCTTCCCAGGCGTCAGCCACTTCTTCGACCGCGCCAAAAATGTTGGTCGAATTGGTCAGGCCCGATTCCGGCAGCGCGTTCACTTTGGCGGTCAAGAGATTCACGTCACCGGTGAACTCCTGCACCAGGTTTACCGCGCTGTCAAACGTATAAATTGCGAAAGTCTGATTTGCTGACTTGCTGTTAATCAGCGTAATCACCGCTTCTTTGATTTGCGGCACGAGACCCTCGACACTGGAACTCAAATCGAGCAGCAAGACGGTGGGAATCGAAAACGGAATTGCATCGGCCTCGATTTTAACCCCGGCCTCGGCGCCGACAAGGCGGTCGTTCTCGGCAATGGCAAAATCCTGCTGCGACGACTCCTGCAGCAAGCCGACTACGCCCTGACCATCCTCATTTTTTACCTGCAACAAAATTTTGACCTGCCGCTGCGTCGCGTCCACATCGACTTCGAACGATTCCATCACATAATTTCTGCTGGAATCATACTGACACGAGCCGTCGTCTTTGTTGGCCTGTCTGGAAAAATTCAGCCCGGCAATATCGGTGCAGCCTTTCACTTCCACGACCGGCGGAGCGATATTGTCGCTGCACCCCGTGCTCCGAAACGCGACAACGGTAAAGAACAAAGCGGCAATAACGCCGTTTCCTTTGAATTTCATGGCAAGACTCCTTCTTGTCATTTATGCAAGCGGTTATAAGCAAAAATTCGCGTCCCCGTTACTATGCCCCACCGAATTCAGATGCGGAGAAATGTTGCGGATTTTTAGGGGCAAAATTTAAAGATTCCATGATATTGGAAGCCGCCCCTTACCCATAAGTCTGCGCAAAAATGAATGGATTGAGACTGCTTCCACTCACCCCCTGCCCTCCCCGACTAAACCTTACGCATCAGTATGGTTAGTTTGAAGGGGGATACGGACGCGCTTCACGCAGATTATTCCTTCGGCACAACCATCGCCGGAACCGCTTTTTCTCTCACAGCTTGATTAAATGCTTCAACGTCATCTTTCAGCGTCGATTGAATACGCGCGCGGTTCTTGGCGTCTTGCGTCACCGGCGCGCCCGCTTCGATTCAGAAAAGCAGGAGAATTCATCAAAATTTTCTAATTCTTCGTACCCTGTTTTTTCAACAGCGGCTTTGGAACCTGCGGCAGGCCCGCCCATTGCGCGAGCTCATTGTAGCCTTTGGCAATGTCTTGCGCAATGTTGATTCCGTTTTTCACGCCTTTTACCGCTTTGTTCAGCTTGGAATCCTTGTTCTCCAACTCATTGACCAAACGCCCCAACCGATTGGCCACGCCTTTTTTCTTCACTTCCTTTTGGCTTTTGCTCTCCTCAACCTGCTCCAAAGCTTTGGCGGCGTTTACCAGTTCTTTCGCTTCTTCCTTCTTGCCGCCTTCCGCAAGCAATTGCGCCAGTTCATTCAAATTGCCCTGCAAGCCGATGTTGCATTGATAAAAATTAAAGTGCCT
The DNA here is from genome assembly GCA_964014485.1 of uncultured Deferribacteres bacterium. Lineage (GTDB taxonomy): Bacteria > Zhuqueibacterota > Zhuqueibacteria > Zhuqueibacterales > Geothermadaptataceae > CAXHAT01. The sequence goes on from CAXHAT010000392.1 coordinate 1,985, forward strand.
GGATTGATCATGGAGAAAGCGGTTCTCCCGCCCGCCCAGCATCAAATTTTGCGCTTCTATCTTGTAGTTTTGCACAACGCCAGTCATAGGAATATCCTGATCGGTGTAATCATCGTAGTACGGCCGCGATCTTTGGTAGTGGTTGAGAATCTTCCGGTCGCGCAGCCAGAGCGGAGGCCGCGCCTCGATCTCGGCGGGAATTTGCCCGAAATGCTCGATGCGGTACTGCAGCTCCGGCTTCTCGCTCTTGTAGCTGTTAAAAATATCGTTCAGCGTTTCCCGCAGGGCGCTGATGTAGTCGGTTTTCGCGCGGCCCTTGACGGCAACGCTGATACTGCGGTCTTCCTCACGAACCAGCGCCTCACTGCCTTTACCGTCTTCCAGCACCACGCCATAGCGCCAGACCACGGAACGCCGCCGTTCCTGCTTGATTTCCTGATTGTGCCGTACGATAAAGCGCGAGATAGAATTCGGCGGCAGCGGCTGCTCGGCCTTGTAGCGCAGCATCAAGCTCTCGCCGACGGGAAAGTCAGGCAGTTTCGCGGGCCGGTCTTCTTTGAGCAGGTGCGGGATAATCAGGCTGTGATCTTCCTCGGTTTCATAGGCCAATTCGTAATGCTTCATTAAGCGAAACAGAAATTCGTGCTTATCCGCTGGATAACGCTCGGCCTCGTCTTGAAACACCGCAACGAAATCTTCTAACGTTAGAGCGTGCTTTTTCTCCCCGCTCGCCCAATTGATGATCTTGTACACGCCGTGGCTGATCCATTCCGGATTCAACACCAACGTATCGAATGCTTCCATCTCCCGGTACCACAAGCTCACGCCCAGAAAATGCAGGTCGCGCAGGAGTTCATCGACGTTGTCCGCCTGATGCCGTGCGGCGATCTCGCTGAATTCATCCTTGGTAATATGCTCGCGCCCGCGCTCCTTTTCGCCCTTAACAAAAAGCCGCTCCAGCTCATCCTTAACGCGATAATAATTGGTCGGGATGAGCTGATTTTCCCATGAGGGATTGTTTTTGATATACGCCGCCACTTCCAGACGAAAATCTTCCAGCTTCTTTTTGTCATCCTGAATCGAAAATGTAAAACAGCCGGCAATCGGGTAATCCTCCTTCAAATTATTAATGGCAATCTTCACCGCGTGCCGGTCGCGCTTGTTGACCAGAATGATGGCTTGCGACTCGCCGCCGTAGTTTTTCATGTGATCGAGCCAATATTCCAGACGGTTGCGCTCCTCGGTGCGGCCGTCGTAAACCAAAAGATAGAGACAGCGCTCGGAGAGGAAAAACTGATGCACGGCGTGGGTCACCGTATGTCCGGCGAAATCCCAGATGCGCACATTGAGGTCTTCATCCTTGAGTTCCCACAGTGTAGTGTCGACCCCGGCGGTGCTCTCCTCGTCCGTGGTCATCGGCGCTTCCGGGTCGATCAATCGCCTGGCGATACAGGTTTTGCCCGCGCCCTTGTCTCCCAAAATGATAATACGCGCTTCGTTGAGGCGCGACGCGCCCTGCTCTTCCAATTCCTCCAAATATTGACCGACCGCCGCCGCCCCTTGCACGCGTATTTCTCTGGGAACATTCAATCGTCTTTCAAGGGATTCCAAATCCAAAACCAGACCGTCGTCAAAAATGCGTTGGTATAGCCGCCCCCAATAGACGCAGTCTTCCCTGGCGAGCGCTTTTTGGAATTCGTCCCATACTTTTTTATA
>CAXHAT010000393.1:0-3680 GCA_964014485.1 uncultured Deferribacteres bacterium
AGATGTTGTAAATCTGTCGAAACAGACCAAATTCACGTGGATGGTCGAAGAGCGTACGGTCAAGATATATGGATAAACTGATCGAAGAAATCGCTATCGGGAAAGAGCGTATTGAATAACGTGAAGCAGACAACCGGAGCTAAATGACAGACCGAACCAAAATCCTGCTTATCGAAGACGACCCCAACCTCGGGTTTATTTTGCAGGAAAATCTGGAGATGAAGGGCTACGCGGTGGAGCTTCGTGATGACGGTGCTTCGGGCTTGGAAACCTACCAAAACGACACTTTCGATCTTTGCTTAATCGACGTGATGCTGCCGAAAAAAGACGGCTTCTCCGTCGCCAAAGCAATTCGCAAACAAGATACGGACACGCCGATTTTCTTTCTGACGGCGAAATCATTGCGGGAAGACCGCATCGAAGGATTCAAGGTTGGGGCTGACGATTACATCACCAAGCCATTCAGCATGGAAGAACTGGTTCTGCGCATTCAGGCAGTGCTGCGGCGGAGTCAAAAAAACGGCGCAGTTATAAATGCAGAGCAACAAACTTTTAAAATCGGCAAATATCTTTTCGATGCGCAGCAGCAAACTCTAACTTGCGAAAATTCGAGTCAAAAACTCACGGCAAAGGAAGCCGACCTTCTGCGATTACTTTGCAATCATCAAAATGGCATCCTGGAGCGCACTCTGGCTTTGGAAAAAATCTGGGGGGAAGAAAATTATTTCACGGGCCGCAGCATGGACGTTTTTGTTTCCAAGCTGCGAAAATACCTCGCCAATGATCCCGCCATAGAAATCCGCAATATTCACGGTCGCGGTTTTAAACTCATTTTTTAAATCGATTAAAGCCCGCCTTGACTTGGTACGAATTGGCGCAAATAGCTCAAACTTTGCCGCAACGAGGCTTTCCGCGCGGTTATCCCGCCTTCGTAGGCACGATCTTCAACTTCCACGCAAACCGGACCGTCATAGCCCGTATCCGTCAACGCCGAAAAAAACTTGCCCCAATCCACATCGCCCATGCCGGGCAATTTCGGCGTGTGGTAATCATTCGGATGCGCCATAATGCCAACGTTGTTGAGTCGATCCAGATCAAGGCGGACATCTTTAGCATGCACATGATGCAAACGTTTGGCGAACTCTCGAATCGGGGCAAGGTAGTCCATGTGCTGCCAAATCATGTGGGAAGGATCATAATTCAATCCAAAGTATGCGCTGGGGATTTCTTCAAACATTTTGCGCCAAATTGCAGGTGTGGTTGCGAGGTTTTTGCCGCCTGGCCACTCGTCTTTTGTAAAGAGCATCGGACAATTTTCAATGCCGACTTTCACGCCTTGTTCTTCAGCAAAAGCGATGATCGGCTTCCATGTCTCCAAAAATCGCGGCCAGTTCTCTTCGACGGATTTCGTCCAATCACGTCCAATGAACGTATTCATCCGATTCACGCCAAGCATAGCTGAAGCGGCAATGACTTTTTTGATGTGCTCAACGTAAACAGCGGCTTCTTCCTCGTCAGATGTGAGCGGATTCGGATAATACCCAAGCCCGCTCATTTCAACGCCAAGCTCTTCGGTGATTTGCAGCGCTCGTTCAGCACCTTCTTCACTGAAATCGGTTACATCTAGATGTGTCACGCCGGCGTACCTGCGCTCAGCTTCGCCTCTCGGCCAGCACATGACCTCAACGCAGTCATATCCTTCGTCCGCGGCGAATTGAATGACTTCTTCAAAAGACAAATCCGGGAATATTGCGCTGACAAAACCTAACTGCATAACTTCCTCCAAACAAGTTTTTATAAATGACGGTCTGTTGCTTGAATCTGTTATTTTGCAATCAAAAACACGCCTTCTCTGCGTTCATCCCCAACCCCTGAAACTTCTCGTCCGTCATGCGAAACACTCACGGCGTGGACTCCGCCAAAGTAGTAATTTTTCTCCGCCCATAAATTGAAATTTGGATAAGCGTGCTGCAAATCCGAGAGAACAACCGGAGAAAAATCATCTTCGACTTGAAGCTCGTTCAGCTCATAGTGTACTCTGCCTCGATTGACGGCCTGATCCAATGGCAGCCCGAATACTTTCAGGTTCAAAATAAATTGCAGCAACGCGGAACGTATTCTACTGGCGCCGCCCGTGCCCATGACGATTTTTCCCTTTTCATCAATCAAAATCGAAGGCGCCATCATTGACGAAATGCGACGATTTTCCGGCCATTGATGGTAACCGGACGGGTTCAGATCCGGTTCGCCCAACATATTATTTAACACAATGCCGGTTTTAGGAATGATGTATCCGGAGCCTTGCCCGTTCGTGATTGTCGCGCTTGCAAGATTTCCTTGACGATCTGCAACGCTGATGTGGGTGGTATTTCCGGAAAATTCAATCTGTGCGTTGAGTTTTTGCGCGAGTTCTGAAATCATACCCGACCGAATGAGCTTGGGAGAATCCGTAAGACGAAATTTGTTTTCTTGCAAATTTTGTCTGCGAGCGTCTTCGGTTATCAGCATCGATTTTATGACGGCGTCGAGGTGTTGGAACGAGCCGTATTCAAATTGATGTAAACGCGATGTTTCAAGCAATTGCAGCGTCAAGGCGAGCAAGCGGCCTCCTGTTGAAGGCAGTGGATTGGTAATAAGCTCCGTGTTTGCAAATTCCACTTCAAGCGGCCTGCGCTTAATCGAAACGTAGTCTTCAAGGTCGTTTTTTCGGAGAAAGCCCCCTTGTTCTCGGCTGACACGGTCCAGATTTTTTCCGATTTCGCTCAAATAAAAAAGCCGTTCATCTTCAAGCGCGAAGCTCTCCAGAAAATCGGCGTAATCCGGGTTCTTAAAGAGGCTGTTCTCTTTGATCAGCTCTTGCGGGTATTGGGGATCGCCAAATACCGCAAGCGCTTCGGGAGAGGCTGCGTAAATCTCTTCTAATCCTTTCAAAACAAAGTGTTGAGCGCCCTTGAACTCCACGCCGTTTTTCGCATAATCAACAGCGGGCGCCACTAGTTGCTTCATCGGCAAGGTCGCCAAATCTCGATGTACAGACATAATTCCGCTGGGAATTCCGGGCGTTGCAATTGACGCCAAACCAACAAAGTATTCCTGCTTTGTGCCGCCAAAATCACAGATCACCGGGTAAAAGTCCGGCTTTTCAACGCCTGATTTTGACAAAGGCGTTTGCACGAAAAAATCATACAAAACTTTTGGGCCTGAAGCGGGCGCCGCGAGCAGAAATCCGCCGCCGCCCATCGAAGCAAGCGCAGGCTCCGCGAAACAAGCGGTGCAGATTGCCGCCAATGCCGCATCGAACGCATTGCCGCCTTCTTCTAAAATAATCTGCGCGGATTCAGCCGTTTTTGTATGCCCTGCCGCAATTATGCCTTTCATATTTTCTATCTCAATTATCCAATAATCAAATCTGGAAGATAGAAGATCGGATAATTTTAGACAGATTTTTCTCACCGCATAAAAAAAGCCCTTCTCTTCAAACAAGGAAAAGAAGGGCTGCTGATATTTACATCAAAAGCATTGGCTAAAGACACGCAGATTTTGGCGTCTCAACCTCTCAAACGGAGCGAGTTATTTGAGCAGGTTCAATTTCCGCACGGCGTGAAATTGTCCCGCGTCGATGCGTAGGAAGTACAAGCCGCTGGGAACCGTCAAACCGGCGTTGGTTTTCGCGTCCCACT
>CAXHAT010000394.1:0-3656 GCA_964014485.1 uncultured Deferribacteres bacterium
GGCTTTCGTAATTGGTAAAAAATACAAAACCGTTTGCATCGAAATCCTTGAGCAAAACGATTCGCATCGAAGGGCGGCCGTCTTCGGACGTTGTGGCCAACGTCATCGCATTCGCCATGTAAGAATTGTGTTTCAGCGCGTCGTCGAACCACTTGTCAAATTGTTCAAAAGGGTCTGGCGAAACGTCTGATTTCCGCAATGCGCTTTTCTTGTATTCTTCGCGCATTCCGGCGAGGGGTTTATTCATTTTAAAATCCTCCGTGAATAGGTAGAGACGCGATGCATCGCGTCTCTACAATTCTTGTGAAAAACCGAAAGTTAAAGAAGCGGCGAAGTTCACCGCGCAAACGCCGCAGTCACTCCGCCGTCAACGTTGAGCATATTTCCAGTGCTTTTCGCGCTTGCTTCAGAAGCAAAAAAAAGCACGGCTCCGGCGACGTCTTCGGGATAAATGTGCACTTTCAGCGCGTTGCGGTCGCGGTAGAAATCGTCAAGCTCTTCGGGCTCCATGCCGTAAGCTTTGGCGCGCTGTTCCCGCCAGCCGGATTCATTCCAAATCCGCGACCCGGCCAGAACCGCGTCCGGATTGACGACGTTGACGCGAATCCCAGCTTCAGCGCCTTCTTCCGCCAGGCAACGTGCAAGATGCAGCTCGGCCGCCTTCGCCGAGCTGTACGCTGAGGCGTTCTTCCCGGCGGCAACGGCGTTTTTCGAGACAATGAAAACCAAATTTCCGCCAAATCCTTGCTTTTTTAGAATGCGGAATCCTTCGCGGGCGGCGAGAAAATATCCTTTGGCTAAAACGTTGTAATTGTGTTCCCAATCTTCAAGGCTCGTGTTCTCAATCGGACTGGAAGACGCAATTCCCGCGTTCGGCACGATGACGTCAATGCCGCCGTAGTGCATGGCAATGTCTTTAAATGCGCCTTGCATTTGCACTTCGCTGGTCACGTCGCACACCACGCCGCCAACCTGATCTTTTGGGTAAGTCTTGCGCAAATCTTCCAGAGCGTTGAGCAAAACGTCCCCGTCTTTATCCAGCAAAATGACGTGCCCGTTTTCCGATAAGATTTTCCGCGCAATCGCTCGTCCAATGCCGCCGGCGCCTCCTGTAATAACGACGACCTTGCGCGCCATTTTTCTCTCCGGCGGCATACGCTGTAATTTCGCTTCTTCGAGCAGCCAATACTCGATGTTAAAAGCTTCCTGTTCCGAAAGTCCGACATACTCGCTTACCGTACTCGCCCCGCGCATCACGTTTATGGCGTTGAGATAAAACTCGGCTGAAACGCGCGCCGTTTGCTTGTCCTTGGCGAACGTGATCATGCCGACGCCGGGAATGAGAAAAACCACAGGATTTGGATCGCGCATCGCCGGGGAATTCTCATCTTTGCAGCGTTCATAATATGACGCGTAATATTCGCGATAAGCCGGAAGCGCTTCGTCCAGCGTTTTTTCCAAGTCTGGCAGCGTATTTTTTTTCGGGTTCCAATTGAGATAAAGCGGGCGAATTTTGGTGCGAATGAAATGATCAGGGCAGGAAGTGCCGAGCGCGGCAAGACGTTCAGCATCTTTGGAATCAATAAATTCAAGTGCATGGGCGTCGTCGGAGAAATGGCCGATTTTGCGTTCGTGATTGCAAATTTTGCCGCGAATAATCGGCATGATGTGCGCCGCGATGTCGCTTCTGTCATGCAACGGCAGTTTGTCGAATTGTTGGCCGCCGAAAACAGGCCCGCGGTTTTTGATTTCGCTTTCTAGATATTCCGACGCTTGCTCGATGATTTGCAAGCTGGTCTCGTAGCACGTTTTGTCGTCGTCGCCCCAGGTAAAAAGCCCGTGCCCGCCGAGAATAACGCCGACGATTCCGGGATTTTCTTCAAACGCCTTCTCCATCTGCAGCCCAAGATCAAATCCGGGACGCTGCCACGGAACCCAGGCCAATTGTTCACCAAAAATCTCGTGCATCAATCGCTCGCCGTCCTTTGCCGCAGCGAGGGCGATGATGGCGTCCGGATGGAGATGATCAATACATTTTACTGGAATGAACGCGTGCAGCGGCGTGTCGATGGAAGCCGGGCGCGGATTTAGATTGAAGGTGCAATGCGGTAAGTAAGCGACCATCTCATCTTCGAATTCAATGCCGCGATAGAGCTTTTTCAACGCCTGTAATTTGTCCATGTAAAGGCTGGAAAAGCCGCTTTTTTGAATGCTTCCCAAATCTCCGCCGCTGCCTTTGACCCACAAAACCTCGACTTCTTCGCCGGTTAACGGATCGATCTCAAAGATTTTCGTCGAAGTATTGCCGCCGGCAAAATTGGTCAGCCGCAGGTCAGCGCCGAGCAGATTGGAGCGATAAACAAGCCGATCCAGCTCGGTGAGCTTGCTCGCCTTTTCGTCGTTCCAGAGATAGTCGACGTGTTTGTATTGGTTGCTTTTGCTCATGCTTGTTCTCATAAAAATGTATCAGAAACGATTTTTTGCGACATACTTGAGTTGAATATAACACATTGGTTGACGCTTTTGCCTATGGGAATGGACGAATCGCTTGCGCTTCTAACGACGGTTGGCTACAATTTTTTAGCAGGGGTTCAATATCTTGAACCCCTACACAATCTATGTCTGTAATCCAGCGACTATGTTATAACTGATGTTACGCGGCTGGCCAATGGATATGGCATTTGACTAAAAGCCTTACTCTACGCGTCATTCCTGCGGAGGCAGGAATGACCTTGAAAAACGTTTTGGGGTCAGTCAGCTTCATTTTCAATTGCAAAATTCGATACGGCCGGAAACTAACCTACGGCATGGGTTTTTGGTTAGCTGAGTAAAATCAGTTATAAGACGGCCCCGCTCAGTTTTCATCAAACCGGAGGAAAAATGAACCGCTTGCTCTCTCAATTTACCAAAACGGAACTCTCCTATTTCGGCGCGTTTCTCACGCTAGTTTTTCTGCAATCGTGCTTCTGGCTTTTTGCCAACAGCGTTGAACCGATTGTGCTCGGCATGCCGTTCGGGATGTTTTTTATCACGCTTTTTGGCATGGTTGAGTTTGCCTTGCTGTTGCTGCTTTATCGCTATCAGGAAAAAAGGAAGTAACGAAAATGGATTGGCAAATCATACTTGCAGTCATCGTGGTTTATTTTATCGTCGTGCTGACGATTGCATGGAAAGGCGGCTCTGGCAAGCCGTCGTCCATCGACGAATACGTGGCGGCGAACCGCAGTCTTGGCTTTATCGTGATGTATTTTTTGATGGGCGGGGCGGTCTACAGCGCATTTGCTTATCTTGGCGGGCCGGGCTGGGCCTATTCGCGCGGCGGCGCATCCTACTACATTTTGGCCTACGGCGCGCTTGGCATGATGTCCTGGTGGCTTTGGGCGCCGCGCACCCTTCGCGCCGGTAAAAAATTCGGCTTTGTGACGCAAGCGCAGCTCTACGCCGGGCGATTTCAATCCAAAACGCTTTCCGTGCTTGTCGCCATTGTCTCGATTATGGCGTTCATCCAGTACATCACCATTCAAATGAAAGGCAGCGGGTATATTCTGGAATTGGCTTCCGGCGGCAGAATCCCGTACGAAGTCGGCGTGCTGATCGCCTATCTTGTGGTGCTGGTCTACGTCTTTTTCGGCGGCGTGCGCTCCGTGGCGTGGACG
>CAXHAT010000395.1:0-3619 GCA_964014485.1 uncultured Deferribacteres bacterium
CATTCTTGCCGCTTTTTCTATAACGGGAATTCGTATCGCACGTCCTCCTTGAACAGTGCGGTAGCCTACTATTGAGCCGTCGCTTAATTCTCTTTTTCGTCCGGTCAAAATAATCACTTCGTTCGGATGCGCGATGAGCAAATACCTGCTAATCACGATCATGCCGATCAAGACGATTAAGCCAATGCTGACGCCCAAAGTAATGATGATATTTCCAAATATCTCGTCCATGGCAAACCCCTTTGTTAAGAGTCAATAAAGCTTTCTTCAGCGACATGGGCTATGCCGTTTTCAACACGCAAGATAATAACCGGCTGCCCATGCTTGATTTGTTTTTCTTTCGCTACATCAGCCAGTTGTGCAATTAATTGAAAAGTGCGATCCTGCATTTGAACCCGGATTTTTCCTTTCCGGTTTTCAGCTATGTCTACGAGGGCTTTTGCGGTTAAGCCAGCCAGACTTTCAGTATCCAGACTTTCTCCGCTTTCGGAGCTTTTAAGATAACTCATTAGTTTGTGCGAAAATGCGCCTGCACATCCGCCGAGTGTGATTGCGGCCAAGAATGTTGGCAAAGCCGGAGTCGACAGTTTGGATAGAATCACCCCGGCAAGCCCAAAAAATGCGGTAAAAAACACGATGTTTCGGAAACTAAAGTATTGAGCGGCGGAAATCAGGCCCTCTCCTGCCGGCGCATCGGCGGCGTCTCCTTCAACATTGAAGGAGAAATCCGTCTCGGCTTCAGCTCCGGCAAATATGGAGACGGCAAGAAAAAAACCGCCGAAAATCAGGCAGATCAAATATATGGTTTCCATGACTCTCCCGTTTCCTCATTATTTTGACAACTGTTTCTTGAGTTGGGCAAGTTCGTCTTCGACTTTTTGGTCTTTTTCGAGTTTTTCAAGTTCAGCTACGTCGTTTTTTTCCGTTGCCATGATCTCTTCAGCGGCTTCCGCTTCGGCTTCAAGCTTCTGGATGCTTTCTTCATACGTTTCCAGGTCTTTGGCCTGAGCTTCCATACCGAGAATAGAGTTTGTAGCTGTGGTCAATGCGTCGATGGTTTTACGCTTCGTTTCCTGGGTGCGCATTTTCGATTCGGCGACGCGCTTCCTGCGAATAAGCTCCTCTTTTTTACGCCGAGCAGCCTGCACTTGATCCTCAAGCTTGACCAAATCTTCTTTTAGTTGTTCGGAAGCGGCGTGCACGTTTTTCAGCTCGTCTTCCAGAGATGATTTACGTTCTTCCGTTTGTAACTTCTTCGCAAGTATGCGCTTGGCTATCGCTTCGTCATCCTTCTCAAGCGCAAGCCGCGCTTTGTTGGCAAAATCCTTCGCCAAATCTTCCGACGCGATAATTTGCTTTTCTAACTGTTTGGCTCGCGCTACGGATTTAACCGTTTCGCGCCGCATATCAATAATTCCCGCTTCCATATCGCGAATGACTTGTTTAATCATAACTTCCGGGTCTTCCGCCTGGTCGAGCAGGTGATTGATATTTGCTTTCAAAAGCTCCGAAGCGCGTTTAAAGAGTTTCATTGTAATTCTCCTGATGAAAAATTTAGTTTCGTTTAGAAAACAATAAGAAGATGATTGCTGCAAAAAACGATATTGTCAATCCTGCTATAACAGTGACAACCAAAGCGATACTCATAGTTCGACTCCAATCTTTTTTTGTCCCATATTATTACAGTTGAATTTCAGATGATTAGCTGACAAAAAAGTCAAAAATATTGCCAAGCGCACTGCTGTCAGCTTTGTAAATTTCCGTGTATTTACAGCGCGTGCAAGTCACTGTCGTAAACTTCCGGTTTTGCACGTCAAAAAGTTTTGCGAAACCGCCGCCCGTGGCGCGAAAAACGTCGGCGTCATATTCATGGTTGTGGCATTTGGGGCATTGATATTGACCTCGGGGCATTTTCCTTTCTCCTTCAAAATTTATAACGATTTACCGTATTTCCAGGTTTTAACGCATGGAATGGCGATCAACAAAGGCGCGAATGCGATCATCATCGTCAATGAAGAGTCTTCAGTCAACGGCGCAAACAGTGCGAAGACGCCGGCGGCAAAAATAGGGATCGACCAATAGATCATTTCACGTGCGCCGAACTTGTTGATTTTGTACCAGTTTTCTTCTGATTCAAACGCTTTCTTCGTCCGCATTCCGTAGTAGTGATTGGGCTTGATCTTTCCTTTGTAGAGCGGGATGCTGATTGCGACAATAATCAATCCCGTGACGATATTGCTGACGCTCAAAATGATGTTCACCAGTTCCATTTTCCGATTCCATGCTCCAGTTCAAAAGTTTATTGCTGAACTCGCTACAGCATAATGCAAGAGGTGTGCCGAAACCTAAGTGATTGTTTTTTAAGGGTTGATGGTCTGGCTGGCTGGCCTATATCGCCAACGATGTGGCGTATTACGCCAACAACTCCCCAAGATGATATTTTTTGTAGAAGTGTCGAAATTGATCGTAGGACATCCCCAGGTTTTTAGCCGCCATGCGTTGATTACCGGCAGCTTCCTGTAACGCGATTAGCAGTAAGTTTTTCTCGAAAGTTCTTACTTTTTCATAGAACGTCTTACCGGGAGGATCGACTGAAGTGATCTCGAGCGGCAATTCTGACGCGTGGATCGTACCGTCTTCGTCGAAAATGTAGAGGCGTTCGACAATGTTTTTAAGTTGCCGAATATTGCCCGGCCAATGGTAGGCTTTCAGCGCCTCGATAGCCGCGGGAGTAAAGTTCTTGTGTTCTAAATCTGGAATTTCCTGGTGAAGCTGTTCGATCAAATTGAGAATCAGCAACGGCACGTCTTCGCGTCGTTTGCGCAGCGGCGGAGTCGTAAGTTCGGCAAAGCAAAGCCTGTCATAAAGATCAGGCAGGAACTCCTGGTTCTGCATCATTTCTTCTAACGGCGCATTCGTTGCCGCTATAATCCGCACGTCAACTTGCATCGGCTCGGCCCCGCCCACACGCTCAAATTTTTGATACTCAATAACGCGCAGCAATTTCTCTTGCGCCATCTTGTTCATATTCGCCACTTCGTCCAGGAAGAGCGTGCCCTGATGGGCCAACTCGAGCTTGCCTTTTTTCGAAGCCACTGCGCCGGTAAAAGCGCCCTTCTCATGACCGAACATTTCTGAAAGAAAAAGCTCTTCATGAAATGCGGCGCAATTTACGGGAATATAGGCGTTCTCCACGCGACCGCTGACGTCGTGGATAAACCGCGCGATCAATTCTTTTCCGGTGCCGCGTTCGCCGCGCAGCAAAATCGGGCGATTGACCTTCGCAAAAATCTTTGCCTGATGAATGAGCTTTTTGAACTCTACACTCTCGCCGACCCCTGGAAATTCCGCCGTCATTGAATAGATTCTTTCAGTACAAAAGTTAATTTCGCCTAGCTGACTTTTCAGCTAACCAGCCCGCTTGCGATCTTGATCGAGAAGTAACTCAGGAGTCAAACGCTTCAGCGTTTGCTTGAGCAGTTATTCGTTCGCTGAGGACTGCCCCGCTCCAGCTAAAAGTTACTCCGATACGCGGTGACTTGACGATTTCGTTTGCTTTTCAATTCACTAGTGTCCCGCTATAAGTCGAATAAATTCAATTGATTACGCGAGCGGGAGT
>CAXHAT010000396.1:0-3595 GCA_964014485.1 uncultured Deferribacteres bacterium
CGCGCTCGGCGAGCCGCAAAAAGCCGTCGAGTTCTACCAACAAGCGCTGGCAATCGATCTGGCGATTTACGGCGAGAAGCACCCGAACGTCGCGACTAGCTACAACAATCTGGGCGAAGCCTGGCGCGCGCTCGGCGAGCCGCAAAAAGCCGTCGATTTCTTTCAACAAGCGCTGGCGATTTTCGAGATGGTTTACGGGCCGGAGCATCCTTCCACGCAAACGGTGCGCAGGAACCTTGAATCAATTAAGAATGAATGAAATGGGAGTTTTGAAGAACAAATTTCTTCGAGACACAGCAAGGAAGCTTCGAGAGCTTGCTTGACATGGAGCGTTCTTTGGTTTACATTCGGCGGGTCAAATAAAGAGGCGGCAAATGGAACTACAAAACCGCATTTCAATCAATCCCAAAATCTGTCACGGCCAACCGTGCGTCAAAGGCGCGCGCATCATGGTCACGAACATTCTCGCCGCGCTGGCGGAGGGTTTGAGCTTTGATGAGATTATAACGGAATTCCCCGAAATTGTACGAGAAGATATTCTCACTTGTATCGATTTCGCCAATGACGTTTTGAACGAAAAGACCTGGCTTCCCGAAGCAGAACCGATTGCCGCTGCGTGAAAGGGCGGTTGAACCGGATGACGCATTGTTTCTGTTTGACGGGGAGGGGAAAGAATATCAGGCGGGAACTGTTCTTTTGGTTTTGCGGCTTCGGGCGGCGTTATAGAGCTTCGGACTTGAGGCGTCGTCCAGGAATTCCTCGCCGCAGTTTTCGCAAACCCAAATTGCAATATTTTTAACCGTTTTCTTGCGGGATTCGAGAACGACGTCCCGTTTTTCATGCCGCAATTCCGTCCCGCCGCACATGCGGCAAAAATCGCCTTTCATAATTTAGTCTCCAAAAGTAGAGCGTTTTGCAGAGATGATAATGTAAAACGTGTCGAATTGTTCGAGTTTTCGGATCACGCCTTTTGTGTACATGAGAACGCCGTCGTAGGTAAAGCTCTCGATAATGTAAATTCTTTCTTTCCGGCGCAATTTATCGCGGCTTGTCGAATTCTTTCGGGTTAGAAAATCAGCGTTCAAGATCGCTTCCAAAGCGTCGTCTTTTGTTAACCCGTCGTCCGCCAATTGAATTTCTGCGGAGAGGCGGAATTCGTACTTGCTTTGTAAAATCAAACGCTTGATTTTGACGAGAGTATGATCCATAAAACACCTTCAGTTCCGAATAATTCAAGAAGCGGCAATTCAAAAATACTCAAAGACGCCTGCCAAGTCAAGCGCGTTTTCATTGCCATGTCGTCCCGAAATAAAGCTTCGAGAGCTTGCTTGACATGGAGCGTTCTTTCATTTACATTCGGCGGGTCAAATAAAGAGGCGACAAATGGAATTACAAAACCGCATTTCAATCAACCCCAAAATCTGTCACGGCCAACCGTGCGTCAAAGGTACGCGCATTATGGTGACTAACATTCTTGCCGCACTGGCCGAGGGTTTGAGCTTTGATGAAATCATCGCGGAATTCCTGGAAATTGTGCGCGATCCCGGATGGCCGGGACGCCTGCATCGATTTCGCCGCAATGGGTTGAACGAACAAACCAGAATTTTGATTGCCGTCTTACGAAGTCAACGCCGTTCAAAAGAAGTAAACTGGAGTTGCAAACAATGGAAAAATAATGACCAAACGCTTCCCCACACGCAAAGAAATGCGTGAAATGGGCGAGAAAGCGCGGGCGTTTTGTGCTTCTCGATGCGCATCGGTTATCGCGCAATCGGTCGAAGGTTGGGGCCTAAAAGACGGGTGAGTTTGAACGGGGATTGATGGAGTTTTAGCAGTTCATCGGCTATCTGGCTTCCAACAGCATTTCAATGACTTCCTGCATATTTTTTCGCAGTTCTTCCAGCGTCTCCCCCTGCGAATGGGCGCCGGGAAAACCGGGTACATAACCAACGTATAAATTCGTATCTGAGCAGCGCTCGATGACAGCCATGTACGATTGCATAATGATGATCCCTTGATTGAGTTTATCTCGACTTCATTTCAAGATACGGAATTTGTTGAGTACGGCAAGAATTTTCTTTTTGCTATTCGAGAGCTTGCTTGACACGGAGCGTGCTTTGGTTTACATTCGGCGGGTCAAATAAAGAGGCAGCAAATGGAACTACAGAATCGCATTTCAATCAACCCCAAAATCTGTCACGGCCAACCGTGCGTCAAGGGCACGCGCATTATGGTCACCAACATTCTCGCCGCACTGGCCGAGGGTTTGAGCTTTGATGAAATCATCGCGGAATTCCCGGAAATTGTGCGCGATCCCGGATGGCCGGGACGCCTGCATCGATTTCGCGAATGACGTTTTTAGAACGACAAGGACTGGCTTACTGACGCGGAGCTGATTGCAAATTGACGAAATTCGTGCCATCTCAAAATAGAAAACAGGAGTTGCAAACAATGGAAAAAACAATGACCAAGCGCTTCCCCACACGTGAAGAAATACGTGATATGGGCGAGAAAGCACGGGCATTCTATGAACCGTTGCGTCCCGAATTGGAAAAAACGCATTGGGGCGAATACATCACGATTCATCCCGGTAATGGAGATTATTCAATCTCTGCTGATCACCGGGAAGCCGTTGATGCAATGCGCGCAAAATATCCGGGCGTTTTATTTCATTCAATTCATATCGGTTATCGTGCATTCGGCCATTTTGGCGGCAAGGGTGTTTCAGATGGAAAACGCCAATGATAGAGGGGATTATTGAGTTCGGTTTGCATCCTCGCTTGCTGTTAGAAATTGCCGGAGAAAAGGAGATCGTCCACTTGCCCATGCTCGTCGATACCGGTTTTAATTTGGATGTCGCGCTTCATTTCGATTTTGCGGATCGGCTTGATTTGGAAATCTACGGTACGTCCATGTTTGAGTATGCAAACGGGCAAATGCAGGACGAACTGATTTGTAAAGCGCGTGTAAGGTGGCATGGTGAATGGAAGGATGTCGACGTTGTGCTTACCGCGAGTAATGAACCAGCTATAGGTACGCGCTTGTTCAGCGGTTGCCTCTTGAATATGGATTTTATCAAAAACATCTTTTCAATCGAGAAGCCGCGGCGGAATTTTGAGTGAAATCGAGAGTTGTTCGAAACGATGACTCAACTTAATTTTGCCTGACCGATGCTTGCCGAATTACTTTGTCTCGTGCCCGTGAACGTCGTAAAAAGCGGCTATTCCCTCGTGGTCAAAATAGATTCCTTCTGAATCACATGGCGGGATGGAACGTTTGCGCATTAGTCAAAATTATAGCCCTTGTCGTTCGTAAATTGGGGCTTGCTTTCCTTTTTGTTGAATATTACCCTTACCGCTCAAATTTGAATCCAACAATAATTTCTGCGTAATTCACGCAAATTATCATCGGTTGCACCCAGTTTCCGGGTTCAAGCGTCACGCTTTTGATTTATTTTGCATTGCGAAAGTTTGGAATAAAAACCATTAATTTTATTTAACCGGCGTTACGCGCCAGCTTTGAAATACCAAACTTGGTTCTGAACGTCATTCCCGCGGAGGCGGGAATCCAGGCTGTCTCTTATACACATCTGACG
>CAXHAT010000397.1:0-3446 GCA_964014485.1 uncultured Deferribacteres bacterium
TTCGAACGTCGTTTTTCGCGTCCTGTAAAGTCGTGCGCCAGGCAAAAACGCTTCATCGTTCAGGCCGCCCGCTCGCCGCAAAACATCGCTCAAGCGCGTTTGATTTTCTTCAATCGAAAAAACGCCTTCCTGAACGACTTCGCCGATGAGGCGCACAGATTTGTTTAAATCCCAACCCGGCTTTATGCGCACAAACAATTGGTCGTCCGCGCTCAAAAGCGGGTCGGCCTGTGAACCGGAAGCATTCAATGCATCCAACAAATTAATCAAAATCGTGGTATCGCGCTCCGTTGCCGAGACCCTGACCAACTCCGCGCGGAACAAGTCGGCGCCGCGTTTCAGTCCGCCGCTGAGCCGGAGCAAATCCGACGCGCGCATGCCGCTGGAAAAAGGATGCTCGCCCGGCGCGTTGACTTCGCCGAAAATAGTTACAACAGCCTGTTGGATTTTTTTGATTTTTGCGGAGACGGAAATGATATCGCCGTGACTGAGTCTTAAATTTCCCCCTGCATCTAAATCTATCTTTTGCAAAAAACGTGATCCGTCTGCGCGCAAACGACTCAACTGAATTTGGCCGCTGTCCGCGTTTGACGATAAGTTTCCGCCCCAAACGAGGGCGTTTCGCAGGCTATCTACTCGGCTGGACGATAATTGGTAAATGCCGGGGCGATGCACTTCGCCGGTTAAAGCAATCCAAAATTTCGCAGGCGGGACATGCACGCGAGCGCCGCCCTGCAAGTAGATTCTTTGCTTATTTCGCGCGTCAAAAAGGGACTGGTAAAGATCAACTTTTATCTCTTGGCCGCGCAACTGCAAAATTTGAACATCTCGCAAATTGCCCCCGGGATTCACTCCCCCGGCTTGGGCAAGAAGAGCAAGCAAACCACCCGCCCCGCTCACGCTAAAAGCGCCGGATCGAGCGACTTCACCCGTCACTGTCACCGAAGCGACGCGCGGACGGAGCAGGCTGAAATGCAGAGTAAAATTTTCGAAATACGCGCGCAGTTTTTGCTCCAGCAATATTTTTGCGTCGTGTATAGCAACGCCTTGCAGCCTAACCAATCCAATCGGCGGCAAAAAAATCGTCCCGTCGGCATGAACAATCGTGCGGTGCTCCTTCTGCAATTCGCCGACAAAAAATATCCCAATCTCATCCCCCGCTCCCAAAACATACGTCGAATCGACGGCAATAATTGGCGTTAATTCGGCTGCAATTTGAGTGGAATTTTGACTTGGCGGGAGTTTAGGCAAGGTCGGCAAGTCAGGAAAACCGATGGACAAAAATAACACTCTGAGATTGCTATTTTGCAGGGTCTCGATGCGGTTTTTTTCTCTCGTATCCGCTTGTTTAGCCGCAGTCGCCCGAGGAAACGTTTTCGGCGCTTCCTGAGCATAAATAAACTGTGTTGCACAAAGAAAAAAAAGCGGCCTTGAGAAATAAAAAAGCAAACGCTTCACATTTCTGGCTGCGTTCTGGATTCGATTGTTTTTCAACATGCCCTAATGAAGCAAAAACCGTTTAAAACAGGAAGGAAAAATTACGACGCGATGCACTCCAAATCTATCTTGAACGCTCCGCCGGCTACAGTATGTGTAGCATAAAGCGCGACAAGCATTTCTCCGCTCCTCGACAGGGATTTTCAATCTCCAACGATTTTATGGCGCGGCGGCTTTCTTTAGTTTTTTGCCCGTTATTCACAAACGCGCAAGCGGAGGAAACAACGATGAGAGAGCAACTGGAAGATTCACTTGGGCTGACAGGATATTCGATTGAAGGGAAGAGGTATCAAATCGGCGGCGTTTTGGGCGTCGGCGGATTTGCAACGGTCTACGAAGGGCTCGACCGAGATCTCGGCGTCAAGGTCGCGATCAAGGTTTTGACGAGCTCCAGCGTCGTCAGTCCGGATTTGATCGACAGGTTCAAGCTGGAAGCGAAGTACCTGGCCGGGTTCAGGCAAAAATCGCACATTATAAATTTGCTGAGCTACGGCACGGAAACCGTTCGCGACGGGCTCGAAATTCACTACTACGTCATGCCCTATCTTGAGCGCTCATTGCGCGACGTTATTTCCGGGATGACGGAATTGGACGGCATGAACAAGACGACCTGGCGCATCTGGTACCGCGTCGCCGTGCAAATCGCCAAAGCGCTGAACGTGATGCATGGCCGCGCATTTTATCATCGCGACGTCAAGCCGGAAAATATTCTCATTGATGAGGACGGCAACTATTTGTTGTCGGATTTTGGGCTGGTCAAGCAAGGGCTTCGTTTTGGGCCGAGCATCCCAAGCTTGCACGCTGGAACGCCGCAATACATGTCGCCGGAGCAAATGGCGGGCAAGGCGTTAGATCGCAGAACAGACATTTTTTCGCTGGGCGTGGTTTTGTTTGAGCTTGCAGCCGGGCAATTGCCCGAAATGGGCGTTCCCTTGTTGGAACAGCTTGAGTTGTCGCATCCGCTGCAGCAGGAGATCATTCTGAAATGCATGGAGCGTCACAAAAAAGCGCGCTACCAGTCGGCGAAGGAGCTGCTCAAAATACTGCTCAACGTCCGACCCGCTGAGATTGAAAAGAGCTTCGTCGATATGCCCAAGAAAACCCAAACACTCCCGACGCTGACGCTTGCCGGAAACGAAATGGGCGAGCGGGGACGCAGAAGGACAAGCGTGAAAGCGCCTGCGGTTAAAACGGCGCTCGGTTTCGCGCTTTCGGGTCTTCTTTTTTTGCAGAGTCATTTCATTTCAGGCGGCGAACACGGTTTTTTAAAACTCAGCTCGTTTCCGGCCGGAGCGGAAATTTTTGTAAATGACAGAGAATTGAGCAAGTTCACGCCTGCGGTCATCGGCCCGATAAGGGAAGAGCGCTACAATATTGCGATACGGCGCGCAGGCTATTTGCCCTGGCAAGGCGTGGTTGAAATTCATGGCGATAAAACGTCAGAAGTTCGCGCTACGCTTACGCCGATTAAAAAACGCAGCGCCGGACTGAAAATTGAAAGCGTTCCTTCCGGTGCAAAAATCTTCATCGACGGACGTGACGCGCGCATGAGAACGCCCGTAACTATCCGGGGATTGAGCAAAGGCGCGCACCGCGTTCGTCTACAAAAATCCGGCTTTGCGGAAGCCGAACGCGTGATTCAAATCGAGAAGGATCAGGTTTATAAAATCCAGGCTGAATTGACCAAAGAAAGCGGCTCCCTGTTGGTCGATTCAGAGCCGAGAGGCGCGGAAATTTTTCTAAACGGCAGGTCAACCCAGAGAAAAACGCCTTACGTTTTTTCGAGTCTTGCGCCGAACGATTACACGATCCAATTGCGGCTGGGCGGCTATCGCGACAAATTTGCAGCCGTTTCCATTAAATCAGACATGCAAAAAGACGTTTCTCTGGTTTTGCAGAACAGCTTTTGATTGCCAACAATTTGAGCGAGCCGTTTTTATAACTGCCCA
>CAXHAT010000398.1:0-3402 GCA_964014485.1 uncultured Deferribacteres bacterium
TGAGCAGTGAGCAGTGAGCAGTGAGCAGTGAGCAGTGAGCAGTGAGCAGTGAGCAGTGAGCAAAAGCTGGCTGACAAGCTGACGATCGCAAAGAAAATAAGCCAACGGCTAACGGCCAATAACTGACAGCTTTTCAATGAATCTCGAAAATTATTACAACTGGCTGACGATAGCCCAAAAGTTCTCGCGAACCCAAAATGACGCGGAAGATCTTTTACAAGACTGTCTTCTTATCGCTTTTAAAGCCGACAAGATGGATTTCAGTATCGAGAAGAATAGAAAATGGTTCACGGGCGTTCTGAGAAATCAGGCGGCAATGACGGCGCGTTCAGAAGGCCGCCGAAAAGCCCGCGAGGAAAAGACAGCGACGCCGGTCGAGACGGTCTCGTCTGCTGAAACCGAAACGACGCCGTCAACCCAGGCCGAAGTTCAATTGTTGATCGAACTGCCTCCTTCCGCCCGCGTAACGCTGAAGCTTATTCTAGCTGGTCTCAATCGTGATGAAGTTTGTTCTTTATTAAAAATTTCTTCATCCGCCTTGCGGCAGCGCTTGGCCGTCATTCGAAAAGCGCTCAAAAAACTGCCGGAAGACCTACAGCGTGAAGCGCTTGCTTTGGCGTACCAGCGAAAGGCGGAGCGCGCTGACGATCTCGCCTTTGGGCTGATCCGCAGGGCGCTGCACCGGGTTCTCAAAGAAGGCGCAGGCGTCGGCGCACACGACCCTGACGGCCATCTTTTTATCATTAATTCAGAGTAATGCTCACGTTTTTTCTTTGTGCGGCAACGTATAGGCGTCAACAAAAACGTTTAATAGAACAAAGGAGTTCACAATGACGGCATTACAAAAAATCTCAGCCATTGTTTACAATGTTAAAGATTTGCAGAGGACAATTACATTTTATCAGGATGCTTTGGGGCTCTCACTCAATGTCATGGAAGGGCACGGCGAAAGTTTCGGGGTTGCGGAAGTCGGAGAATTAACGCTTGTTTTTTTTCCGAGCGATGAAAAGCCCGGCCAAAGCCCGATCGTCGTTTTTGGTCTGGAGAGCGGCGTTGAGGATGTTGTTGAAGAACTCACGAAACAAGGCGTAGAAATCGTCACGCCGGTCAGCGAAGCGCCCGACGGCGGATTAACCGCAGACTTTGCCGATCCTGACGGCCACGTTTTAAGCGTATATCAGCCTGCGGATGCGCCGCGTCGTAAAGCATCAGCGGAGGTGAAGTGATGAATTGTAAAAGAAAAATCATTCCGCTTCCCAACCGCGCTCGCGCTCTTCATCGAAAAGTAGTTCCGGAGCCAAACGCTTCAACGTTTGAGTGTGAATTGCGGTCACTGGCGACGATGAATCGCCGCACTCCGAGAAGGGTTGCTCCGAGGAAAAGCCGATCTCTCCGAATCTTTGTTTCGGCGCTGATGCTCAGCGTTTTTCTGTTTATTCAAGGCGTTTTCGCCCAAAGCCGAAACACCGCGCATACGCTGAAATTGGATCGCCCGGAAAACATGCCGGTCGCTACAATTGACGACGTTGCCTGGATTGCAGGTCACTTTCAGGGTGAAGCTTTTGGCGGCAAAAGTGAAGAAATTTGGTCGCCGCCTCTGGGCGGAGCGATGATGGGCATGTTTAAAATCGTTAGAAATGATACTGTCGTTTTCTATGAGTTTTTGACCATCGCTGAAGAATCAAACAGCCTGGTTCTCAAGCTGAAGCATTTTCATTCTGACCTGAAAGGCTGGGAGAAAAAAGATGAGTTCGTATCTTTCCCGCTGGTCAAATTGACGAAAGACAGCGTTTTTTTTGGCGGATTAACCTTTCAAAAAATTGACCGCAATACGCTTCAGGTCTATTTGGCTCTCAGCCAAAATGATGAAATACGTGAAGTTGAATTTAAGTATAACCGTGTGACAAAAAAGGAAGCGACAGGGACGTAAAGTTGACTCGACCAAATGACCAAACCGGCGTCACGCGCCGTTGTGCGGAGCTAAGGAGTGCAAAGCTTGCTTTGCTTTTCAATCCACCCTTAAGAAAAAAAGCGGCAAATTCAGAACAGATAACGAAAAATTTTGAAAAAACCCGCTGCGGAATCGCAAGGCAAGCCTTACACTCCATTTTCTATAGCGCCGCGCGTAACAACAGTTGCCCAAATAGAACCGTCGTTTATCTGCTGACCTTTCTTGCAGCCTTCGCCTGCCAATCAACGCAGGCTTTATCTTCAGAAACTGCCGGTTCGCCGACCGTCTCGGTTTTTCGCTTAGGGGAGAATTCAAGCGAAAAAATCACGCTCGACGGCTTGCTCTTGGAAGGGGCGTGGCAACGCGCCGAGGCGGCGTCGGGCTTCCGGCAAATTGAACCGCAAGAAGGCAAACCGGCCACTGAAGACACAGAAGTCAGAATCATCATTAACGACAACACGCTTTTCGTCGGGATTTTGGCCAAGGACAGAGCGCCCGACAGAGTGATTTCCCGCATTCTTCAGCGCGACAAAATCATGGAAGGTCACATGTTTACCGGCGAACCGCTTTTTGCCGGTGATGACGCCGTGGCGATCTTATTCGATCCCTTCCACGACCAGCGCAACGCGATGGTATTCGCAACGAATCCCAACGGCGCGGAGTTTGACGCATTGCTGACCGATGAGGGACGGGAGTTCAACATTGATTGGCGCGCGGTTTGGAAAGTCGCGGCGAAGCGCGTCCCGGAAGGCTGGTCGGCGGAGTTCGCCATTCCGTTTCGGACGCTGCGCTACCCGCCAAACGCTTCAGGGCAACCGTGGGGGATCAACATTTATCGCGTGATTCGTCGAAAAAACGAAGAGACGCTTTGGACCGCCTGGTCAAAAACGGATAACGAAGGTTTCGCTCGCGTCAGCAAGGCCGGGCATTTGACGGGCATGAACGATTTACCGCGTCCCGGCTTGAATCTCGAGGTCAAACCGTTTACGCTTGGCGGCGCTTCACAGGAATTTTTGGATTCCGGAAAAAGAGACGACGACAGCCGTCTATCCGGCGGTTTTGACGCGAAATGGGAAGTCCGTCCGGGACTCGCTCTGGATTTGACGGTGAACACGGATTTTGCACAAGTCGAGGTGGACGACCAGCAGGTCAACCTGACGCGCTTTGATCTGTTCTTTCCGGAGAAGCGCGATTTCTTTCTGGAAAACGCCGGGATTTTTGATTTTGGCATTCGAACGTCCTTTGAACCGCCGCCATTTCTCATGTTTTTTTCACGCAACATCGGCATTCACGAAGACGGGCTTGTGCCCATTCTCGGCGGCGCCCGTCTCACAGGACGTGTCGGCAAGCAAACGATTGGGCTGATGAACGTACACACCGAATCCGCTTTTGGCGATCCGCGCACTAATTTTGCCGTTGCACGGGTCAAACGTGACGTGGGCGGCAGAAAT
>CAXHAT010000399.1:0-3396 GCA_964014485.1 uncultured Deferribacteres bacterium
CCCAAAATAATCAAGTACAACAAAATCAAAAGCTTAACTGAACATAAGGTCTAATGAGAGAAAAAAGCGTCGCCGAAAAATTTTCTCTTGTACGCTCATTGTCGCGAACCACTATTCAGCTTTCCAAAAGGGCCATCGCAAGAGCAGACAAAGACTTGGATTCCCGACAAATAGATTTGGCGTTCATTAAGCTTCATTATGGGGAAGGGGTTGCAAGCAAGTTTCAAAAGTATGCAAGCGAAAAGTATGACAGACCCTGATATTCTCTCCCCTCTCCGACCAATCGTGATGCTCTTCGAAAAACTTTCTATTTCTTATTATATCGGCAAGACTTCGGAACGGCAATGGCGCGACATTATTGGCGTGATCAAGGTTCAGAAAAAAAATTTGGATTACAAATACCTTACAGCGTGGTCAAAAAAACTCGGCGTCTGGGAACTGTTGAAAAGCGCCTTTGCTGAATGCAGAGTAAAAATTTGAGCAATCTCTCAAGTACATCTTCCCCAAGCGCTTCTCATTTATCACACGATGAAAAGCATGAACTCTTCTATGAATTAAATTACCTCAACATGGGCGAACTGCACGTCTTTTGCCGACAACACAAAATTCCATTCAAAATTCTCGTAGAAACAGGCGACGGCAAAACGCGCTCGACAAATGAGTTGGACAGAAAAGGCATAGTTATTCGTCGCATTCGACACTATCTGGAAACCGGTGAAATTTTACCTGCGACTTGCTTCCAGAGCAACGTGACAAGCTTTGAACCGCATCCTGATAAGCTCACGTCGAATGATCGTCTTTACTTTGGCCAATATCACAAAAAGAACAAGGCGCTGATGCACGTTTTGGCCGAATTGACAAACGGAGAATTTAAGGACGGCGCTATAGCCAGAATCCTGGCGCGTGAATTTTGGACGCGAGACGAAGCGCCGACTTTAGAAACGTTTGCCAAAGCCTGGCTTCGCGCAAAAGCAAATCAAGGCGCTCCAAATCCCGAGTGGGCGTTTCTCCGCGACCTCTCCGCTGGGCGCGCTGACAAAAACTGGAAAAAGAAACGTCAGAAAAAAGCTGGCGAAGTTATCGCGATTCTCCGGAAAATCGCGCCGCCGCCCGCCTGAAAACGTCGAAGATGGTGAGCCGCACCGTCCTTTCCGAAGTGATAGCCTGCCTTCAAAAAACTCTTCAGCGTTTTTAATTTTCATTTCTCGTTTGGGATGGGCTTTTTATACCCGACAAAGACGTTGTACTTGCACCAACAAACGCACTGCTTAAATCCAGGAACCGGCTTTTTGAAGAATATTGATCCAACATCCGCTGCAACCGCCTTTTCCCAAATCACTGACGATATTTACCAGGTACGCCTGCCGCTGCCTTTTGCATTGCGCATTGTCAATTGCTATCTCGTGCGCGACAAGAACGGTTGGTGCATCGTCGATACTGGCCTGCACGTGCCGCCTGCTCGCGTTGTTTGGCGCGAAACGTTCGATTCCTTGAAAATCGCCCCGGGAGACGTCACCAAAATCGTGCTGACCCACTGCCATCCGGATCATTTCGGCATGGCGGGATTTCTTCTCAAGTGGATTGAGGAAGCGTCGGGAAAAACGCCGTCGATTTTCGTCGCGCCGGGAGAGTGGAAAACGGCCATGCGCGTATTCACGCCGCATCCCAATTTAGAGTCAACGCTAAGACAATATTTCATAGAATGCGGCGTTCCCCAAGACGATTCGAATCCAATTTTACGCTCTCTCGGCGTACTGCGCGGCGCCACCAAACCCCACCCCGAAACGGTCGAGCATCTCCAGGCCGGTGAGAAAATCGAGATCGGAGAGCGCGTTTTTCAAATCATCCATACGCCGGGACACAGCGACAATCATTTGATTTTTTACGACCAGAGTGATCAATTGGTCTTGTGCGGCGATCATGTTTTACAAAAGATCACGCCAAACATCGGGCTCTGGCCTGCGTCCGCTCCAAATCCCTTGGAAAAATATCTCACCTCGCTCAATGCATTGCTCAAACTTGAAATTCGCCTCGCTTTGCCCGGACACGGCCCGATTATCCGCGATTGGCATGGCCGCATTCGAGAGATTTTGCTGCATCACGATGAACGCCTGCAGACGATGAAAAACGCGGTTGACGCCGGACGCCGGACGCCGTTTGAAGTCTGCGAAAAAGTTTTTGAAACGGAAGAGTTGACGGCTCACGAAATACGCTTTGCGATTGCTGAATCGTTGTCGCATTTGGAGTATTTGCGTGAAAGCGGGGAGCTAAAACGTCGGGACGGCGCGACAATGCAATACTTTCCGGCCAATTGACATTCTGAAATTTGGGAAAAATGAACGCATCGAACAAAGTCTGTATCATTGGCGCGGGATCGAGCGGAATCGTAGCTGCAAAGGTTTTGCACGAGCAAAAAATTCCGTTCGATTGTTTTGAGAAAGGCTCGCAAGTCGGAGGCAATTGGCGCTATGAAAACGACAACGGCGCGTCATCCGCCTATGCTTCGCTACACATCAACACCTCGAAGGGAAAAATGGCGTACTCGGATTTTCCAATGCCTGCGCATTATCCGCAGTATCCTCACCATTCTCAGGTGGCGGAGTATTTTGATGCTTACGTCGATCACTTCGGCTTCCGAGAGAAGATTCAGTTTAAGACCGCCGTTGAAAACGTTGCGCCCGAAGAGAACGGCGCCTGGCGCGTCACGCTTGAAGACGGACGATCCGAAATCTACAAGGCTGTTCTCGTCGCCAACGGCCACCATTGGAAGCCGAATTATCCCGATTTTCCGGGCGACTTTGAGGGAGAGCATCTTCATTCGCATTTTTACCGCCGCGCGACGGATTTTGAAAAGCTTGAAGAAAAAAATGTGCTCATCGTCGGCGTCGGCAATTCATCGATGGATATTGCGAGCGAGATTTCGCGCTTCACCAAACAAACTTTCGTTTCAACGCGGCGTGGCGCCTACGTTCTGCCGCGCTACCTTTTCGGCAAACCAATTGACAGTTTTGTTTCTCCGGCAGGTTCGTACGCACCCTTGACTTTTCAAGGATTTGTCTTGCGAACTTTGTCGTGGATCGCCAACGGCAGCCAGCAATCCTACGGCGTGCCCAAGCCAAAACACAAGTTGACGCAAGAACACCCGACCCTATCTTCAGAATTTCTCGTGCGCGCCGGACACGGCGATATTTGCATGAAACCGAACGTCAAAAAATTGCGCGGAGCGTTCGTCGATTTCGAAGACGGTTCGAGCGAACAAATAGATATTCTCATTTATGCGACGGGCTACAAAATCTGCTTCCCGTTCTTCAAAAAAGAAGTGCTCGACGTGAAAAATAATGAGCTGCCGCTTTACCTGCACGTCGCTCGGCCGGGGCTTAAGAATCTGTATTTTTT
>CAXHAT010000400.1:0-3390 GCA_964014485.1 uncultured Deferribacteres bacterium
GACTTCGGTGGTGAAAAAAGACGGCCAGCGCATCGAAGGCTTTATTAAAGGCCCGGAAAACAGCTTGAAGGCGACGAAGGAAACGATGCGTCTGCCGTTTATCGTCAAGATTCTGGGCGATGACGAAGCTGAAATTCGCTTGGGCAAAAAGAAAATTCGTCTGCAGAAAAACACCTACACCGACTGGGTGGAGTTGCAATTTAAAGCGGGATTCGGGATCAAGGTCAACGGCATCGCGCGTTTTTATTTGCTCGAAACCGAGCCGCATTTCCGGCTTTACATGACCCCGATCAACATCGATCCGGAAAAGCCGGCGCTACCGATTTCATTCCCTTATTTTTACTCGGTTTATCTCTCAAAGCTGCAAGGCAAATTCGCCACACTGGGACTTGCGGAAGACACCTGGTCGCTCAACGAGGGCGTGCTCGACGAAAAGGCGTTTTTGGAGCAGGCTTACTTGATTCACGAAGAACGCGAGCGGCAGTTTTTCCATGCGCTGGACAAAACGAAGAAAGGCCTGTGTGCCGTCGTCATCGACGCGACCGACCGCATCCAGCACATGTTTTTCCGCACCCTCGCCGACGATCATCCAGCGAATCGCGGCAAGGAGACCGAAGCCTGGAAAAACGTCATCGAAGACATGTACATTCGCATGGACGGCTTGGTCGAACGCACGATGGAAAAACTCAACGACGACGACGTTTTTTTTGTCATATCCGACCACGGCTTCAAGCAATTCAAGCGCGGCGTGAACCTGAACACATGGCTTTTGCGCGAAGGTTATCTTGCGCTCAAGCCCGGCAAAACCGAGAGCGACGAATATTTTCGCGACGTGGATTGGAGCAAGACGAGAGCCTACGCTTTCGGTCTGGCGGGCATTTATTTAAATGTCAAAGGCCGGGAGAAAACCGGCGTCGTCGCGCCGGGCAAAGAGCAGCAGGCGCTCAAAAACGAGTTGATCGAAAAACTCTCCGGCCTGCGCGATCCCCAAACCGGCGAAATCGCGATCACGGAAATGTTCGATAATCGCAAAATTTACAAAGGCCCGTACGCGCAGAGCGGCCCCGATCTCATCACCGGTTACAACGATGGCTACCGCATTTCGTGGAACGGCGCCACCGGCGTGATTAACGATGACATGTTCGAAGACAACACCAAAGCCTGGAGCGGCGATCACTGCATCGATCCTCGGCTCGCGCCCGGCGTACTGTTTTGCAACCGCACATTTTCCGCGAAGAACCCGGCGCTGATCGACATCGGGCCGAGCGTGATGCAAATGTTCGGCGTGCCGGTTCCGAAATTCATGGACGGACGCAGCATTTTTCAAACGCCGCCCGCTGCGTCCAACGGCCATTATTCCCCAAAAAAGAAGGACTTGAGCGAAACGCAGGAGGCGCTCGCCCTCGATGGATAAACAAGCAAAAATTTACGTTTACCTGACCGTCGCCATCATTTTTACCATGCTGCTTTTGGCGATGTTGCTCTTGCAGGGTTGCAGCGAAAGCAAGGGTGCGCGCATCGGCAAAAAAGTCGTCGCACTCGGCTTCGACGGCATGGATCCGAAGCTGCTGTCGCGGTATATGCAGGAAGGCAAGCTGCCGAATTTTGCCAAGCTCGCACAGTCAGGCGATTTCAAGCCGCTGGGCACGAGTATGCCGCCGCAGAGTCCGGTTGCGTGGTCGAACTTCATCACCGGCATGAATCCCGGCGGACACGGCATTTACGATTTCATCCACCGCGATCCCGCAACGATGGAGCCGATTTCTTCCACGACCGAGACGGAGGGTTCGGCGAAAACCGTTGAGATCGGCGATTGGGTGGTTCCACTTTCCGGCGGCGAGGTGGAAAACCTGCGCAAAGGCCGCGCATTTTGGGAAATTCTGGAAGAAAACGGTGTGCCGACGACGGTTTTTCGCGTGCCCGCCAATTTTCCGCCGGTGGAGTCGCCGGGGCAGTCTTTGAGCGGCATGGGCACGCCAGATTTGCTCGGCTCGTACGGCACGTTTTCCTATTTCACTGACGACCCGCCCGCCAACCACGATGAGATTTCCGGCGGCGTGGTTTATCCGGTCGACGTTTTGAACAATCAGGTTGAAACGAAGCTTGTCGGGCCGAAAAACACCTTTCGTAAGGGCGATCCTGACGCGACGATTCCGTTCAAAGTTTGGCGCGATCCCGAGCAGTCTGTGGTAAAAATTTCGATTCAGGACAAACAGATTATTTTGCAGGAAAAGGAGTGGAGCGAATGGATTCAGGTCGAGTTTGAACTTATCCCGGCGCTGCAATCGGTCACCGGTATTTGTCGGTTTTATCTGAAAGAAGCGCGCCCGAATTTCAAGCTCTACGTCACGCCGGTCAACATCGATCCGTCCAATCCGGCGCTGCCGATTTCCACGCCGGACGATTACGCAGCCGATGTTCACGCCGACTGTGGTTTTTTCTACACGCAGGGCATGCCGGAAGACACCAAAGCGCTTTCGTGGGGCGTTTTTGACCACGCCGATTTTTATAGCCAGAGCGAAAATGTGCTGCACGAGCGCGTACGTTTGTTCGACTATGCGCTGGAGAATTTTAGCGACGGCCTGCTGTTTTTCTACGTCTCCAGCACCGATCTAAAGGCGCACATGTTCTGGAACATGACCGATCCGGCGCACCCGACCTACGATTCGACGAAGGCGGAAACGTTTGGCCGCGTGATCGAAGACGTTTACGTCGCGGCGGATTCCATCGTCGGCAAAACGCTGGCGCGCATCGACGATAACACGACGCTTTTGGTCATGTCTGACCACGGCTTTGCGCCATTTCGCCGGACGGTGCATTTGAATTCGTGGCTGGTCGACGAAGGCTACGTTGCGCTCATCGATACGGCGAAACAGGGGGAGTTGGATTATTTTCAAAATGTCGATTGGACGAAAACGCGCGCGTACGGACTGGGTTTTAACGGGCTTTATTTGAATTTGAAAGACCGCGAGCGCGACGGCATGATTTCTTCGGAACAAGCGGATCGCCTACTCGACGAAATTTCGGCAAAACTACTGGCGCTCAAGGACCCGGAAAACGGCGAATCGGTCGTGACGCGAGTTTATCGCGCTGAAGAAATCTACTCCGGCGATTATCTTGCCCAGGCGCCCGACCTGGTGGTCGGCTACAATCGCGGCTACCGCGCATCCTGGGAAACGACCATCGGCCAAATCCCGCGCGAATGGATCGCCGACAATCTCGACGCTTGGAGCGGCGACCACTGCATGGCCGCCGAGCATGTGCCGGGAATTTTGCTTTCGAACAAAAAAATCAACGCATCCGAACCCAAATTATACGATCTCGCCCCGACGCTCCTGTCAATCTGTCTCTTATACACATCTCCGAGCCCACGAGACTCCATTGCATCTC
>CAXHAT010000401.1:0-3364 GCA_964014485.1 uncultured Deferribacteres bacterium
CTCCAACCCCTGGGCGCGGTGATGCCGCTCGCCGAACTGCAATCTCACTGGATTGCAAAGTTGCTCACCAGCGAATGTGCTCTGCCGTCTTTGGAAGAGATGAATGTACAAATTGCGAAAGGGCGCGCCGCCATGCGCAAACGCTACGTCTCATCCGCGCGCCACACGATGCAAGTCGATTATTTTCCATACGTCCGCCAAATCAAGAAAGAGATTAAGGCTGGAATGAAACGTAAACGAAACTTGAAGGAATAACCATGCCGTCCAACGAACAATTCGATTTAACCGGAAAAGTCGCCGTTGTAACCGGCGCATCCCGCGGCATTGGCGAAGCAATCGCCAAAAACTATGCGGCAGCAGGTGCACGCGTCGTACTCAGCAGTCGAAAATTGGAGTCACTGGAAAAAGTTGCGGAAGAAATCAAAACGGCGGGAGGGGAAGCGGCGGCGATTGCCTGTCACACCGGCGACGAAGAAATGGTGCAGACGGTCATCGAAAGTTCAGTCGAGAAATTCGGCGGGGTCGACATTGTGGTTAACAATGCAGCGACCAATCCGCACTTTGGCCCGATTATGACGGCGGAGGGGGGGCACTGGGACAAAACTTTCGATGTCAACGTGAAGGGTTATTTTTACGTGGCCAAGTACGGCGCGCTGGCCATGAAAAAACGCGGCGGGGGAAAAATCATCAACATTGCGTCGATTGCCGGGAAAGCCGCGCTGCCGGGGATGGGCGTTTATTGTGCGAGCAAAGCCGCCGTGCTAATGCTCACGGAAAGCCTCGCCGTTGAACTCGCGGACTCAAACATTCAGGTCAACGCCATTGCGCCCGGATTTATCAAGACGCGATTCAGCAGCGCATTGTGGCAAAACCCGAAAATCAACGACGCCATCGTGAGTCGCATTCCGCAAAACCGCATGGCTGAACCGCAGGAGTTGACCGGAATCGCGCTTTATCTCGCATCTTCAGCTTCGAGCTTCACAACCGGCTCGACTTTTCTCATCGACGGCGGGCAGCACGCGGCGGGGCAGGCATTAATTTTTTAAGATTAAAAGGGGGCAAAATGCGAACAAAGACTGTTGTTTTCTTGCTCATTTCCGTGTTTGCTTTTTCATCACTTATTCAGGCGCAGCGTTCGTCAAAAACTCAATCTGAACAAACTTTTTCCGCCTCTGAAAAATTTTTGAGTGTTTTCACGGGTTTGGTCGCGGGCGTTTTGGCAGGCGGGTTTCTCGGCGCCGTCATTGGCAACTCGCCTGCTTACATGGGAGAATACGTAGACGCAGCACGAGGCGGCATAATTGGAGCAAGCATCGTCCCCGTTCTCTTTTATGAAGATTGGGCCAAGAAGAACGGGCGGCGCTTCCCCCAAAATGCCTGGCAGGTTCAGCTTGGCGGCAACATCACTTTTACCAATCACGGAGGTACGCGCATCCGGCCCGGTTTTGCGTTTGGCGGCGGCAGGAATTATTTTATCGACAATTCCACTTTTTTCCGACTCGAGGCGCTGATAAACAGAAGGCGTTTTTTCATGCCAAACCAGCGGATTCGCTACGCGTCGCCGTCAACGAATGAAATTCACATAAACGACGTCCGCTTCCTGGTCACATACGTCGACGTTGCTTACTTGCTTGGCGTGCAGGCATATTCTTTCGGAGATACAGAAATTAACGCCGTATTTGGCCCCGCGTTGTCGGTGCAAATGCGCGAAAACACGAGCTATGATTTCAAGATGATCGAAGAGGTCGGTGAAGGACAAGCAACCAAAGAATTTTCATTCATCGGGGATGAACCTGGTGCGACGGTTCCGTTTTTGAGTTTAGCGGGCGCGTTAGAATATTCAACGGGCAAGCAAATCATCAGGGCGAGATTCAATTATGCTTTGCGCGGTTCCAAACAGATTTTTCCGTTAAGAAATCACACCAAGCTGCATACTCTCAACTTGTTGTTTGGCTATAAATTTTAATTTTTGGAAAAAACGAGTCGAGGAACAAAACAAGCCCGAATTCAAGCGCTCCAACCTTTGAACCTCAAGCGACAATGCGTTCCTAAAGTCTGCGCGTAAAGAAAGGTTCGGTCGTTTGTAGTCCAGCCTTCAGGCTGCCTCCGAAGCGCCGCTTTGCAATGTTTCGGTGCCGTTGAGATGGCTGGCTTAACATTGTAGTGATCTTCTCCTGGCTCGAAACTGGAGTTTCGAGAAAAAGTGCATTCCCAACTAGGGAGATTGGGAACGAGTTTTTTAACGTTGAGCGCGTAACATCTGTTACCCAGATGCATTGGTCGGGTAAATCTCATAAATCACAATATCTTCTCCTTCTTCTTTTTCTACGCCGCAATACTGCATTCCTAATTTTTGCATCACACGGATTGAAGCGGCGTTTTTATGATAGGCGCGCGCGAACATGCGTTTGATTGGGAAATGCTGAAATCCTTGCTCAATCATTGCCGCACCAAATTCCGAGGCGAAGCCCTTGCCCCAATGCTCTTTTTTGTACATCCACGCCAACTCGCCTTCCAAAACCGCGCCTTTTTCAACGGCTTCCAATCCGCAACGGCCAACCATTTCGCCGTTTTCTTTCAACACGGCGGCGAAGAGGCCGAAGCCAAACTTTTTGTACTCCGCCATATGCTTCTGCAGCCGTTCGCGCGTCTTGGCAAAAGTGCGCGGCTTGCCGGTGATGTACTGCATCAGCTCCGGTTCGCGATAAAGCGAAAAAAGATCGTCCAGATCATCGCTTTTGAATGGGCGAAAAATTAGTCGCTCGGTTTCGAAGACCAGTTTCTTTGAGGGCATTGTTGATTGCTGGGAGCGTGATCATGGAGTGATGGATTCGTGGATTGTTGGAAGGGCCGGCTCCCCCATGGTTCCAGAAATCCAACAATCCATTTTTCCCGTAAACCTGCTAATTTTCCAGCGCGCCGTTTGCAATCCAGACGCGGATTGAGTCGATGCGTTCGGAAGAAAGCGCTGAAGCGCCGCGCGGCATACGGCTGCCGGAAATATCGCTGCCCGTGAGCTTGCGGAATAAGTAACTGTTATCGGGATCGTTCGGCTCAATGTAATTCAAACCGCCAAAATTGCTTTGTACACCCACGATATTGTCATAAGCCACGCGAGACGAGAGATTGGGCGATTGCGTTCCGTTGTGGCATCCGCTAGTTGCGCAACTGGGTGCAAAAACAGTTGCTTGAATGGATGGAAAAGTAGCCAGCGTCTCGGTGTTGGGATCAGGAGATGTTGATGTATCGCTGCAGGCGAAGGAGAGCGAGCCGACAAGAAATAATGCAGGAAAAAAGATTTTTGACTTCATGGTTTGACCTGTCTCTTATACACATCTGACGCTGCCGACGAGCTTCTTGGTGT
>CAXHAT010000402.1:0-3335 GCA_964014485.1 uncultured Deferribacteres bacterium
CGTCATATTGCGGATCATCGTGAATCATCTTCAAACAAATCGATCTGCCGTTGCCATAAACCAGGCCGCCTTTGCCGTTATTCAGGTTTGGTTCGTACTTGGCTGGATCAACGTAGCCGTATTTCAGGATGCTGGCAATCAATGCAGGTTCGTCATGCTTCTTGGGATTGTCATCCCATATCTCGACTTGATCCAGCACGAGATATTTCACCTGTAGTTGTTCGCCCGAAAGCTTCATACTTTACCCCAAAATTTAATTTTCTCAAGCTTCGTAAAAAACAATTCTTGTGTACATTTGATCAATAAATATAAAGAACCTGCTACTCCCAAGCAAGTGTCTATATGCGAAAATCATGTTATTGCGATTACGGCTAGGTCATTGAAAAGAAAGGGGTTGAGCTGATCGAAATTCACTGTACGATTCAATCAAAAAAGTTCGGTATGCGTCCACGAAAGGGAGCATTGGAATGCAGGCCAGTTTTTTTCGGAAAGCTGGCCTTTTTTATTTGGCGTCGTGTGTTTGGAAGCTTTTAACTTCATTTGCACTGCGCTTAGCCGAGGTATGCGCCCAGGGGGGAATACCAGTTTGTGAATAAGCCAGACTAAATAAATCTTTCAATCAGGGCGATTGAGCAGATATGGAAAATGCCGTCAACGAGAATGGCTGACCAGGGGGTATATGGCGGGGAGGCGAAAGCCTTGCGTCCGCTGTTTGCCATGTACCATTCCACGAAGTTTGTGCGGTCTTGCAAAAAGTGTTGCAAGGCCACAAGCAGTAATTGCCAGCCGTTTAGGGAGGTGAAAAGGAAGGGAATCATGTAGGTCGCTACATGGACAAGACAAATCCATGAGCTTTTTTTCTTGCCTTGCGCCATCCAATCCGTTTGGATGAGAAAGTCGCCGATTAAGTGAGCGAAGATCCAGTGCATGAACGTACCGAATTTTGGGGAGATTTCTTATTTCATGAAGCGCAAAGCGCAGCAATTTTATTCTGGAGATGATCCGGTTTTTTTCAAATATGCTTGGAATTGACTGGTTCTTCGAAACGATCCGAGACGAGGTTCTATTTCAAGGAAATTCAACCAGCCGTTGCGATCTTTGTATGCTTTCTCGAACCACGCGTCTGCTTGGTCGAAATCCTTTAGCGCAGAATACACCAACGCGACGTCATAGGCGGAAACGTAGCTCGTTTTTGAAAGCTCCAGCAATTCATCCAAAATGGCTGTGGCTTTTTCATTTTCCCCGCCAGTCGCATAAGCGTGAGCAAGCGAACTCAGACTCAAAGGCCGCCGATTAGACAGCGCAACGGCTTTTTCAAATCCGGCGACGGCTTCTTCAATTTTTCCCTGTTGCAAACAGCATTGCCCAAGAATGTCGAGGGCGAAGACGAAATTTTCGTCCATTTCCAACACATTCTCTAAAACAGCAACAGAACGCTCGAAATCTCCGGCAAAATAATGCCGCCAACCCATGCCGGTTTTCAGTACCAATGAAAGCGGATCGAAATCAAGAGCCTTTTCAATTTCGTATTCACAATCTTCGAAACGACCTTGAGGTATAAGGCACCAGATGGCAAACCAGTAATGCGCCGTCGCCGATTTTTCATTGAGTTCTATCGCGCGTTTAAACGCCTGTTCAGAGGCGGCCCAATCTCTGCTGTAGGTCGCCAAAATAGCGCCTTTGGCGGAGTACGCTTCCGCGAACGAATCGTCAAGCGCCAATGCTTTTTCAACGGCGTCTTTGGCTTTAGGCATAGCTTCTCGCGGCGGCAAAAAGCCTTGAAATCCCATTAAAATGTACGAATCGGCCAGCCCAGCGTAAGCCAACGCGTAATCCTTTTCAATGTCGATGGCTTGTAAACAAAAAGCCTCGCTTTTCTTTAATCCGTCTTCCGTGCGTTTGTTCAAATGAAAGCGCGCTTGCAAATACAGATTGTAGGCTCGCAGATTTTCAGTGTGACGTCTGATCACGCCCGCTGCGCTTTTTTGCGCCATTCCAGTCATTTCCTGAGTGATCATTGCTGCAATGTCATCCTGGATGGCAAAAATATCGTCCATCTCACGATCATATTTTCGCGACCAAATCTGAAAGCCGTTTTCGGCGCGAATCAATTGCGCCGTGATGCGCAAACGGTTGCCCGCTTTTCGAACGCCGCCTTCCAGGACGTTCAAAACGTTCAGCTTTTCGCCGATTTCTCTAATATCAATGTTTTTACCTTTAAAAAAGAAGGCTGAAGTTCGCGCTGAGACTTGCAAGTTCTCAACTTGCGTCAATGAATTGATGATCTCTTCCGTTAATCCGTCGCAAAAATACTCTTGCTCTGAATCAGCGCTTAAATTCGCAAAAGGCAAGACGGCAACGCTTGGCTCCTTTTCTTCTGTTTGAGAACGTCCGACTGTACTCGGGCCGCCCGATGCTTTCAACGCCGCGAGCGCTGTGATGAACGCTCCCATATCGTTGTAGCGGGCGTCAGGCTTTTTTTGGAGCGCTTTATTGGCGATTTTTTGCAATGCTTCGGGAACGTCATTGCGCAATTCAGAAAGCGCCTCCGGCTCCGAACTTAAAACCGAATACAACAGCGCCTGTTCATATTCGCCTTGAAACGGCAGCTTTCCGGCAAGCATTTCATAAAGCACGACGCCCAAAGACCAAATATCCGTCCGATGATCCAAATCATCGCCGCGCGCTTGTTCCGGCGACATGTAAGCAATCGTACCGACTGTTTTGTTCGCATCGCTGAAATCAGTCGCGCCTCCCTTCATCTTGGCCAAGCCAAAATCCATGACCTTAATTCGGCCTTCCTTTGTTACCATAATGTTGGACGATT
Organism: uncultured Deferribacteres bacterium; assembly: GCA_964014485.1. Classification (GTDB taxonomy): domain Bacteria; phylum Zhuqueibacterota; class Zhuqueibacteria; order Zhuqueibacterales; family Geothermadaptataceae; genus CAXHAT01. Next base: position 2,828 of record CAXHAT010000402.1, read on the forward strand.
TGACGTCCCGGTGAACCACGCCTTTTTCATGCGCCGTTTGCAGACCGGAAGCGATTTGGGTTGCGTAATCAATTATCTCTTCGATTGGTAGGGGTTCAAAATCTTGAACCCCTACGATTTCGCTCAATTCTTGACCATCAATGTATTCCATGACGATAAACATTTCACTTCCCGGCTCCCCGAGGACAGGCTCATATTCTTCAATAGAATAAATCGTGGCGATGTTGGGATGATTCAATGCAGCGGCGGCTTTGGCTTCAATTTCAAAACGTTTGCGCTCATCGGCGTTTGACGCGATGTGTTTGGGCAGGAATTTTATGGCAACGTCACGATCAAGCTTTGTGTCGCGGGCTTTATAAACCACGCCCATGCCGCCTGCGCCGAGCTTTTCAAGGATTTTGTAGTGAAGAATTGATTTATCTGCCATAGCATTTCTCTTTAGCAATACCTAAATAGTGTCCATCCGGAAACGCCCCCAAGGCGTTTCTGAGTTATTTTCAGACAGCTT
>CAXHAT010000403.1:0-3290 GCA_964014485.1 uncultured Deferribacteres bacterium
CAAACTGAATCGTCGTGGTCGGGTTGAACGGATTCGGATAATTCTGATGCAAAGCAAACGCTTGCGGCGTCACGTTTTCGACTGCCGCTGCTTCTGCAACTGCCGCTTTTTCCGCACCGTCACAACGCTCCAAAGCGCCGCAGTAATCTTCCCAGGCTTTCTTATAATCCTTGATGGCGTCGCCGAAATAGGTTTCACCGGCTTCCGTATCACCGTCGGCGAGATCGTTGTCGCCGTCTTCCATGTCGTCGGCCATTTTGCCCGTCGGGTTCGGATCACAATTCAACGCTTCTTCACTCTTTTCAACCGCGATGTGACGTCCCAAATCGGCCAGCAGGCTGGCAATGGGGTCGGTATCGACGTCATCTTCACGGGCTTCTTCCAAAGCGTCCGCGGCGTCGCGCAGGGCGTCGAACATGCCTTCGATGTCGCCTTCATCCGCGGCCGTTTCGGCTTCGATGAGCGCGTCTTTGGCGTCTTGCAAAGCGCCGAGGGCGTCGGGGTTGGTGTTCGGATCGTCGATCAGGGCTTGTACGGCGGCGCAGGCTTCAGCAATGACGTCGCTGTTCGATTGCACCGTGACGGTGACTTCATCCGTGCTTTCGCAGCCGTTTGCATCGGTGACCGTGACGGTGTAGGTCGTGGTTGCTTCAAGCTCGGCGGTGGGATTGGCCGAGGAAGCGTCGTCCAAACCCGTGGTCGGCGACCAGGAATAACTCAATGCACCGCTGCCGCCGGAACCGGTCGGCGCGCCGCCGATGGCGGTTTCGCCGCCCGCAAAAATGCTGGCGTCCGAACCGGCGTCGGCGGTTGGATTGGGATGCACCGTCAAGGTTCCCGAGCCTGAGCCGGTGCAGCCATGCATGTCGGTGACGACTACGGAATAGGTTCCAGCGACAGTGGCGCTGAAGCCGGTGCTATTGCCGGGATTCGTCGCGCCGCCCGGAACCGTCCAGGCATAGCTGAAGGGCGCGGCGCCGCTGGTCACGCCCGCTGAAATCATTGCGCTTCCGCCAGCGCAGGTGGAGGCGTCGGCAACCGTGACGATTGGATTCGGATTGACGGTCAAAGTTCCTGAATCCGTACCGGTGCAGCCGTGAACGTCGGTGACGACGACGGAATAGGTTCCAGCGACAGTGGCGCTGAAGCCGGTGCTGTTGCCGGGATTCGTCGCGCCGCCCGGAACCGTCCAGGCATAGCTGAAGGGGGCGGCTCCGCTGGTCACGCCCGCTGAAATCATCGCGCTGCCGCCAGCGCAGGTCGAGGCGTCGGCGACAGTCACGGCTGGACTAGCGTTCACGGTGATGATCACCTGATCCGTGTCCGTACCGCCGTTGCCGTCATCGACTGTCAAATCGATTGTGTGCGCGCCAACATTGAGGAAAACCGCAGGATTGACCCCAGTAGCGATTGTGGCTGCGCCTTCTTTCCAAGTGTAGGTCAGCGCGTTGCCGTCGGGGTCACTGGAGCCGGAGCCGTCAAGCGTGACGGACGCCGTTGAACCATCGGCGCAAACGCTCTGATCCGCGCCTGCGTTTGCTGTTGGCGCCTGGTTTAGCGTTCCGAAAACCAGCTTGAGAACGGGCTGGCGCCAGGCTGTGTAATGATTCTGGAGACTGACATTGTAATGATTGCCCGGCTGCGGCGTGGTTCCAGGTTCGACTTTGAGCCTGAGAAACAGATAATGGCCATTGGTATAATTGCTTTGCAAATAGTTAGCTAAATTCGCTTTCCCGGAAGCGTTGACATGCGCCGTTGAACGAGTGCTTCGCGACGGCATTTGGCCTAAATTCAAATAGTCTTCCTGGATCATCGTGCCTGGCGCTGAAAAATCGCTTGCCAAAACCGTAGGCGATGACCGCACGCCGATAGCGCTCAGATCAACATTAAATGTCGTCCCGGCTTGCGTCACCCACGGGTTGTTGACAGACAATCGATTAATATTGACCACTGCTTTACCGGCGGGCGCCGTCGGCAATTTAAAGACAAGGACGCCTGCCTGCTCAACGCCGGTTCCATTATCAAAGCCAACCAGGACGGCAAGACCGGTCGAATTCACAACGCCCGCGGATGAAACCGAAGCGTCCGAAACGTTCGCCGGTGCGTTTAAAACTTGCGCAACCAGCGCCGTTGATGAAGCCATCATCAGTGCGAAAGAGGCGAGACATAACGATAGTTTGGTTTTCAGATTTTTCATTTCTGTCCTCATTGTTCGTATTCAGTTTCGAATTTACCGTAAGTGTTTCCGTTAAAATGCGTCAGTGATCGTTTCAGAATTCAAGGCGGGATTCGGCGTTCTTTTCCGTTCATGATTTTGACTCCGGTTTCGGTTCGTGAATCGTGCCACAACGTTAAGTTAGCCTCAAATGACTACGTAATTTGCGTACAGCGGCGCTCAAAAAACACGCTGAAGCGTGAACTACAAACGACAGAGCATCCGTCGCCTCTGAGCGTAAAGAAAGTTCGGCCGTTTGTAGTTCAGCCTTCAGGCTGTCTTTCAAGTGCTCCCATGTACGAATTGCTCCGTTTTTGAGGCTGAATTAACGTTGTAGTAATAGGCAATGGTGAGTGGTGAATCGGCAGTTGAGCGATGGTTCGCATTTCTTTATTGCCCATTCACCATTGGCCATTACCTGCTACAGAAATCGGTCAACGAGAACGCACCTCGGCGATGTGAAATTGCCTGGTTAAAACTATGTGTTTGAAGGAAAGCTGTGTTTGGAATGCAACGGCGCTCCTTCTCCCTGCTGACCGAATTCGGCGAGCGCCGCAATTGGGCGTAACTCACCTGTGCTCAGGCGCGGAAAAAACGCACATGAGCGAATCTGGTCATCTCGCCCTTATCGCGTACAAAGGGAGAAGGCCTGGCCGAATTTTGGAAGGTGACGATCACTACTCTGTTCGTGAATAAAAAATCACGCAACAAAGCCCCTTGTCGTCGCCAATCGGCAAGCTTCCGGTCGAAATGTTGAAAAATTTTTATTAGAATCCATTCTGGAAGGAATGCTCAAGCGTACCTGCTTGCGCATTTTGCGCGGGATGGCTTTGCCTCTCCGCCCGCGCGGTTTTCGTACTGCTTTAACCTTGGTCGTGGTCAATGCTATTATGTTACAAACGGTTTTAAATTTTGCGGAACAAGGAACTGTTAACTGATGTTGCGCGCCGGCCATGAAGCCAAAAAAACTCCTGCCAAAGTCATTCCCGCGCAGGCGGGAATCCAGTCAATCGCGCACAGCCCCTGGACTGTCTCTTATACACATCTCCGAGCCCACGAGACTCCATTGCATCTC
>CAXHAT010000404.1:0-3288 GCA_964014485.1 uncultured Deferribacteres bacterium
CCGAATGACTTTGATAAAAGGTTGCTGTATTATGAAGCTGGCGCGTAACATCAGTGAACAATTTGTTTTAGCAATTGGATAGCTCCCGGATAATCATTAAATTCGACGGTTGTTACAACACTTGAATGCCATGAACATTGCAAAGAAAATTAAATACGGTTTTTGACTTTTTGGAGATCGAAATGTTAGCGCAAGTCATTCAACTCGATGATCAAGGCCGGATAGAACTCCCGCAAAAAATGCGTGAAGCTTTAGGGTTGCTTCCGGAGACGGACATAATCATCGAATTAACCGATAGTGGAATTTTCATAAAGCCAAAACTTTCACTAACGCCAATAACGCAAAAAATTGCGGACATGGAGTTGCCAGTGTCAGATTGGACACGAATAGAACGAGAGATCGAGAAAGAGCATTTGGAAAAATGAGTGATGTGGTATTCCTGGATTCCAATGTCTTTATGTATGCCGCAGGCAAGACTCACTTTTACAAGAATCCATGTCTTCATGTTTTAAAGGATGTTGAAACCCGGAGATTATCCGCGGTTGTCAACACGGAAGTATTTCAAGAATTGCTTTATCGGTACAGCCACATCGGGATGCCGGAGAAGGGCGTACAACTTTGCAGCGATGTATTCAAGTATCCTCTGACAATCCTTTCGGTCGTAGAAGCTGATATTCGCCTTGCGGTCGATCTGTTTGAGAACCATAAAGGCGCAGGCGTTAAGCCTCGTGACGCCATTCATGCAGCGACGCTAAAAAATAATGGCGTCGCTCAGTTGCTTAGCGCTGATAAAGATTTTGATAATTTCGATTTTCTCTCCAGAATTGACCCCAGAGATTATTCACCGCAAAAGTGAGCGTTTCGCGCAGCGCGGAAAGTTTAAAGAAGGCGGGTGCAAGAACTGAGCGTTGGCAAGTGTGAAACGGATTTATTAGACTGCTTCTCCCCAATGCAGGGCGACGGTTCCCAAGTTCAATTTTTGGTACTGCACGTTCCGTAAGCCTGCGTTTTGCATACGTTCAGCGAGTTGGTCGGCAGTGTGGAAAACGTCGACCGATTGGGGCAGGTAGGTGTAGGCCTCGCGGTCGCCGCCGAGCAGGCCGCCCATGAACGGCACGATTTTGTGAAAATAAAACCGAAAAAACGGTTGCAGCCATTTTTTCTCCATCGGCGTGATCTCCAAAATAACAACCCGCCCGCCCGGCTTGACCACACGCGCCATCTCTCCCAAGAAATTGTCCACGCTCATCACGTTTCTCATGCTGAAACCTGTTACCGAAGCGTCAAAACTGTTGTCCTGAAACGGCATTTTCAGGCCGTCTGCGCCGAGAAAACGGACGTCTTGTGCGCCGTTTAGTTTGGCGTTGCCGAGACGAACCATTTCCAGGCTGAAGTCCGCAGCAGCAACCAAAACCGGATTGTTGGGCAGAGCGGTGAAGGCTAAATCGCCTGTGCCGCAAGCAATGTCCAATAATTTCCCGCCCGCCGAAAGGTTCGATTTTTCAATAGCCAATTTGCGCCATTTGACGTCTTGCCCGCCAGTCATGACGCGGTTGAGTAGATCGTAGCGCGGCGATATACGGTCAAACATTTGGCGGACATATTTTGCCTTTTCTTCCGGCGTTTTAAATTCAACGAGCGATTGGTTCTGTGCGGGCATCTTGTTTCAATTGGGTTGATCGGGAATAAAAATCTGCGTACTAGGCGCATTCTTTTTTGGGCGCTAAAATAGGGCAAAATCCTCGCGAACCCAAGCGCAAAAAATTAAAGCAGCCCGCTGATTAAACAGGGCTGGGTGACAATACAAAACTCAACAGAATTTACCGAGACATGGAAAACGCACACGATGCGCTGAATGAAAAAATAAACAAACTCGGCATTCGAAACATAGAACGGCACATATTTTTGTGCTGCGACCAGACGAAACCAAAATGCTGCGACAAAGACGATAGTCTGGAAGCCTGGAATTTTCTAAAAGGCCGGTTGAATGAGCTTGGCTTGGCGCAGTCCGGGAAAATATTTCGCACCAAGGCCAATTGTTTGCGTGTGTGTATGCAAGGCCCGATTGCGGTTGTCTATCCGGAAGGTTGCTGGTATCGCTCGTGCACGCCGGAGGTTTTGGAGCGCATCATCCAGGAGCATTTAATTGGCGGACGGATTGTGCGCGAGTTTGTGATAAACGATAAAGGAGATTTTTATGCATAGAGTAACGCTTATTCCCGGAGACGGGATTGGGCCGGATATTACAGAAGCCACAGTGCGTGTTCTCGAAGCGACGGGAGCAAAATTTGATTGGGATCGCCAACTTGGCGGCATGGCGGCGCTGGAGCAAACCGGAACGCCGACGCCGGAAGCAACGGTCGAATCGATTCGGGATACGCGCATCGCTTTGAAGGGGCCGTTAACGACGCCGGTTGGCGGCGGCTATCGCAGTGTCAACGTTTCTTTGCGTCAGGAGTTCAACTTGTTCGCTAATGTGAGACCGGCGATTTCTTTTGAAGGGGCGGAAGCCAGGTTTTCCAATGTCAATCTGGTGACGATTCGCGAGAACACCGAGGGGCTTTATTCGGGAATGGAGCACGATATTAAAGTTGAAGGCAAAAAGATCGCCGCGGAAAGCATTGCGCTTTTGACGCGCGCCGGATCGGAGAAAATAATTCGATTCGCGTTTCATTACGCGCGCCGTACCAAGCGTTCTCGTGTAACGCTGGTGCACAAGGCCAATATTCTTAAGGCGACGACCGGAATGTTCCTGGAAATCGGGCGCGAAATCGCCAAAGAATTTCCGGACATTGAATTTGATGACAAGATTATCGACGCTTGTGCTATGCACATGGTCATCAATCCGCAACAGTTTGACGTTGTCGTGACCACCAATCTTTTCGGCGACATTCTTTCGGATTTGGCGGCGGGTTTGATTGGCGGGCTGGGCTTGACGGCGGGCGCAAACATCGGGCGGGACGCTGCGATTTTTGAAGCGGTTCACGGCAGCGCGCCGGATATTGCCGGTAAAAATATTGCCAATCCCACAGCGCTGATTATGGCGGGCGTAATGATGCTGGAGCAGCTTGGCGAGAAAACTACGGCGGAAAAGGTGGAGAGAGCCGTCCGTCGCGTGATTCGCGAAGGGAAATTTGTAACGCCGGATTTGAAGCCGGGCTCAACGTGCGGCACGTCTGAGATGGCGGACGCGATCATCAAGGCTTTGTAATAAGCGAAGTTTCGTTGTTTGTTGGATTACTGGATTACTGGATTACTGGATTACTGGATTACTGGATTACTGGATTA
>CAXHAT010000405.1:0-3283 GCA_964014485.1 uncultured Deferribacteres bacterium
GTTTCGAGCCCATCTCCATTCCCAAACCGGAGTTTGGGAACGAGTCGTAAAACCTTCAATCCCTCGCTCTGTTTGTCATTCAGGAGGAAGGGCGGTACGGAAAGAGAAAAAGAATCGCCAATACAGTGAAAACATGGAATGGAACAGGTTCAATTTTGAGACTGCGAATATAAAAGCCGAGCTTTTGCGATGCAAGCGAATTAGATGTAATAAACCGTTTACATTGAACTTACAAATCGAAAAAGCGCTTGCTACAGCAATGACGATTCTCTATATTTCCGAGCTTAAAACCGGCTTGCCGATTCTCTGGCCAAGCACAAAACATAGATCAAATAGAAACGAGAATAAACGATGAGCATACTCGAACGTTTGACGGAAGACATGAAGTCCGCCATGAAAAACAAGGACAAACTGCGGCTCGACACCATTCGCCAATTGCGCGCGCAACTAAAAGACGTCGCCATTGCGAAGCGCGATGACTTGACCGATGAAGAGCAGATCGCAGCTCTAACCACAGCGGCGAAAAAACGCCGGGAAGCGATTGAGCTTTATAAAAAAGGCGGGCGTGACGAGTTAGCCGAGCAAGAAGCCAACGAATTGGCGGTGATTCAGGACTATCTTCCGCAGCAATTGAGCGAAGATGAACTGACCCAAATCGTCGCCGCTGCAGTAGAAAAAACCGGCGCGTCAAGTCCGGCGGAATTCGGCAAAGTGATGGGCATGGTCATGGGTCAAGTCAAAGGGCGCGCAGACGGAAAAATGGTGCAACAAATCGTGCGAAGCATGCTTTAGCTCTCTACTGAGTGAGTGAATTCCGCAGCTCAAGCCAGGATCGCAAATCAGCGCTTTTTCGATAATTAGGCCAGATTCGAAGAACCCGGTTCGAACCTCATTTCAGGCGCGCGGACAATATTTTTCTCGATTCTGGCAATCCAGCCGAACTTATTCGCAGCCTTAGGAATCGCCGCTTCCGGAGCCGACAACTTAGATCAATTATTTACAGAAACTTAGCTCTTTTCAAAAATTCGCTCTCCTGGCGTCTGGTTTGCGTTTCAACACCTTCGCAACTGTTCCCATTTGAGGTAACTAACGCGAAAGGAGAAGTGCTATGAAACGCTTATCCATCATTTTAGCTGTGATTGTCATAGCGGCGGTGAGCGCACCGCTGTCGGGACAATCAATTTGGTCAGATCCCACCCAAGACCAAAGAAGTATTGGGCTCGAGGTTATCAAGCCAAACTTTGACGGAGAGCCTGAACACACCTTAACGACTTCTGTCTTCTTTCTTACTCTAAAATCTCCCCTAACCAATGCGTTGTCCCTGCATCTCGAAGCGCCCTTTGCCCACGGCGCCTACCGCGACCACGACGGCTTTTCGCGGAATTCCATGGGGAACCCATACCTTGGAATTGATCTTCACGGCGAAGACACGCCGCTCGCTGTTGAACTGGGCGTGCGATTGCCCGTAGCCAAAAGCGACAATCTTGGGGCTCAGGTTGGAACGTTTTCCAACTACGACCGCCTTGAAGCTTTCGTCGCCGACGAGCTTTCCGTGCGCGTCATGGGAAATTATCGCTATGACAACAAGTCCGGGCTTATGTTTCATCTGCGAGGCGGAACCATTTTCTTAGTGAATACTGACAAACAAATGTTCGAAGAAGCTTCGGATGTGAACTACGGATATTCCGCACAATTGGGGTATGATACCAAAGCGTTCAGCCTGATAGGCATGTTTTGCGGGCGCGTCCTCACTGAAGAAGATTTCAATTTTGGCGAACGTTCATTTCATGAGCTTGGTTTTGCCGCCAAGGTTGGTTTGGGAAGCCTGCGCCCCGGAGCTTCGTTCCGAGTGCCTCTGGACAGTGATTCCCGATCTATTCTTGACTTTGTGGCGGCTTTGACGCTTGAATTTCAGAAATAGCGGCGCCTTAAAGGCCAGGTCCACTGTACGCACTCACTGCCTGACATTTTTTGCACGCGAAGCATGGCGCAACGTTGTTAAGCGCCGAAAAAGACGGTTCAAACATAACGATTTCAAACTCTCGACAGCTTCTGCTGGCAAAGGAAAACGCCAGGCAGTGAGTCGCGTCCATGCAAGATCCAGGATCTCAAAGACATAATTTTCACTAAATGGGAGATGTTCAAAATGAAACGATTGTTCGAGCGTTTAAAATTATCTCTTACAAAACCCGCTCTTTCCGGTCACAAACAAATAACCGTAAAAGCTCTTGGTTTCCTTATAGCGGTCTTGCTGACGTTCCCAAACTTCGCCCTTGGGCAGAAAAAATCTCTGGTCGAATTCGGAACGAATTTTGGCGTGACTATAATCGATGCCGGAGGATCGACCTTGACAAATTTTGCCGTCCCCGGACAGGGTTTCGCAGGACAGCCCACGATCTACGCATCTCTCTTTCCCGGCGGAATTGTGATCATTGAACCGCAAATTGCTCTGACCGTGCTACACGTCGAAGACGAAACGGTCACAACGCTCGGCTTTGGCGTGCAAATGGGCTGTTTATTCAAAGGGTCAGAGGAAAATTCATTGTTTGCCGTTGGCAACATTAGCTCCCAATCCATTTCTTCTAGCGACTACTCAGACAGTGAATTCGGCTTTGGCGGCAAGCTGGGGTATCGTATTTTGATTGGCGACGGATTTGGGATTCGCTTCGAAGGCGGGTACCGCCGCTGGCTCGAAGCTGACCTGAACGAATTTATGTTTGGCGTGGGTATTGGCGGGATTATAAAACGCAACAAATAGTCATCGCGGGACTAGCCAAAAACATAATCTCTGAACGACTTTCATTATACGGGGGGTTCAAAATTTTGAACCCCTACGACCTGCTGTGTGTCGCTCTGGAAATTTTGTGTTTTGGGACAGGCGCTCATTTCACGCTGTTGCAGATTGCATATTTTTCGAGATAAAATTGAAATTTCGAAAAAGCATCGCATCGCCCTTCTTCGAAATCTGTCAAAGCCCGATCTTCTCTTATTCCGCGGCAGCCTGTTTATTACAGCGCGGAATACCGTCTTTCCATTTCACCAGGGGGTTGGCAGACGTGCATCCTTTCACAGCGGCGCCTTCTGAGCAACTCTTTTCGGAGTGCGATGATTGATCATCGCCAGGGCCAACAGGTCGCACTCAAACACTGAAGCGTTTGACCCCGAAGTTATTCCGTGTTCAAGATCGTAAGCGCGGTTGGTTAGCTGAATAACTGATGTTACGCGCAATAAAGCATTTCCGAGACTCAACCGAAAACAGCATCTCATTACGGCTCGTTCCCAA
>CAXHAT010000406.1:0-3164 GCA_964014485.1 uncultured Deferribacteres bacterium
GTAAGTAAAATATTGTTTATCATAGAGTTGAACAAGCTACGGATGGACACTAAATCGCATATACAAAACGACCGCGAATCCAACGCATTGCTCGGTTACGCGCATCATGAAGCCTGGCAACATTTGGCGAACGCTCTGGCATGGCGGTGTCCGACAAAAACGCTGTTGGATTTTTACAACGCCCATGTTTCAGCCAGACATCTCGATCTCGGCGTGGGAACGGGGGGGCTTTTGGACAAATGCGCTTTTCCTATCGCAGACCCCGTCGTTGTCATCGCGGATTTGGATGAGAAAAAGCTGCGTTTCGCTGAAAAGCGGCTGCGGCGATTTCATCCCGCCGCCTACAACATCAATATGCTCAAGCCGTTCTGGATTCGTCCCGCCGGTTTTCAGTCCATCGCACTGAACCACGTTTTGCACTGCCTGCCCGGAGATATGCAAAGTAAAGGCGTCGTTTTTCAGCATGTTAAGCCGTTGCTCGATCACCGAAAAAACAGCATTGTCTTCGGATCGACCATCTTGGGGAAGAACGCCAGGCACAGCCTGTTCGCGCGCGGACTTCTGCTGGCCAAAAACGCAAGCGGCGTTTTCACTAACAACCGTGACACGGTCTGGGATTTGGAAAACGCCTTGAAAATACATTTTCCGGACTACGAGCTTCGCATCAAAGGCAGCGTCGCGCTGTTCGTCGGGCGGATTTAAAGCAACCCATCATTCCAATTCAGTGCCAAACAAACAAAAGGAGAACATCATGCATTCAATTAGGCAAAAACTATTTCGCCTGGATTCGGTGAGCATGGACTACAAAGACACAAACAAAACGCAGAAGAGAAGAACTTACGCGTTGACTTTGCTCTTAACGCTGATAACGGCTGTGGCAGTCTCAGCGCAAAAGCCGTAACTGGTTAAAGATATTTCTCTCGGCAGCAGCTCAACACCAGAACAGCTGCGAAACATTGACGGAATGCTGTTCTTTAGGGCAAACGACGGCACAAGTGGAAAAGAGCTGTGGAAGAGCGACGGCTCTGCGGCCGGCACGATGCTCGTCAAAGACATTAATCAAGGCAGCCCAAATTCAAACCCAGGGTCATTGACCGAATTCAACGGTTCACTCTTTCTCGCGGCGAATGACGGTACACATGGTGGGGAGCTGTGGACAAGCGACGGAACTACTGCTGGAACTGTGCTTGTTAAAGAGATCATTATGGGCGGAGCGGGTTCATTTGTATACGAAACGATCAACTTTGGCGGCCCCCTCTTTTTCGCGGTCAATGACGGCACAAGTGGCATCGAACTGTGGAAAAGCAATGGCACGGCAGCAGGGACAGTACTTGTCAAAGACATCAATCCAGGCAGCGATACTTCCTTCCCAAACTATTTCACTCTCTTCGATAATGCGCTCTTTCTTATTGCAACCAGCGCCGCAAACGGAAACGAGCTGTGGAAAACCGACGGAACGATGGCTGGAACCGTGCTGGTCAAGGATATCAACCCAAACAGCGACAATTCGTTTCCAGCCGACTTGATCAACGTGGATGGCACTCTCTATTTTAGTGCAGATGATGGCACGAGCGGCGTCGAGTTATGGAAGAGTGACGGTACGGCAATCGGGACTGAAATCGTTGACGACGTCAATTCCGGCGGAGACGATGCGCGTCCACGCAATTTGACCAATGTTGACGGAGCACTTTTTTCAGTGCGGAGGACGGCGTGCACGGTGAGGAGCTGTGGGTGCTGACCCAAGAAACGCCTGCTGAAATTATCGCTAAGCAATCTGACGCCATTCAGGCACTGCTCAACGATCCAGGAACGCCAGGAGATGCAATTGAAGCGCTCTAAGAAGCGTTGGAAGCCAGCGAACAAGCCGCCCAAGCAGCGCACCATGAAGAGTACGAAAACAGTTGTTTCGGCGACGCGATCAAGGATTACAACAAGGCGTGGGAGGACTACTGTAGCGCGTTGGAGCGGTGCTCTGCGCCGAAGGCTGTTGTCGGTAACCAACATACAATCAACAGTTCACGGCTCACTCCGGAACGCTTCGCACTGTATCAGAACTATCCCAATCCGTTCAACCCGACCACGACAATTCAATTCAATTCGATTTGATCGAATCAGGCTATGTTTCACTGAACATTTACAACTGCGTCGGGCAGTTGGCGCGCACGTTGATTTCCGGAGACTACGCTCCCGGGGCGCACAAGGTCGGTTGGGATGCGCGTGACAATACCGGCGTTAGAGTTGCGAGCGGCGTTTATCTCTACACGATCAAAGCTGGTCGAGAATTTACCGCTCAGCGCAAACTCTTGTTGATGAAGTAAACTACTACCGCCTGAAGGCGGTAGTAGTTTACTTTAGATCGATGCTTCTCACTCCACGCCGCGCGCTTTCCGGCGCGCCAGCACGTCTTTCTCGATAAAAGTCAGATCGTTGATTTCATGTTTTTGCGGCGAATACAGGCCGCGCAGCTTGCAGCGCTCCTGCACGCAGGACAGGACAACGGACAAATACCGCGGATCGCCGCTCTTCTCTTCTTCGCGCACTGTGCGCTCCACCGTTTCCTGCGCTTTCGCCTTTCTGCCCCTGGTGACGACGACGCGCGTCTTCTTTCTGCTCTTTTGCCAGGCTTCCCAGGCGTTGCGTTCGGCCTGATCGATCTTGGTCAGCTCCCGCGCCTTCATCTCGTCGAAATTGTCGATCTGTTCCTTAATCCAGCGCTGGCTAATACGCTTGAGATCGTAGGAGAGCAACTGCTGGGAAATCTTGTAATCGCGCAATTCGGACAGATGAGCGGCAATATCGGCCTGCAGCCGGCTTTCGAGATAAAGCCTGGAAATGATCAGGCGATCTTCTTCCTCTTGATGATGTTTGCGGTAGTCTTTAAACGCCACTCTCTACCTGACACTTTTTGAACAATTTTGTTTTGTTCAAAAACTATATAAAAGAGACATGTTCCTGTTTAAGTTATTGTAAGCACTACCTCACTTGATCAACAGCATTATCGCCAGCGGCAGTTGTCATTTGCCAAAAGCGGCGAGCAAGGTTGCGGATTTGTGCAAGCCTCTGGTCGTTGTTTTTGACGGCAGCGCGGTTGGCCGAAACTTCGCCGCCTTGGTTGCCAGCCTCGTTTATGGCAAACGCGCCTTGCCGATTGCCTGGATCGTGCG
>CAXHAT010000407.1:0-3157 GCA_964014485.1 uncultured Deferribacteres bacterium
CTTCGTGGTCGGGAGTCTTGATTCGCTTTAAGCCGCGACCCTCATGGCCTTTTTGGCCGCCGGCGGGACGACCGCTTTTGCCCCGAAGGGATTGCGTCCTTTTCGCGGGGCCGTCACTGGAAGGCGGTTTGTGGCTGGTGCGGCTGTCTTTACTTTGTTGATCTTTAAGCCGCTTGATCTCAGCTTCTAAAACAGCGACTTCAGAAGCTGACAATTCAGCGGCGTCGTAGAGCGCCTCGATAAGATCGAGTCTTTTCTGGCTCTTGATCTAATAATTGCCGGAGTTTTTCGCGGGTTAGCCGGTACATAAGCTCATGATAAGAAACAACTTGCGAAAAACCTCGAACTTTTTTACGAAGATCAAAAAAAGCTCCTGAGCGAGACTAAATAGTCACCAGGAACCTTTGGATACTGTCTGCATGAAAAGGTCCCGCATAGTTTAGTTCTCTCCAACTTATCCAGCTAAACAAGAGTAGGAGCCGTTGAAAGCCGAACCTGAATTTAGCGAGAACCCTTCAACATCCCAGCAGAACGCTTCCGTATGAAAGAAGCTAATTCTTGTATCAGGGAACTTGCTATTAGTTAGCACTACTCATAATTTGCTATTTAGAAGGGCGATCAAGTTTCAGACAAATTTCAATACCCGCCGTTTTACTCTTGCCTTTAGGCCAGTCTAGGAGCTCTCGCCACCAGAGGTTCGAAGATCGCATTGACCAGGAGGTAGCTATGCCGAGAAAGATCAAATCCGGCCTCATTCAGATGAGCATCCCCAGATCGGAAGGCGACGGTACGATTGAGGAAATTATGACCGCGATGGAAGAGAAGCACGTTCCTTGCATTGAATCGGCGGGCGAGCAGGGGGTGCAGATTTTATGTCTCCAGGAAATTTTCAACACGCCTTATTTTTGCCCGGGGCAAGATGCCGCCTGGTACGCTTCGGCGCAGCCCGTGCCCGGCCCGGTGACCGAACGCATGGCCGTTTTCGCCAAAAAATACAACATGGTCATCATCGTCCCGGTTTTTGAAAAAGAGCAAGCCGGAATTCTTTACAACACCGCCGCCGTCATCGACGCGGACGGAACTTACCTGGGGAAATATCGCAAAAACCACATTCCGCACACTTCCGGTTTTTGGGAAAAATTCTTCTTCAAACCCGGCAACTTAGGTTATCCCGTTTTCGAGACAAAATACGCCAAAGTGGGCGTTTATATTTGCTACGACCGCCACTTCCCCGACGGCGCGCGCGTGCTTGGCTTGAACGGCGCTGAAATCGTGTACAATCCTTCAGCAACGGTTGCTGGATTGTCGCAATATTTGTGGAAATTGGAGCAGCCGGCGCATGCCGTCGCGAACGGCTATTTCATGGGCTGCATCAACAGGGTGGGAGAGGAGAAGCCGTGGAATCTCGGCAAGTTTTACGGCAGCTCGTACTTTGTCGATCCGCGTGGCCAGATCATCGCCGAAGCATCAGAAGACAAGGATGAATTGCTCGTTGCGGAATTCGATCTCGACATGATCGACGAAGTGCGCGGCATTTGGCAATTTTTCCGTGACAGACGCCCGGAAACTTACGAAAAGCTCACAGCGCTCTAAGATTTAAAACAAGCTAGTTTCGGAACGCGAAACCAAAAGCTCACAACTTATTTTGTGAGCTTTTTAACTTTGTGTCTAAACACAAAAGAGGATAAACATGCCGGAATTTCAGCGGCCGACGACGGAACAGGAGTTCCACGAAAACTTTGCGCAAATCAAGCCGCTCATGAGCGACACGGAGGCGCACCACGAAAGCTCGCGTTGTCTTTTTTGCTATGATGCGCCCTGCGTTCATGCCTGCCCCACCGGCATCGACATCCCCCTTTTTATCCGACTCATCAACTCCGGCAATACCATGGCCTCGGCCTCGGCGATTTTCAAGGCGAACTATCTCGGTCATGCTTGCGGGCAAGTCTGCCCCACCGAAGTGCTCTGCGAAGGCGCCTGCGTTTATCAAAACGACGATATTCGTCCCGTTGATATTGGCCGCTTACAAGCCTACGCCACACGCAAAGCCATCGAGCGCGATGTTTCTTCTTTTGAAGTCGGCGAATCAAACGGCAAAAAAACCGCCATCATCGGCGCAGGACCGGCGGGAATTTCATGCGCTTGCGAGCTGCGGCGCGAAGGATATGACGTCGAAATTTTTGAAGCGAACGAGCTTCCGTCCGGATTGACGGTTCACGGCGTCGCACCGTACAAAATAACCAACGAAGCGGTGCTTGAAGAGGTTAATTATCTCGAACGCCAATTCGGTTTCCGGATTCATTATAATTCGCCGATTCTCAACAAAACAGATTTTAAGAAACTGGAAAATGACTACGACGCCATTTTTCTTGGAATTGGCCTCGGCGAAACGCGCTCTTTAAAATTGCCTGGCGAAGATTTGGAAAATTGTTTTGGCGCTGTTGAATTCATTGAGCAATTGCGCTTGACGCGGGAGAAAGTCTGGGTTGGAAAAAAGGTCATTGTGCTCGGCGGCGGCAACACGGCGATGGACGCAGCTTCAGAATCTGCGCGGTTGGGCGCAGACGAAGTCTTTCTATGCTATCGCCGTTCAAAAGGAGAGATGGGCGCTTATGAATTTGAATACGATTTGGCAAAAAGCGTCGGCGCGCAAGGCGTTTTCAACGTCGCGCCGTTGGAGATTCTCGGCGGCAAGCGCGTTGAAGGCGTTCGCTTTGTTCGAACGGTGAGCAATAACGGCAAGCTCGAAAACGTCGAAGACAGTGAATTCGTGGAACCGTGCGACATGGTCATCCGTGCAACTGGACAGCTCAAAAAAGCAGATTTGCTGCGCCAAATCGACGGCCTGAAAATCGACGACGCCGGACGAATTATCGTCGATCCGGCGAGCGGTCAAACCGGTAACCCAAAATACTTCGCCGCCGGTGACGCGGTTAACGGCGGTAAAGAAGTCGTCAACGCCGTCGCCGAAGGCAAGATCGCCGCGAGAGGGATTCACGCATTTCTTACTCATGTTTGATGAAATACTATGCGAAGCCAATTCGAATTTTATGATTTTGTTGCTTACTTGATTCCAGGAATGTTTTTTATACTAATTTTCTTCCTGTATCTTATACACATCTCCGAGCCCACGAGACTCCATTGCAGCTCGTATGCC
>CAXHAT010000408.1:0-3152 GCA_964014485.1 uncultured Deferribacteres bacterium
TGGGCGATCACACCGCTGCGCAAGCGCTCAATCTCAACGGCAACTGGCTTTCCGGCGACGGCGACGGCGAAGGCGTTTTCGTAGATGCAAGTGGCAGTGTCGGCCTCGGCACAGCAAGCCCGTTGCATTTGTTACATGTCGGTTCCGCCACACACACAGGCGACCAATCCATCGCGTTGCAAAATGATCAATATACCTGGCGGCACATCGTCGGCAGCGACGGCTCCTATGTTTTGGACGGCTCGGTCGAAGGCACCGTTATGCTTGTGACAACAGACGGCAAAGTTGGGATCGGTACAAAAACGCCAAGTACTTTTCTCGAAGTCGGCGGAACCGTCACCGCCAACGCTTTTGTCGGGGATGGTTCGGGCTTGACCAATTTGCCCTCCGGCAGCGGCTGGAGTCTTACCGGCAACGCCAGCACAGTGGATGGCACAAACTTTATCGGCACGACCGATAATGTCGCGCTGGATTTTCGCGTGAATAATGTGCGCGGGTTGCGGATTCAACCCACGACCGGCGGCCCTAACCTGATCGGCGGTTTTTCCGGCAATTCGGTTGGCGCTGGAATTCAAGGCGCGACGATTTCCGGCGGCGGGCATTCGAGTGGCATTCAATCGGTGACCGACAATTTTGGTACTATTGGCGGCGGAGCAAAAAATACCGTCAGCGCAACGAGCGCAACAGTGGCCGGGGGCGAAAACAATACCGCTTCCGGCGAAGGTGCGACGGTGGCTGGCGGCGTCTCGAATATCGCCAGCGGCGCCGGCGCAATGGTTGTCGGCGGGGAAGAGAGTCAGGCGACGGGCGATTACAGCTTTGCGGCGGGGGCGGCAGCCAGAGCGAACCACGACGGCAGCTTCGTCTGGAACGGCGATCAAGGATTCTCGGCATTTTCATCCACCGCAACAGAGCAGTTTTTGATCAATGCCTCGAACGGCGTCGGGATTAACACCAACGCGCCAAGTGAAGCGCTGCATGTCAACGGCAACGCTTTGGCGGACGCGCACACCACGCCCAGCTCTCGCCGTTGGAAAACCAATATTCAAACCATTGACAACGCTCTCGAAACCGTACAGAAACTGCGCGGCGTCACCTACGACTGGAAGGAAACCGGCAAGCACGACATCGGCCTGGTCGCTGAAGAAGTCGGCGCGGTGATCCCTGAAATCGTCGAGTACGAAGAAAACGGCGTCGACGCCAAGTCGGTGGATTACCCGCGCCTGGTGGCGGTTCTGATCGAAGCGGTGAAGGATTTGAAGCAGGAAAACGATGCGCTCAAGTCGCAAAAGACTGATCGTGACGTTGAAATCACCAAGCTCAAATCCCAAAACAGCGCTTTCGAAAAACGCTTCGCGCAAATCGAGCTGGCTTTGCGGCAAATGAAGGCCGAAGACAGCAATCCTGACGCTTCGGGACAAATCACAAGCAGCAAATAACCAATAAATTCCAATGCGAATGCTCAAATTCTAAACTGTTTCGAACATTGAGAATTGAAGTTTGGAGCTTATTTGGATTTTAGGATTTGTTGTTTGGCGTTTTTAAACAAAGGAGATCTGAAATGAACCGACTCGCCCGCACGTTACTGCCGTTGTTGCTGATCACTGCCGCTGCACAGGCGCAGGACAAGATGGAAGTGAAAGACGCCGACAGCAACATTTTAATGAAAGTGGAAGACGAAGGAAGCGCCGGATCACTGACGCTCATGGGCCTCGGGGCGGCGCCGACGTCATTCACCAACAAGCTCTACAACATCGGCGGCGCGCTTTTCTGGAACGGCGCGCAATTGCTCACCAGCGGCGGCGCAACCGGCTGGAGCCTGACCGGCAACGCCGGCACGGTGGACGGTACGAACTTTCTCGGCACCACCGACAATGTGCCGCTGAATTTCCGGGTCAATAATGCGCGCGGTTTTAGGCTGGAATACGCCGCGGAAGGCCTCAGTAACGCCCCAAGGCCGAGCGTTATCGGCGGGCACGGCAGCAATGTTGACTCAGGCGTCTTAAGCGCGACGATCAGCGGCGGTCTTGAAAATTCAATCAGCGCGGATTTTGCCGCGATTGGCGGCGGCAAAAGAAATATCATTTCCGGGAGTAATGCACTCCATGCAACCATAAGCGGCGGTATTGAAAATGGCCTTGGCGCTTCAACAGGTTTTGCGGCGACAATCGCCGGCGGAAACGGAAATCGCGCACCAGGCGATTATGCCGCAATCATTGGCGGACTGGACAATATTGCCGGCGGCAATTATGGGGTTGCAGGCGGCGCCTTTAGCGTTGCCGATGGCAGCTACAGTTTCGCTATGGGCAGGCAAGCGGAAGCGAGTCATAACGGCGCGTTTGTTTGGAGCGATAGCAGTACCGGGAATTTCTCATCCATAGCCGAAAACGAGTTTGCCGTGCGCGCTACCGGCGGTCTGCGCTTCGTTACCGCGGTCGATGGTTCCGGCAATCCCACGCAAACGGTGAGCGTCGACAACGCCGGCGCCGTCACCGCGGCAGCCTTCGTCGGCGACGGTTCGGGGCTGACGAATTTGCCCCCCGGAAACGGCTGGAGCCTGACGGGCAACGCCGGTACGGTGGACGGCACAAATTTCATCGGCACCACCGATAATATCCCACTGAGCTTACGCGTTAACAACGCGACCGGCCTGCGTATCGAGTATGCTGAGGACGACGACGTCTTCGATCCCGCGGTCAACGTCTTAGGGGGATCCGGAAATTCGATCACTGGTTCCGCATTCGGGGCTTTTGTCGGCGGTGGTCTCAACAACCACATCACCAGCCCGACAGCAGTGATTTCAGGCGGACAAAATAATTCTGTTTCAAACAGATATGCGTCGATTGGCGGCGGCGTCAACAATCAGGCGCTCGGACATGGCTCCACTATTGGCGGGGGTTCAGGGAATCTGGCAGACGGCGACGAAGCCACTATTCCAGGCGGAAACAACAACGAAGCGAGTGCATCCTATAGTTTCGCGGCGGGATTCAAAGCAAAGGCGCGTCATTCCGGCGCTTTTGTCTGGAGCGGTTCCTCCGTCGACAGCGATTTCATTTCGACGGCGGCGCAACAATTTCTCGTCCGCGCCGCCGGGGGGGTGGGGATCAACAAAAATAACCCCTGTCTCTTATACACATCTGACGCTGCCGACG
>CAXHAT010000409.1:0-3112 GCA_964014485.1 uncultured Deferribacteres bacterium
GCCCCTGGATTCCCGCCTGCGCGGGAATGACTTTGGCAGGAGTTTCTTTGGCTTCATAGCTGACGCGTAACATCAGTTACTCAGAAGAAAGTCGCCATCACATCATGTGCATCGAATGCACGTTCAACCCTCTGAAAATCAAAAAGCAGCCCATCGCGATTGCAGCGGCTGGGGCCAGTTTGCGCAACCAGTTTGTCTGAATACGCGAAAGGGCGTTTCCAAACATTCCGGCGGTTACGAGCGCGGGGATGGTTCCCAAGCCAAACAGCAGCATGAAGACGCCGCCGTTCAGCGCGTGGCCTGTGCTGGCGGCTCCAGCCAGTGCGGCCAGCAAAAGGCCGCACGGCAAAAGGCCGTTCAAGCCGCCGAGCAGAAAGTTGGTTTTCAAGGATTTTTTCGCCATCAAAACCGAGGCTTTTTTGCGCCACCAGTGCGTCCAGCTTTGCGGCAGTAATTTCGTTTCGAGCCGAGGAATGAGCGTCCAGAGAATGATCAATACGCCGAGCGCGATTGTCATCCATTTCTGGAAACCGGAAAACGCCGCGCCTTGTCCGAACAAGCCGAAAAGCGCGCCTAACGCGGCGTAGGTCAAAATTCTGCCGGAATGATAAATCAGCTTGCTTCCGATTGCTGACCAACCACGACGGTTTTGCATCCCGGAGACCGCGACCACGATTGGCCCGCACATGCCGAGGCAATGCAAACTGCTGAAGAATCCGAGAAATAATGCTGCTATCATTTTTCGCTCATTGCTAAATTTGAAAAACAGATTTTTTGTATTGCAACGAACATCGTTGCAAGTTATTATAATCAATGATCCGAAGCTTTAAACAATCTTGGCTCGAACAATTCTGGCATACCGGAAAACAGAGGCGAGTTCCTGATTCGCTAAAAAATAGGGTGTTGCATAAATTGGATATGCTAAACACAGCCAAAGAATTACGAGATTTGAGTTCGCCGCCGTCGAACCGCCTACACGCTTTGAAAAAAGACAGACAAGGTCAATGGGCGATCTCCGTCAGCGGCGCTTGGAGATTGTGTTTCAGATTTGTTGACGGAGATGTTTTCGACATAGAACTCGTCCAATATCATTGAGGGTGAAATCATGCTTCCAAAACACAGACGCCCATCACATCCCGGCGAAATCTTACGCTATGAATTTTTAGAACCGTTGAAAATGACGCAGCAGCAGTTGGCGGACGCCATCGGCGTCACACGCGTTCGAATCAACGAAATCATTCTTGGAAAGCGCTCAATTACGCCCGATACGGCGTTTCGCTTGTCCAAACTTTTCAACACAACGCCGGATTTTTGGATCGGACTCCAGAACAACGTTGACCTTTGGGACGCCTTGCAATCGCACCGAAAAGAGTATGAAAATATCAAGCCGATCCTCAGCAAAGTCGCGTAAGGAAGCTCTTCTCAAAAAACCACAACCGTCGTTTCGTGGTAAAACTTCTCGCTCCCAACCCGCCACTCCGTTTTCACCTTCCAAAGGCCGTTTTTCATTTCCGCAGCATTGAAGCGCTGTTTATTTCGGGCGTTGAGCGAAATTTTTTTGCTGAAGTCCAGCCTGGCGTCCGATGGGCGGAAAAAATATACCACCCCTTCGATTTTTTCAGTCCCATCGCTCGCGGGCAACTCAATTTCAATTTGCCGCTCGCCTTGCCGCCATGAAACAACAGGTTTTTGCCCAAGAAACTGCGCGCGCTCCATCTTGTCGATTTGCTGCTGGTAGGCGATTTCCTGCGCATAATAATCCGCCGCCACCAAGTCGAAATTCTCACCGGAAACCAGCACCAATAGTGTGATCAGCCAACCGACAAACAAGACGATGACGGTCGTAATGGCATAAGGCCATCTATTCGTTTTTGTAAGTTTAAACTTCATAATAATTTCGCCAATTTTAAAGCAAAGCGATAGATTCGTCTCGTGACCACGGTCTCCGTGGTCACGCACGCCTGGGCGCTCTGCGTCCAGTGAATTTAAAAAGCACATCTGACTGGACGCAGAGCGTCCGAGCAGGCGTCACAACGGAGACCGTTGTGACGAGATATGCTTGTTTTTTGCTTGCACTCCAAAGCTCATCTCCTTCGCCCCGACGACATGAACGAGGTGTCCTTCTCTTCCAAAAGCCGATCTCCCGAAAAAACCTGTACCTCAATGGAAGTCTTGACGCGCTGCAAGGATTCCGGCGGAAGTTCGATAATCAACACCGATTCGAGCAGGCCGTTTTGCGGCACGACCATCGAACCGCTGGCCAGGGTGATTTTGCCTTCGCGGTTTTTCAGCCTGAATTCCAGAGGCATGGATTGCTCGGTTTTATTGACGACTTTGACGTTGTAGAGATTTGTCACGTTGCCGTTTTCGAGCGTGTTGAAAAGCGTGCCCGGCGTACGCAAAAGCGTCACGTCAACGTCGCTGCGGTTGAGAAACGCGAACAGAAACACGCTCGTCAGCATCAGCAAAACCGCTGAATAGCCTGCCGTTCGCGGCGTGAGAAGTCGGCGTTTGCGTTCGACAATGTCGGTGTACGATGCGTAGCGAATCAATCCTTTCGGGCGATTGATTTTCGTCATGATCGTGTCGCAAGCGTCCATGCAGGCCGTGCAATTGACGCACTCGAGCTGCGTGCCGTTGCGAATATCGATGCCGGTCGGGCAAACGTCCACGCATTGATGGCAATCGACGCAATCGCCTTGATCCGGCGGCGGCGCGGCTTTTTTGGAAATTTTGCCGCGCTTCTCTCCGCGTTTAAAGTCGTAGGACACGACAACGGAATTCTGGTCGAGCAGCACCGATTGGAAGCGCCCGTAAGGGCAGACGATGACACAAGCTTGCTCTCGAAACCACGAAAAAATGAAGTAAAAAATCCCTGAGAAAACCACGACCGCGACAAATCCGGCCAAATTCTGCGTCGGCGGTTTGGAAATAATTTCAAACAAGCGCTCACTGCCGACGACATAGGCCATGAACAGATTTCCGATCAGAAAAGCTATGCTCGCGAAAATAATGTGCTTGGTCGTTTTTTTGAGAATTTTTTCCGTCGTCCAGGGCGAAGCGTTGAGCTTTTTCTGACGGCGCGGGCCGCCTTCGATCAGATACTCGATCT
>CAXHAT010000410.1:0-3089 GCA_964014485.1 uncultured Deferribacteres bacterium
CTTCTTTTATTCATCGACGGCGTCGCCGTTGGTTCGGACGATGAGGGCGTCAATCCCTTCGCGTTCAAAAAAAGCGCCGCACTGCCTTACTACGATTCCGCCGATTTTTCCAGCCTGCCTTACGACGGCGTGCTCAAACCGACGCGCGCGGACATGGACGTTCCCGGATTGCCTCAGAGCGGAACGGGGCAAACGGCGCTCTTTACCGGGGTCAATTGCGCCAAAATTGTCGGACGGCATATTTCCGGGTTGCCCTCGCCGTCGCTGCGGCCGATTATTGACGATCACAGTATTTTTTTGAAACTGCGGCAAGCAGGCAAAAAGGCGACCTTTGCCAACGCACTTTCGGAAGCGTATTTTGAGCGTCGCGGCGAACGTATTGCCGCGACGGCGCGGGCGCAAAAAGCGGGCGGATTCGCGCCTCGGATGATTGAAGATTTAATCGAGGAACGCGCCGTTACGCACGATTTGACCAATCATTTTATGGGCAGGCTGGGTTTCGACGTGCCGAAATTCACGGTTGAGCGCAGCGCCGAAATTTTGGCGGAGATTTTGGATGAAGTCGATTTTTGTCTTTTCGAGTATATTTTGAGCGACGTTTACGGTCACGCGCAAGATTTTGACGGCGCATGCGAAATTGTGGACATTCTCGATAGATTTCTGAGCCGGCTGCTCGCGAGCGTCAATTTGAGAAATACGACCATTCTTTTGAGCAGCGATCACGGCAATCTTGAAGATTTGAGCATTAAAATGCACACCAAGAATTTGTTGCCAACGTGCGTTTGGGGCGCGAACCGCGATAAAATCGTTTCATCAATTGAGCGAATCGAAGACATTACGCCCGCGATTCTGGCCAACATCGTTTGAAACGCCCGAATTGACATTCCAGCCAAAACTGGTTATATTCGCGCTTTTGACGTCAATGATTTTCGCTCCCGCCGTGTCATCTTGGATGGGCTGTTTGGCCCGCCCTTTGAAATCCACAAGGAAAAGTGCTTCTGAATGACATTGCTGGCTGTCAAATAAATTTTAAATTCAAAAAAGAATCAATGTTCCGCCGTTTAAGCCGTCCAAACGCTCAAGATAACAAAATAGAGAACGGGCCTGGTTTCCTGTTCGTTTACGGCACGTTGATGCGTGAACTTGCGAACAACCCATTCCTTGACACGCCGTTCAAAGCGGCTTATTTTGCGAACGGTTCTGTTCGCGGCGAACTCTTCGACGTCGGCGAATTTCCGGGATTTGTGCCGTCGGAAAACGGTGCTGAGGTACGAGGAGAAGTTTTTCAGGTTAAGATCGCGGAGTCGTTGTTTGAAACGCTGGATATCGTTGAAGGCGTTAACGACCAATATCCGGAGCGCAGCCTTTTCGAGCGGACAACAACTAACGTGAAGCTTGAAAACGGCGAAAACCTTGAAGCGTGGATTTATCAATATAATTTATCGCCCGCAAATCTTAAGCGCATTGAAAACGGCGATTATCGTGAATACCTAGTACCAAAATCGATGTTTTAATCGTCTTTCCGCTTTAGGTTAGGAATTTGCGTATAAAAAAACTGATCCACGGACGGAAACTCCGGCGAGATTTTATTGTTCAACAGCCGGAATTGAATCACAAACAATTTGCCTGGAGGGCAAAATGCAAATGAAACGTTTTGTTCTTTCCCTTCTAACTATTTCATGCGCGGCGACGACGCTCAGTGCACAATTTAAGTACGACAAAATAAAAGATGACTTTCTGTACGACCAGCCGAGAGTGGTGGAGTATTATACGCAATCACGCTTTAACCGCACCGAAGGGCCGTTCTTGCATTTCGGCGTCAAACTCCATCCCAACGGATTGCAAGGTCTGACGCTCAACGCAGACGCAGGCTGGGCGTTTAGCAACAAATGGATGCAAGAGCTGGCGACCTCACCCGGCGGCGCAATAGGCGAGCAGGACGAGCGTTTTCAGTACACTCTTGGCGTGCAACAAGATTTTTTCCTGCCACAGCGCCTTTCTTTTGGCGCCAGTTATTTTGACGCTGTTTACACCAGCGACCAATGGGTAATTTCCGGGCTGGAAAACTCAATCGCGGCGCTTTTCGGGCACAATGATTACATGGATTATATTGGGCGAAAAGGCGTGAAGGGATTTGTCGATTACAAGCTAGCGCAAATACACAACCTGCGCGTTGAACTAAGTAATCATGACTATGCTCCGCTCAACACGGCTCCGAACACAGACTTCAGTATTTTTGCGCGCGGCAGCACCTACCCGCAAAACCCGCAAGCACTGACGGCGGCAAACATTGGCGATAGTCTGGCCGCGTCGTCGCAATTCATCTTCGGCGATTTTGACGAAACCTCGCTGCGATTTATGGGCAGCTTCGATTTCCGCGACAATCCTGTTTTCCCGATTGAAGGCTGGTATTTCGAAGGCGTTTTTGAAAAAACATTCGGCGACGTGGAAACGTCCGGGCTTTTTTTAACCGCAAAAACCTATTACCCAACCACCGGCAATCAGAAAGCGCGCGCCAAACTGATGTTCGGCTCGCGGACAAACAGTTTCTTTTTTCAACATTTGATCGGCCTGGGCGGCGTCGGCAGCCTGCGTGGTTATCGCAGCAAAGAGTTTGTAGGGAATCGCGCATTGTTCGGCACAGTGCAGTACCAATTCGGCGGCGATATTTTGCAGAAATTGCCGTTGCGCAAAATTCCCTTCGGCGAAACGCTCTCTCTCGGCGCTTTTTTTGACTTTGGCTATGCTTGGATCGCGGAGCGGGATGTGACGGCGGAAGCATCGGGACTGTTTTCCGTTGGCGAATTCAGCCTGAGCGATCTCAAAACCAACGTTGGATTCTCACTTATCATCACTGAAGGCCTGGCGCGCTTCGATTTCGCCAGACGACTCGACGGCGAGCCCGGCGGCTGGCAAGTCTATTTCCGGATTTTGGATAATTTTTAAGTGGGATTTCGCTACCTGACACTTTTTGTTCAAGCTTCAAAAACTGGTAAAAAGGGGCGGGATTGTCATGCTGGAAGCATCTATTTTGATCCAACCCTTGAACTTTTGAGCGTAATCTGCACTTGACGATAACAAAGATTCCT
>CAXHAT010000411.1:0-3079 GCA_964014485.1 uncultured Deferribacteres bacterium
GTTATACACTCGGCCCCTCTTCCGGCGCAATGGTCGGTGGGATTGCGATGTTCGTTTATTCGGGTTTTAACCCTTACGGCCCGGCCGCCCCGCCGCTCTTTTTTACTCAAATTCTTGGGATGACCATCGCTGGTCTTTCCGGCGGTGTGCTTGGCGTTCACGGCGGAAAGTCGGCTTTGCGTACGCCAAATAAAGCCGTTTTGGGCGCAGCCGGATTTTTTCTCACACTTGCGTATGATTTATTAACCACCGTCGGCACGACGATTACGGTCGGCTGGTCGACGGCGCAGTTTTTCGCCGTACTTGCATTAAGCTACTTGATTCCGGTTCATATTTTCAGTAACACGCTCATCTTTGCCGTCTTGATTCCTGCTTGCCTGAAAACGATCGAACAATCCGGCGTCATGCATCGTTTTCAGCAATTGGAAAACTAACGCGAACGCTTCTGAATATTTATGCGATTATTTTTTCGAGCCATACTTTTGATTCTGATTTTCACGGCGCCGATATTTCCGCAACAGCCGCCCGTAACGCAAGAGCGCGCCGCTAAAGTTGATTCCGTCGAGGCGGATTCATCAAAGACGGCTTTTGCCTTGCCCGATTCAGTGGCTGCAGATTCAACCGCCGCTCGAGCAACTCTCGCTGATTCATTAAAACAAAAGAAAAAACCCGTACGCCCCACCCCGCGAATTTCACCCGACCGCTTGCCGGAGTCAAAGCTTACGGCAATCTTCCGGCGTGATAGTCTGGGAACGGTTTTTCACGAAGACCTCGCCGAGCTTGTGGCAACGCTGCCAGGCGTTCGCGTTCTTCGCACCGGCGATCTCGGACACGCGTCGTTTGCCGGTTTTCAAGGCGACCCGCAGCGCTTTACGAGCATTGAATTTGACGGGATCGTTTGGCCCGTCGGCGTTTACGGACAGACGAATCTGGCGGAGTTGCCGGAAGTCGCCGCAGATGAAATTTACCTCAATCCCGAGACCTCTCGCCTGAATTTTAAATCTTTCTCACAGCCAACCCCGGTGCCCTGGACTTTTGCGGAATACGCCGTCGCCCCGTTTGACGTTGATATTCTGAGACTGCGTTTTCAGCGCGGTTTTTCTAAGAAATTTCGAGCGTACTGGGGCGCAACTTTTTCTAATAGCGCCGGTCAAGGCGTGTTGATCGATAATTTCGTTCGCGGCGGTGCACACGATGCGATGAAAATCTACGGGCGCAACGAGTACAAACTAAACGAAAAACTGACATTGCGGCATCGCTACATTGATGTTAGGAATGAAGCTACGGTGGTCACGCCCTTCTTTTTTGAAGAGCAGCTTGAGATTGCCGACAACAATTCCACCCAGCGGTCCGAGCGCAATTTGCACAGTTTGGAATTGGCGAGCGTCCGAAACGTCGCTGATTCCGGGAAAGCCGTCCTCGGACAATCGGACGCCTGGAAGGCGCACGTTTTTTATTGGTCGCTTTCTGAACGGTTTGCGAACGAGACGACTGGCCGCATAATCGAGCACAATCGCAGCGTTGCCGGGGGCACTTTTTTGTGGAACAAGTTTACGCGAAATTACGCCTTTTCTCCAGAAATTACGCTCCAGAATTTTGGTGCGGACAGCTCAACGATTTTCCTGGACAATCGCGCGGAGTTGCTGCTTAATCTTAATCAGCAATTTCGTCCAAGTTCGAAAATAAGCTTGACTGGGCGCTTCGGTTTGGCGGCGCGTGAATCGTTTGATCCCTTGCTCAATTTCGCAGGCTCGCTTGCCGTTGGTCTAAAGAAAAATTTGAACGTCTATGGGCGGATTGTTTCAAACGGCGTTTTCCCTGAGCCGGGGGAATTTGCGAACGCAATCGACACGCTTTTGCAAGCAAACGATGCGCTAAAACATGCGCGGATGACGAAACTTGAGGCGGGCTTTCGTTTCGCTAACAAAAAGCTGGCGCTTCATGGCGCCGCACGCAGGCACCATCTGCAGAACGAGTTTATTCTCGCAGAAGTGGATTCCGCGCTTGCTTTTGCAAACGCAGCAAGTGGTCTATCCTATTATTCGCTGACGGCGTTTACAAGCTGGACGCCTGCGAATAACTTTGAGTTCAACGCAGGATTCGACGGGATTTTGGGAGCGGCGCCGGACGGCTCGCACTATCAATTCTGGTACATGCCTACCCATTCCTTCAATCTAGCGGCAAGCTACAGCCGCAACATATTTGGCGGCGATATTTTTGCAAAATTGGGCGTTTTCTTGCGCGGCTTCGGCGAACGCAAAACGCCGACCGTCTGGAACGCCGGAGAACTTCCGACTGAAATGCAAACCCTGCCCTCGCGGCAGTTTGTTGACGTGGAAGCAAAGCTCTTTTTTCGGGACGCCGTCATTTTCCTGCGCTTCGATAATTTGCTGGGCGTGAACGACGCATTTTGGCGATTTTCACAGCCGATGCGCGGTCGCGTTTTTCGTTATGGTTTAAATTGGACGTTTTGGGATTAAGTATGTGTACAATGAAATTCAATGATTAGAGCTGCTGTTTTTTAAAGGTTTAAATGGATTCTTATAGCAAGATATTTTCGTACACATACTTAACCGGAAAGAAATGAAGCGCTTTTTTTTGCTAATTGGGGGCGTTCTTTGGGCGTGCAAACCTGTGCCGCCGCCAGGAATGACGGATCCTGGTCAACTGATTTATCTGGGATATAAGGATACTTTTGCGAGTTGCTCACGCTGCCACGGACGGGAAGGCGAGGGAGCGGGCGAAGGGCCGGAAATTCACGACGCGATTGAAAAATTTGGCCGGGATGAAGTTCGGGAAACGATTCTGAACGGCGTTCAGGAAGGGCGTGACAAAATGCCGTCGTTTCGGGAAGAATTTACGCCGGAAGAGATCGAGCAAATTCTTGATTTTATCACCCACTGGGGCGCAAAGGATTCGACCGAAAATATGACGCCAGCCGCTGACTCAACCGCCGCAAGGGGCGCTTTTTTATTTAACTGATGTTACGCACTCTTGAAAATTTCTCAAGCAGCACCAGAGAAGCGTCGCTTTTACGTCATTCCCGCGCAGGCGGGAATCCAGTCAATCGTGCGCAGCC
>CAXHAT010000412.1:0-3066 GCA_964014485.1 uncultured Deferribacteres bacterium
GGCTTGTTGAGCGCGGCGCGAAAAATCTGGCGCTGGCGGGCAGAAGCGCGCCGTCAGAGAAGGCCGTCGAACTTATTCAAAAATTGCAAAGCGCGGGCGCGAAAATTTTGGTTGCGCGCGGCGACGTTTCAAACGCGAAAGACGTTCAGCAAGCTTTGGCGGATATTCAAACGGCGAAAATGCCCGAACTGCGCGGAATTATTCACGCCGCCGGGGTGCTCGATGACGGCGTTATGCTGCAACAGAATCGGGAGCGTTTTGGAAAAGTCATGTCGCCGAAAATCGCTGGGGCGTGGAATCTTCATCGCGCAACGCAAAATCAGAAGTTGGACTTTTTCGTGCTGTTCTCGTCCGTATCGTCGCTGCTCGGTTCCGCCGGACAGGGCGGTTACGCCGCCGCCAACGCTTTTCTGGACGCATTCGCGCATTTTCGCCGGGCGCAAGGCTTGGCGGCTTTGAGCGTGAATTGGGGGCCGTGGGCGGAGGTCGGAATGGCCGCGAAACTGGCTGACGGCGATCAACAAAGAATGAAATCCGGCGGGATGGACATGATCGCGCCGAAGCAGGGATTGCAAATTTTGGAAAGCTTGTTTGAGCGGCCTTCACTGGGCCAGGTTGGTGTTTTGCCCATTTACTGGCCTGATTTTCTTGCGCAATTTCCCGACGGCCAACCGCCCGCTTTTCTCTCCGAAGCAGTGCGCCGCCAACAAACGACGATCAAAAAAGAACGCGCGCCCGAAGGCGAACCGGATTTGATGGATCGTCTGAGAAAAGCTGCGCCGCGCGAGCAAAAGAAGATGCTGACCGCCTTCATCCGCACACAGGTCGGCAATATTTTGGGCTATGATTCCGGCAAGCCGCTGGATGTGAAAATTCCGTTCCAGGAAATGGGGTTTGATTCTTTGATGGCGGTCGAATTACGAAACAGCATCGGCGGTGCGTTGGATTGCACGCTCTCCGCCACGCTTTTGTTCGAGCACCCGACCATTGAAGCGCTGCGGGATCACCTCATCGCGGAGCTTTTCACGTCCGAGGCCGAGGTCGATGCTCAACAATCTGATCATGAGAAGCAAGAAGAGCAAGAGTTGGTTTTGGAAGAAATTAACGAACTTTCGGAAGAGGAAGCAGAGGCGTCTATCATGGAAGAACTGAAAAAAATTGCCGCACTGGAATAATTTTGCCTGTAATTGATTCATCATTAGCGACAAAGGGGAAAGGTCGTAGAAGAGAACGCCGCCAATCAGTCAATTTGCCAGTCCGCACTATTCGGGATCGCCGTCCATTTACGCCCGAAGCTGCGTGATTGATTGCTTAGATACCATGCTCCTTCGCCCCTTGCTCTTGATTTCTAACCTGATGCGCTCACGGAAAAGCAGTTTCAAATTCCAATTTGGGACATCGGAAAACGACAACGCATAGTGTCACGGAAGGAAATGACAATGAGAACCGCACTCTCCGTTTTAAGTTTTCTATTGGCGTTTTGCACGACCGCCGCAACGCAGCCGAAAACGACAGTCTCAAAATCAAAATCTTCGAACGTCTCCCTGCAAAGCGGCACGCGTTATCTGGACGCAATTTTCAGCGGTTACGATTTAACGGAAGACGAAAAATACGGTGAGGCTTTGAATGCCGCTACCGGGGACGTAGATGATTTGTACATCGACGTCTACGAGCCCAGCGGCGATTCTGAGACCTTGCGTCCGGCGGTATTGTTCGTTCACGCCGGCGGATTTGTCCAGGGAAGCAAGACTCAACCCAAAGTCGTCGAGATGTGCGAGTATTATGTTGAACGCGGGTATGTCACCGCCGCTAACAGTTACCGCTTGCATACAGATCGGGACAGCGACGAAGCGAGAGTGCAAGCCGCTGAAGATACAAAGGCGGCGATTCGTTGGTTGAGAGCCAATGCGACAACCTATGGCATCGACCCGGATCGCATAACCGTCGGCGGTTCGTCATCGGGAGCCATTACGGCGCTCTACGCGACCTATCTGGAAGGAGAAGGGTCAAGCGGAAATCCCGGATTCTCGTCTGAAGTTTCGGCTGTTTTTTCTCTCGGCGGCGGGTTGAGGGATGACGACCAGGAAGTGCAAATTGGCGAAGCCGCCGCGTTCTTGATGCACGGCGACCAAGACACCATCGTCGCTTTTGATGAAGCTCTGGAATTGGAAGCTGCGCTCAAGAATAATGGCATTCCGTATGATTTTCGGATTATGGAAGGTTATGGACACAGTCTTTTTTCCTCGCATGACACAGAATTCCTGCAATGGTCGAGTGAATTCAACTATAAATATGTCGTGCAAATGGGGCCGGACGGGCCGCCGGAATTGACCATCGATGACGTCTCTCTTTCGGAGGGCGACAACGGGACGACGGATATGATTTTCACCGTGACGATGTCCGAAACCAGCTTTAGCGGCCAGACCGTCACGGTCGAATATTTTACCGAAAACGGCTCCGCGATCGCTGGAGATGACTACGTCGCGGCTTCCGGCACGCTGACTTTTCCCAACGGGACAACCACACAAACCATCAGTGTCGAACTCATTGGCGATACCGCCGGCGAGGGGAATGAGACCTTTTTTGTCAATTTACAACAACCTGACAATGCGAGAATTACCGACCTGCAAGGTCAGGGCACTATAATCGACGACGAAAATCCAGTTCCGCCTGATGCACCCTCATCCCTGAGCGCAACGGCGTCGGGCAGTTCATCGATTGACTTGAGCTGGACTGACAATTCGAGCAATGAATCCGGGTTCAAAATTGAACGCAGATCGGGCGGCGGCGGCTTCTCTGAAATCGCTCAGACAAACGGCAATCAAACGAGCTACTCAGACAATGGACTTTCCGCTAGCACGACTTATGAATACCGCGTGCGGGCTTTCAACGGTTCCGGCGAATCGGGCTATTCCAACACCGCGAGCGCCACGACGGACGATCCGCCTCCGCCGCCGACTGATCCTGACAATTTGACCGCCGCGGCAAACGGCACGGACGAAATTGATCTCTCCTGGGACGACAATTCCAACGACGAAGACGGTTTTAAAATTGAGTCCCGGATTG
>CAXHAT010000413.1:0-3056 GCA_964014485.1 uncultured Deferribacteres bacterium
TTCTCAGGTGCTATTTGGACAATTTCCGAGAGTGCGTAACATCAGTTATTAAAATTGTGTACTCGTTGCGCCTGGCACAAGATTGACCAATGCCGGAACGAGAAACTTTGCGCCGAAAATTAAAATGACGGCAATGACGATGCCGATGAGCTGTTTTTTGGCTTTGGCGTGCCTGCCGCCGTCGGCGCTGGCCATGTTGAGACCCGCGATAATGAGTGCAATGACGAGAATCGGCGTGGCAATGAAAATTGCGACGTTGATGACGTTATTGAGCGCTTGAAATAGTGTCTGCATGAACCTGTCTCTTTCTTGATTCCGTGATTTCCGGTCAATTTACAGTTAAGTCGTCTGCTGCGCTTCGTTCTTGTCGTACCTGAGTAATTTATCAAACTTAAAGCTGCCGGTCTTGAGAATACTGAACACGCTCGGCTGGCGCACTGAGACAATGCACTGGCCTTCGTCGAGTTTTTGAATAATGTCTTCGTTCAGTGCTTGGGGCGAAGTTCCGGAATCCGGAGTAGACGCATTTTTTGCCAAAACGCCCCGACCAAATCTTCGCACCATCGCCTGAATCGATTCTTCGCCGCTTAGCTTGAAACAAAAGACGACGTTGGTGTGATCGGAAAGCTCGTCGATGAACGGCTTCGTCAAACGCAATTCCGGATTTTCCATTTCCGAAAGCGATTGATTCGTGTAACAAACGCTCACGCCAATATTTCGCGCCGTCCGCAGCACGTCGATAAAACGCGGGTTGACGAACTTTGCCGTTTCGTCAATGATGACCAAGCCGTCCTGATGCATCGACTTGTTGAACTCGGCGTTGAACTGCATGCTCACCGCGTTGAACGTTGCGTGAATGTCGCCGAGAATAAGCTGGCCAAGAAATTTCATGGATGAATCGCCGGAACTGATCGGCAGCGAGAAATAACAATCCTTCTTGGCGGTGTAAACGTCCAGCAAGTCCAATTCAGGCTCGTCAGTGTCGAACAAAATTCCAAATTCTGAATAACAAATCTGCATCAGCGCCATGCGCAGCGACGCCGTTTCAAACTGAAAAATCTCAAAATCCCGCACGATCTGATCCAGGCCGCGCTGGACGTTTGTTCCGGCAAGCAGCTGTGATTGTCGGAGAACGTATTCTTGCGAATCTAAGTATTTGAGAATCTCAGACAGTGTCAGTGCTCGCTGAGATTGCCGGATCGCACGCAAAACGGTCGTCAGGTAATAATCGAGCTTTTCGAGAGCGCTCGTTTCGTACTTGGAAAAATTCAGGCTCGCGATGATGCGATTTTTAATGTCTTCCAAAGAGCCGTGCCGGAGCGGGTTGTAACTGGCCGAGCGTTTGGGCTCCAGCGGATTAAAGTAAATCACCTCGTGCCCTTGCGCCAAGGAAGCGGCGATCGTATAAAACCCGTCAATGTTGCGCCGCGACGCCTTGCCGTCGAGAACGATGGTCGGGACGTCCCGCCGGACGCTTTGAAACCAGAGCGGTTGGATGATACTCTCCGTCTTTCCCGTACCCGGCGCGCCGATCACTTGAATGTGCCCTTTCAGCCAGCTCCTTTTCGCATAAAAAGGCTTTGAATCCTGCTTGAGATCAAGTCCGAAAAAGACCTCGTCCGCCTTTGCTTTTTCGGAGAATCCGACAATATTGACTTCGCGATCCGCGCGATCTCGCAAGCTGACCGCTTTGCGTAGCTGCGATGTTGTGTTGAAGTAGCTAAACGCCAAATTCGATATCACAATCAGCGGAATAACGAGCAAGTAATACGACCAGAACAATCGCCAAAAACCGACTTCCTCTCCCTGCGCAAAAATAATGACAGTATTCAGCGGGGTCAGGAAAAAATTGAGCGCGTTGGCCAAGTCGTTGAACATCCATTTGAACAAATCTAACCCGCTGTTCCATGCCGCAATGAGAGAAGAGTGGGCTTGTATAAAAACAGCCGTTTTGAACGCGACATAGCCAAGAACGACAACAGTTATTATCCAAAAAATTAAGCGACGAGGCGCTCGCTTGCCGCTCTTTTTGGGTGCGCCGACGTGATATTTTTCGAAAATGCCTGGTTGCAGCGCGTATTGAAAAACCTTTTCCGTCGCGTACCACGGGATCAGAATCAGCATGGCCAACAGATTCAAAAGTATGCCGAAGAGTCGTCTCAAAACAGTCCGCCTGATCGATGAAAACGGGAAAACGATTCCCGCGTGCTGAAATTATGAAAATTCGCAGCTTGTCTGATGAGCAATGAAGCAGTTTTGCGAAATGAAGTCGTTCAAATTGCGGGGGCTGCAAGATTGGATTTTTTCCCTGAATGGAAATATGCGTCGTCGAATGCCGCAGCCGTTTTCAGAGACAAACGTCGGTCCTTTTAACCAGAAATTTGTCATCCTGAGAGCTTGATCTGAAATCGTGTGAAATCGAGACGCCGCCCGCTTTTTCCTCGCGCCCTTTCGCGTCCTGCTTTGGGTCTGCATGAGTCTTCCGCTTTGTGAATTGTAAAAACCGAAAACTCCCGGGGAATGTCGTGCATGATGAAGGTCAATTCGGGAAGTTACGCACTCCTTGCGCAATTGCAATTGAAGTGATCGCGAAGCAATATAGATTACAATGATGTAATTCGCGGAAACGAAATTACAAAAATGTAGTTGTACGCGTGTTCAAGAATGTTAAAAAATATATTATTGCGCTACGAAAGAGTCAACAACAAATCAATTTTGATGCTTTGCGCCAAGCACAAAATATGCCTCGGAATTTAATCTGTAAAATCCACCGCCGTCCGCCTTATTTGCGTCCATGCCTCTCGAGATTAAAAAAACATGATTTAGCCGAACTTGCTGAAAAATCCTCCATTCATTCCAGCATATTCGAATTCTTCAGACGCGCCCTTTGTCATTCTTGGGAAAATTATCACCAGTTTTTCATTTTTGAGAAATTACCGGACGAGTCCGCGCACAGACTCCTTGCGTAAGATGTTGTTTTATATGATTTTTCTTGCGAGGGATGGTGACTATTCAGCCTGATTTTCAGCTACAGCATCAGGGTTTGGAGTTCTTGT
>CAXHAT010000414.1:0-3046 GCA_964014485.1 uncultured Deferribacteres bacterium
AGCCCGGCGCTAATGAGACACTTGAGAGCGTAGGATTTAACTTAACATTGTCAAGATAGCTATGTTGGCTTTGTGTTTTAAAAATGCAAACGATGGGAAAAAAAATGTTCGCTGAAAAACGAACTTTGAGGTGGCTATGCCGATTTTCAAACCGTTGACCGAGCTTCAAAACAATTCACGGGAAATCTCGAATCTTGTGCAGGCTAGCAAGGAACCCGTTTTTTTAACTGAGAACGGTGAAAGCGATATGGTTCTTATGTCGGCGGCATTCTACCATGAAATGCAGGCAAGATTGACCGTTTATTCCAAACTGGCCGTCGCGCAAAGCCAATTAAACGCGGGTGAGAAAAGCATACCTTTGAAAGACTCAGTCCGAAAGATTCGAAGAATGCTCGATGCCCAAAAACAAGTTTAAAACCAGACTTTTGCCCATTGCCGACAAAGACCTCTCCGACATCATTTCCTACATTGCGGCGGAAAATGTTACCGCTGCTGAAAAGCTCCTGGATCGGATCTCAGCCAGCCTTGAAAATCTTTCGCATTTCCCCTTCCTCGGACGGCGTCCGCGAGATGAAGCCCTCGCTTCTAAAAGCTACCGATACCTGCTTCTCGAAAATTATTTGATATTCTACACAATTGATGAACCGGAAAAATTGTGCTGATTCATCGCGTTATTCACGGCGCAAGGGGTTACAAAAATTTACTGTAAACTGATGTTACGCACAGCAAGCGTAGCACGAGCATCCTTTCACTGCTCGTCGGGGATTTTCTCCCCGCTCGGCTTTCATGGAATCCCCGACGCACGAATGCCCCCGGATTGCACCCGCCAACCGGCGCAGTGAAAAGGGATGCGATCTTAGAAATATTTGTTCCGCAGGCGCCGAGGGCTTACGGATTTGCACTGATCGCAAGCTG
Organism: uncultured Deferribacteres bacterium; assembly: GCA_964014485.1. Taxonomy (GTDB): domain Bacteria; phylum Zhuqueibacterota; class Zhuqueibacteria; order Zhuqueibacterales; family Geothermadaptataceae; genus CAXHAT01. The sequence continues at coordinate 916 of CAXHAT010000414.1, forward strand.
TTCTATTCGTGATTTTACCGGACGCAATTTTTTGATATTCACATAAACGATTTCCTGTCCATTCTCTGCTTGGCGGCGGGCAAGCTCCCGGCTCCATTCATTAAAAATATCATCGTCTGCAACTTGCATCGCTACAAGCGCTCCGTCCGGAATTGATTCAGAAAAATCGGGGTTTTCGATGATGTAACGGTCAAACTCTGTGACCAACTGCGCATTCTTGTACTCGAAAACGTTCATGGATAGCGTCCTCTTAAGAATCGGTTTTTATATTTTTGCCAGTTTTCGTTTATATCCATATCCGCCAATGTCAATACTTCTTTGAACGGCAGATCGAGAACTTCTTTTTTCTGAATTCCTTTTAAGTTGTAACGGTCAATATGCGAAAAACCATAGGATAAATCATAACGCAAAACCGGTTTCCAGCGGCCCTCAAACATAATTTCTAATTGAACGACAAAAAAGACGACTTTACCTTTTCGGGCTTCGTGAAAATGCCGCTTTCGCGCTTTATTTCCCAACAAAATCACATATTCTTTGGTGTTTGCCACAAATCTGATTCGAATGAAAGTTAGAAAAATCGTTATTTCTCAAAATACAACGCACTTGTATTCCCTCCAAGTACAATTTCGTCTATGGCGACATATGGTTAAAACGAAAAAAAGCGCGGTCTGTTTGCAGACCGCGCTTTTTATTCAACTTGCTTGCCGGGGATTTACCCGCGCGCTCGGCTTTCATGGAATCCCCGACGCACCCATGCTCGCGGATTGCATCCGCCAACCTACGCCGGAGAAGGGATGTACCCCCTGAGACACCTCTTCAGCGGTGGATGAAAGCGCGAGCGCAATTTTAGTTTACGGTTACAACCCTTCTTATCTCACATAAGCCATCTTCCGCGTTTGCCGGAATTTGCCTGCGCGCATGCGGACGAAGTAGGCTCCGCTGGGCAGGTTTTGCGGCGCGAATTCGACTTCATGAACGCCCGGGCCAAATTTGCGATTCACAAGCGTCGCGACCTTGCGTCCGGTGACGTCGAACACGGTGATTTTCACTTTCTTGGCTTCCGGTAAAGCAAACGGAATCTTCGTACTTGGATTAAACGGATTCGGATAATTCTGTAATAACGCGAAACTGTCAACTGTCAACTGTGAACTGTGAGCTGAATTCTCTTCGCTGATAGCCGGGCGTTTCGCCAAAGGCTCAGGGCCGGAATACACCTCAATCTCATAGATTTTATAAGCGCCCTTCCGCGCTTGCGTCATGTAGAGCCGGACGTAGCGGGCGGCGGTTTGGGTGAACTCGAATTCATCGTCGCCGGTGTCGTCTTTTGCGCCGTAGTAAACCGTCGTCCAGTTCGATTCGTCGTTCGAGACCTGGAATTCGTAGACTTCCGCGTAGTCTTTGCTCTTCCAGCGAATGATCGCGCGGCCCAGCGTTTCCACCTGACCCAAATCGATTTTCGCCCATTCCGGGAAAAGCTCCTCCACGTCGGCGCTGTTCCAGTAGGAATCGAGATCGCCGTCATTGACGAAGGTTCCGGCTTCTTCCGGCGAGTCTTCGCTGGAAACGGTAACGGTTTGGTTGAGCGCCAAATTCACCGTCGGATCGGCGGCGTTGCTCGCGTCCGTCGTCGCGGACGCTTCGTTGCTCGGATCGGAATCACCCGCATCGTTGACGGCGCGCACGCGATAGGTATAGGTCGTGCTCGCCGACAAACCTGCGTCGGTGTAATCGGTCGTGTTCGGCGCAATGGTTTCGAGCACGGCAAAATTGCCGTCACCAGAATGGCGTTCGACTTTGTAGCCGGTCTCATTGTTCGCGTTGTCCGTCCACGCCAGTTGAATCGTTGTCGGCGCTGAGAGCGTCGCCGTTAGTGAGGTCGGCGCGGCGCGGGCGGGCGGCAGATCGTCGGTCGTCGCGGAGGCTTCGTTGCTGTAACCGGAATCGCCGAAACCGTTCGTCGCCTTCACGCGATAATGGTAAGTCGTGGAAGCGGCAAGCCCGGCGTCGGAATAGCTCGTCGCATTCGCGGACAAGACTTCGATAGTGGCAAAATTGCCGTCGCCGTTGTGATATTCCACAACGTAGCCGGTTACGTCATTCGCGATATCCGTCCAGGTCAAATCAATAATCG
>CAXHAT010000415.1:0-3040 GCA_964014485.1 uncultured Deferribacteres bacterium
GCTTACTGCTTACTGCTTACTGCTTACTGCTTACTGCTTACTGCTTACTGCTTACAGACGACAACTTGTCTCGCATACACGCGTCCATTTCCATAATCGTCAGCGGCGCGCAGCCTTCGGTGCGGTTGTTCACCAAAAGATAAAGCAGCGTATTGGACGCCAGCGCCTGGTCGATCATGGCTTCAATGTCGAGGCGCATTTCCGGCAGTCTTTGCTTAATCTTGTCATACGGGGCGTTCATCTTCACGGCGTTGGCGTAATTGACGCCGAGCGGCGTTAACAATCTGGCGACGGCGAAGTCAGCAGTAAAGGGCGGATCGCCCGCAACCTTCATTTGTTCGGATAACTTCGGCATTTTCGTCCAGTGGTTGAAGACGTGCGCAACGTTGTACTTGCGCAAGAGTTCGAAATAGCTCGGCTGCAAAAAACCGCGATTGCGAATCTCAACAGCGTACTGAAAATCAGTCGGCAGTTCGGAAAGAAATTCTTCCAGCTTCTCCAGGAAAAATTGCAATGATGGAATGGTTGGCGGGTACATTTCGCCGAATTCCAGCACCAGCGGCCCGGCATGTTCGCGAAAAACGTCGTCATAGACTTTGAGAATTTCCATGATGAACTTTTCAACGCTGAGAAAGTTGGGGTTCACCGTTCCCGCCTTATTGCCGTAGCGTTTGTGCTTCGGCCATTTTGGAACCGTGATTTCCTGCCACACCTTCGAGACGCAGCGAAAGCCTTCAGGCAGGTATTTCGCATACGCCTCAAAGATGAACGGGTTGGGTGGGGCGTAAAACGTGTTGTCAATCCCGACCGTAGAAAACGGCGGGAAGGCGGCGTATTCAGCTAAAGACTCAGTCCTGATGCTTTTCTTGTTGTAAGGCTTGTGGTAGACAATGTCTTTCCACTCCGGGTACGTCCAGGTGCTGGTTCCCAAGCGGATCAGGGATTCATACTGTTTAAGTCTCGCCATTTCATTTACTTCCGTTTAAGTCGTTTTTTGCACTGGGTATCGCCGAACGATCAATGTGAAATTAAGGCGCCCAGACAAAAAACTCACGCGAATTCTCGAACTCCGACGCTAAAAACACGGTTAAGAATTATTGCCATAGTCCGTGAGAAGCCAGAAACCGTTACTTTCCTGCGGAAACCTGACTTTCTGAAACGCGGTCGAACGTTCAAGAAACAGACCGAAATTATGTTTGCATGGGGACGGTTAATCATTTAAATTTTCGCGTTTGACAAAAATTTTTTCGATTTGGGGTTCAACCTGAAATCGGCAAGTGCGCTTCCGCGTGTTTGCCCAAGTTTCCGTGAAATTAAAAATTTTAATCTTCTCATTCCATGATTTAATAATATTATTGATTTGTAAATATTTTCGTTTTGATCTCGAGAGCAGCGTTAAAATGTGGCTTTGATTTTCAACTTTTGGACATACTTCTCCCTTGCCGGCAACCGTATTTTTCAGATTCACTTTATAGGCGCAGTTCCGGTTTAACCAATCGGAAGCCATTGGCGACAAACCAGATGAATTCTTGTATCCGGCTTTGAATTTTGGGCAGTATGTGCTCGACGAATGGATTGGCCGCGAGCTTGACGCGACGGTTCCTGTTTCGCCCCAGGATATTTCCCGGCAGATGAAGCAGTTTGCGGCGTACGGTTTGAGCCGTCCAGCGCGATTGTTTTTCCGGCAAGAGAGCGGTCTTGAAAAAGTTCATCAGATTGTAGGCGATTGCTTTGACCAAAGCGTAAGCATGGTTTCTGAGCTTCTCATGTTGGGAGAGTTCGTCTGCGCCAAAGCCGTGTTTGAGTTCCTTGATATGATTCTCACAGGTCGCCCGATCATCATACCAGGACAAATTGTCTTGCGGCCGGTTTTCGATCTGGCTGGTCAACACGGCTTCATAACGATAGAACGCGGCCTCCGGCAAGGCCAATTGCCCGGTCTTTTTTTCGATCTTCAGCCGCCGGATGTCGACATGGCGCTCATGCTTCCAACTGTCGAGCAAGAGCCGTTGCCGCGTAAAGCCCATATCGTCGTCGCGCATTTCCCACTCCGCTTCGGGAAGCTTTTCGATCCAGTTTCTGATGTTCGGATAAAGCGGGACTTTGAGATCATACTCAAGATGCTTCTGTTCGATGAAGGCGACGTTGTCTTCGGAAAAGAAGCCTTTGTCGAGCCTGAGGTCCCTGAGCATGTAATTTGAAGGAAGTAACGATTCGCAGGTTTGGAAGAATTCTTTGAATTCGGATCGGGGCGTATGATCGGGATGGCAAAAGTCCAGGTAGAGCAAATCTTTCGTGCCGCTGATGAAGCAAGCCATGATCTCGAAGCTCAAGCGGCCTTTGTAACGCGGATTGTAGCGCTTCGCGGCGTCTTCCTGCTCGCCGAAAACGGTCACGACCGTGCTGTCGATATCGAGCCAGACTTCCTTGGGACCTTCCCAACGGGAGCGCAAATCAAGGAGTTGACGGTTGATCTCGCAGAGTTCTTTAAGATGATCGAGCGCCATCGAGCCAAAGAAATCGCGAAACACTTTTTCGGAAGGAAAACGATCAATGCCTTTGACGTTTTGATAGCCGGGATCGAAGCGCAGGCTTTCGGTATGCTCGAAGCGAGAACGCCCCAAAGCGTTGGCGTCAACCAATAAATCGAGCACATCCTCAGCCGGATAAACGCTGTTTGCGCCTTTTTCCAGGCTCAGATGATCGCTGATCAGCCCCTTGAAGTCAATGGCTTGCTTAAAAGTTTCCAGCAGATGGAAATTGCCGAATGCAGTGACGTTAGGGGTGGCAAATTCGGCGTCGAGAAGAAAAGGCTTCAACTTGCGTTCGAGTTTTTTCTTCTGGCGGCGAAGCTTCAAAATCTCCAAACGACGTTCTTTGCGAGGACGGCGGTCAATCGGCTGATGAGCGGTTTCCGGGTGATTTTGCTGTTCCATAAAAAGCATCTTTATCTACTTCTGGCAATGATGATGGATTCGGTGGAGCTTATTAACCTTTGGTGCTAGTGGATTTATAGGCTAAACTCGGCAATTGAGATCGG
>CAXHAT010000416.1:0-2978 GCA_964014485.1 uncultured Deferribacteres bacterium
GAACTGGCGGCGGCCAATCAGGAAGCGCTCGTCCGTCGACCGGCGGAACTGGCGGCGGCCAATCAGGAAGCGCTCGTCCGTCGACCGGCGGAACTGGCGGCGGCCAATCAGGAAGCGCTCGCCCGACGAACAGTGGTGCTGGCGGCGGATCATCGGGAAGCGCTCGTCCGTCGACCGGCGGAACTGGCGGCGGATCATCAGGAGGCAGCCAAACGAGGAACAGCGGGACCGGTGGCGGACGATCTGGAAACAATCAAACGCCGCCAACAAGACGTCCTGCAAATGTACAATAACAAACGCGTTCTAGTGAATATGAAGTTGGACTTTAGATGTGCCCTGCGCTTCCAAAATTCCAGGCGCATAACGCGGTGATCATTTGGCAGGTGTGGACAAGTAAAAAATGCCGCCAAATCCCGCGCCGAGGAAGATGCCGTATGAAGCGCCCCAGAGCAGCATGCCGGTTTTGCCGCCGAGAGCGTCGTTTAAAGCGTCGCCGAGAAAATAGCCGACAGAATTTGTGATGAAGAGAATCAGGCAAAAACGTAGTGCTTGCGGCCATTCTTTGAGCCCGACGGCGAATGTCAGCCCAAGCATGGTTGAGCTGAGCAGAGATGCGACCCACTCACCAAGCCCGTCTCTCATGACGAAATAAACCGCCATCCAGCCTGCTGCATACAGAAAAAATCCAATGCTGAAAACTGCATAAAATCGTTTCGTAGAAATTGATTCACCAGTCAGCGGTTTTAAAGCGGCGCCGCCCAGACCGATGAACATGATTGTCCAAACCAGATAAGCGCCGTACAAGCCGAGATTGACGTACATCCAGCGCTCCGCAAACGCGACCGTTGCAAAGACGATGAGGCTCGCCAAACAGAACCTGAATCCGCCGACAAATATTTTTTTGTCCATTGATATCTCTCCTTCAGCACTCAAACTAATTCGGCGTCGGTGACAATTTCCACCATCGATGGCCCGTCGTAAGCCAACGCTTTTTCCAGAGCATCGTCCAAATCATTCTTTTGCGTGACGCGGATTCCCATGGCGCCGCATACCTCAGCAAACTTGGCGAAATTCGGATTGTGCAGCGAGGTCGCCCAAACGTCCCACTCCCCGGCGCGTTGCTCTTTTGATATTTTTCCCAATTCATGATTGTTGAGCAAAATATGCGTGATATTCATGTTGTACTTGACGGCCGTCAGAAGCTCGCCCATGTATTGTCCAAATCCGCCGTCGCCGGTCAATGCGATAATCGGGCGATCCGGTGCGGCGGCCCAGGCGCCCATCGCTGCGGGATAGCCGAATCCGATTGAGCCGAGGTAGCCTGACATTAAAACTGATTGATTCTTACACTCAAAATAGCGTCCGAAAGAGTAGGTATTATTGCCCACGTCCACAGCAATGACGGCGTTTTCCGGAATGCGCCGATTCATTGCCGCGAACACCAACGCGGAGTTTAAACCGCTTCCTCGGTCATCCGATTCGCGACGCGCTTTTTCTTCTCGCCAGATGCGCCAGCGCTCGACGACTTCCGACTTTTGATCCTCGCCGTTTTTGAGTTCGCCGATTCGTTCATTGAGTATCGCCAGCGTTGTGCTGATTTCGCCCCAAATGGGAAGCGTGACCGGGTGAAACTTCCCGAGCGCCATCGGATCAAAATCGACCTGAATGATTTTTTTGTTCGATGCGATTCCGGTGTGATTGGAAAAAGATGCTCCAAATACCAAAAGCAAATCGGCTTCGTTCATAAACCAACTCGCGATTGGCGTTCCGCTTCTCCCGAGCACGCCGCAAGCCAGCGGGTGATCGTCGGAAATCAACCCTTTGCCTTTAAACGTGGTGACGACGGGAATGTTGAGTTTTTCAGCAAAAGCCGTGACATCGTCCATTTGAAAACGTGCGCCGTGCCCGACAATGATGATCGGGCGTTTCGCTTCTTGCAGCATCTCGACGGCTTCATCCACAGCTTCGGCGGGCGGGGAAATTTGCATTGGCGTGAGCCTGCCTTTGGGACTTGAGGGTTTGACGTTTTCCGCCGGCAAGGTTTGTACTTCATCGGGGAAAACAAGATGTGCAACGTCGCGCTTGATGACGGCGTTTTTTATGGCCAAAGTCATGAGTTCGGCGTACTTGCTGCCGTGTAAAACCGGCTGACTCCACTCAGCGACGCCGCCAAACGCCGCTTTTAAATCCACTTCCTGAAAAGCGCCCGGCCCCAGAACTTGCGTGTCTACCTGGCCGGTGAGCGCAAGGATCGGCGCGCGATCAACTTTCGCGTCCCAAAGTCCCGTCAAAAGATTTGTCGCGCCCGGCCCGGCGATGGTCAGGCAGGCTGCCGGCTTGCCCGTTAATTTTGCAAACGCTGAAGCTGCAAAAGCCGCCGCGCCCTCGTGACGAATGCCGATAAAGCGCAACTTGCCCGCCTCTTCCTGTCTGCGAATCGCGTCTGCCAAGCCGAGATTTGAATGGCCAACCATGCCGAAAACGTGGGTGATTCCCCAGTTGACCATCGTCTCCGCCATCACGTCAGTGACAGTACGAACATGGGGTTTTTCCGCTTCAAGCCCGACGTAGACGCCGTCTTTTTTAACTTCGACGGAAAAGGTCTCCACGCCGTCATCGAAGCCGCCGGGCGAGTTACCTGTGCAAGGATGAAAATCCCAGCCGTGCCACGGGCATCGCAGCCAGCTTTTTTCTATCGAGCCTTCCCCAAGCGGCCCGCCCTGGTGCGGGCATTTATTATCAAGCGCAGAATATTTGCCGTCGAAATGAGTCATTGCGAGGCTTTTGCTGCCCGCCGTTACGGTTTTCACCCGGCCTTCCGGCAGTTCATCCAAATCCCGAACGCGAAACCAATTTAAGTCGCCTTTCTTCGCCATCGATCACCTCGCCAACTTCTTAAAACTTGAATTCTCATTTTTTAAAACCGACATTCCGCACGTCAATTGTCGCATTTGAAATCATTTGTTGAAAGAGCGCTT
>CAXHAT010000417.1:0-2957 GCA_964014485.1 uncultured Deferribacteres bacterium
CACGTGAACATGCTGCGCGCCACCTCCGAGGCGATGGCGGCGGTTCTCGGCGGCTGCCAAAGTTTGAGCGTGTCGGCGTTTGACGAGAATTTTAGAACGCCGAACGATTTTTCGCTGCGCATTGCGCGCAACGTGCAAACAATCCTGCGCGAGGAAGCGCATCTTGGACGCGTCGATGATCCGGCGGGCGGGTCGTGGTTTGCGGAATCGTTGACCAAGGAATTGGCGCAAAAAGCCTGGGCGCTGTTTCAGGAAATTGAAGCAATAGGCGGCATGGTCGCGGCGCTGGAATCTGGATTCATTCAAAAACGCTGCGCCGACAAAGCGGAAGCGCGGTTGCAAAACATCACTGATAAAAAAGACAAAATGATCGGCGTGAATGTTTTTCCGAATTTGCAAGAAACTCTCTCCTTCGAAGAAAAGGCGGCAGGAAATGCCAAGAGTTCCACTCCCAAGTCCGCCGCCGTCACAGTTGAACCTTTGAAGCCGATTCGATTGGCCGAGAAATTCGAGGCGGAACGGCTTGTGAAGCCTTGAGTTCTGTTCATTATAAATCAAATAACTTTTAACGCGGGGTCGCAGAGATCGCAAAAAAATGAAATCAATCTCTGCGAGAACTTTGCATCTCGGCGAACTCTGCGCTTAAGCCGAACTTTCATAATTCTCAAAACGAAAGCGGATTTCTCGAATGACTAAATTCCCGGATTTTACAAATATAGCGCTTGATTTTGATGCGCCGAATGATCGTACGAAAACAAACGCGCCGGATTGGATGACGAACGAGCAGATTCCGGTCAAGCCGATGTATTCGGCGGAAGATTTGGCGGAGTGTGAGCATTTGGAATATACCGCCGGTCTTCCGCCATTTTTGCGCGGGCCGTACGCGACGATGTACTTGATGCGTCCCTGGACGATCCGGCAGTACGCAGGATTTTCGACCGCCGAGGAGAGCAACGCTTTTTACCGCCGTAACCTCGCCGCCGGGCAAAAGGGGCTGTCTGTCGCGTTCGATTTGGCCACCCATCGCGGCTATGATTCCGACCATCCGCGCGTGGTCGGCGACGTGGGCAAGGCGGGCGTCGCCATCGACTCGATCCTGGATATGAAAATTCTGTTCGATCAAATTCCTCTCGACCAAATTTCCGTTTCGATGACGATGAACGGCGCGGTTTTGCCAATTATGGCCTTTTACATCGCCGCCGCCGAGGAGCAGGGTGTGACGCCGAAGCAACTTGCGGGCACGATCCAAAACGACATTTTGAAAGAATACATGGTGCGCAACACCTACATTTACCCGCCGGAAAATTCCATGCGCATCGTGGCGGATATTTTCAAATACGCTTCGCAAAGTATGCCGAAATTCAACAGCATCAGCATCTCCGGCTACCACATGCAGGAAGCCGGCGCGACCGCCGATCTTGAAATGGCCTACACCCTCGCAGACGGTCTCGAATACGTGCGCACCGGCGTGAAAGCGGGGATTGACATCGATGATTTTGCGCCGCGCTTGTCGTTTTTTTGGTGCATCGGCATGAATTATTTCATGGAAATTGCCAAGCTGCGGGCGGCGCGCTTGATCTGGGCAAAAATGATCAAACAGTTTGACCCGAAAAATCCAAAGTCGATGGCGCTGCGCACGCATTGCCAGACTTCCGGCTGGAGCTTGACGGCGCAGGATCCGTTCAACAACGTCGCACGCACCTGCGTGGAAGCGATGGCCGCCGCGATGGGACACACGCAGTCGCTGCACACCAATTCTCTTGATGAAGCCATTGCGCTGCCGACCGACTTTTCCGCCAGAATCGCCCGCAACACGCAGTTGTTTTTGCAGGAGGAGACGGGCATTTGCCGCGTGATCGATCCCTGGGGCGGGTCGTACTACGTCGAATCGTTGACGCACGAACTTTTGCAGGGCGGCTGGGCGCACATTCAGGAAATCGAAGAACTGGGCGGGATGACGAAAGCGATTGAAGCGGGATTGCCGAAAATGCGCATCGAAGAAGCGGCGGCGCGGCGGCAGGCGCGCATTGATTCCGGGCAGGAGACGATTGTCGGCGTGAACAAATACCGCCTTGATGAAGAAGAGCCGATTGATATTTTGGAAGTGGACAACGCCGCCGTGCGTGATGCGCAAGTCAAACGCTTGGAAAAATTGCGCACCGAACGCGATGAAAATCAAGTTCAAAAAACACTTGCGGCGATTACAAATGCAGCGGAAACCGGCAACGGCAATCTTTTGGCGCTTTCCGTAGAAGCGGCGCGAGCACGAGCGACTTTGGGAGAAATTTCGCAGGCGCTGGAGAGAGTTTTTGGGAGGCACAAGGCGATGGCAAAATCGATCACCGGAGTTTACACGACTTCATTTGGCGAGGACGCGCAAATCGAAAAGGTGCGTAAACAGGTCGAAGCGTTTGAGAAAATAGAAGGCCGCCGCCCGCGCATTTTGGTGGCGAAAATCGGGCAGGACGGCCACGACCGCGGCTCAAAAGTTATCGCCACCGCCTTCGCCGATCTCGGCTTCGACGTGGACATCGGCCCGCTTTTCCAAACGCCGGCGGAAACGGCGCGGCAGGCGGTGGAAAACGATGTGCATATTATCGGCATGAGTTCATTGGCCGGCGGACACAAAACGCTCTTGCCGCAGCTTGTGGAAGCGTTGAAAGAATATGACCGCGACGACATCATGGTCATCATCGGCGGGGTGATTCCGCCGCAGGATTATGAATTTCTCTACCAAAACGGCGCGTCCGCGATTTTCGGGCCGGGAACGGTGATCCCTGAAGCAGCGGAAAAGATTTTGGAACAACTGTAAGAACCACTAATATGTACAACTAATACTCAGTACAGATAAATTTTTAGGCAGGTTTTGATATTCTATTGAGCTTTCAAATCTTCTAAAAATCGGCTCTATATGAATTTGTGTGGGTAATCAAATTCGAGTTTTCCTGCGATGAAGT
>CAXHAT010000418.1:0-2907 GCA_964014485.1 uncultured Deferribacteres bacterium
TTGAAAAAAATACGAAACGAATAACGTTACCCACACAAATTCATATAGAGCCCATCAACTGCACAGACCCGACATTTAGGATTTTTATACCAACCATCTTTCTGGCAAAATGTGCTTAAATTGGCAGGTAGAGCTTCGAAGGCCGATTAGAACATTTTCGAACTTAACGGGAACTCGAAACCGTTCTGCGTCGTTTCGTGATGCTCAAACTCAAGATTCTCCTTCAACAGCCCGGCTCCGGAAAGTATCTGTCTAACCTCTTCCACCTGGAGTTCTTCTAACGGGAGCAGTGGTAAGCGCGGAACGCCGCCTTGTGCGCCGAGAAGATTTAACGCCGTTTTTAATCCAGGCACGCCGTATTTCCCAACCACGATTCTGCCGACGGGCGCGAGCAAATCGGCCAATTCCTGCGCTCTCAACCAATTTTCATTTTTGACCGATTCATAGAGTTCGACGCATTCTTGGGGGGCGACATTGGCCAGTGCTAAAACCGCTCCACTCACGCCGTGCGCCAATCCGGCGAAAAACACCGGGTCAGCGCCGAGAAAAAGCGCAAAATCCGATGGCAGTTTTTGCTTGAGCTCAACCAATTGCGCCATTTGCCCCGCGCTGTCCTTCATGCCGACGATATTTTCATGGCCGGATAATTCAAGCGCAACGCTGACCGGCAGGTTCAAGCCAGTATATTTCGGGACGTTGTAGAGGAGCGTCGGAATTGGCGATGCGTCCGCGACCGCTTCGAAGTGTCGCAGCAGCCCGGACTCTGACGGTTTGTAAAATGACGGCGTGAGTACAAGCGCGTAGTCTGCGCCGCAATCCGCCGCTTTTTGGGTAAACTCAATCGTCGCCTGCGTCGATTCGCAGCCAGTGCCGACCATCATAATGTGCTTTTCCGTAATCATCGCCCGGGCGACGCGCATGAGCTCCAGTTTTTCGTCGTCGGAAAGCAAATTTGCTTCGCCGTTTGAGCCGAGAATAAGAAAACCGGCCAAGCCTGCATCTTGCAAGCGGCCAAGGTTTTCTACAAATCCCCCGGCGTCGAGGTGTGCATCTTTGAACGGCGTGGGCAGTGGAGGAAGAACGCCCTTTAACTTGAGTTGCATTTGCTGAACCTCATTTATTTCCGAATTGTCGGATACTCTACGCCTAGTTGCTCAAGATAACTCTTGTACTTTTGTGGATTATAATAAAATTCCTTCAAAAGCGGGCGATAAGTTTTCATGATTTTGGCGTTAAGGTGTGTTGCAGGCTTGTCGTCGGCGGAGATGAACGATTGATAGGTCGTTTCCTTGCCTTGCTCATCGGTAAAATACTTTTTAGCATTCGGCAAAATCTTTTTGTTCAAGAGCATGTCCAGAGTTGTCATCGCCATAACTTTTGCGCCGGCGGTTGCGCCTTTGTGGGCGATTGGCGTCGCCATGGCAACGGCGTTCGCCCAGTTGTGGCCGGGCAGGCCGGGAATGTTCGACGGGAAGCGCAGTGTTACCGTCGGCACGGCCCAGGAAATGTCGCCGATGTCATCGGAGCCGCCGCCGAGATTGACGCCGTCGTAGCGTTTCGGCCGGTCGGAAAGTTCGGTCGCAAGCCCGTTTTGATTGGGACTTTTGATTTCTTTCTGCAAGGACATCGCGAGCAGTTGATCCGCATCGCTCCACTCCGGAAGGCCGACGACAGCAATGTTTTCGTACATCGCTTCGGCAATCGGCTTGTTAAAATGCCTCGGCCATGCCGCGCCTAAAATGCGCCAGTCGACTTCGGTGTCCGTCATCAATGCGGCGCCTTTGGCGATGTTGTTGCCAATGTCCCACATGCGCTTAATGTTGTCGTAATCCAATTCGCGAAAATAATACCAGACCGAAGCCAGCGGCGGCACAACGTTTGGCTGATCGCCGCCGTTGGTGATCACGTAATGCGACCGTTGCGGCAGACGCAAATGCTCGCGGCGAACGTTCCAGCCCGTATTCATCAATTCAACCGCATCGAGCGCGCTTCTTGCTCGCCACGGCGCTCCGGCGGAATGCGCCGACTCGCCTTTGAACGTGTATTCCACCGAAACCAAGCCGCTTCCGCGTGCGGGACCGTACGTCACGCTCAAATTGTTGCTGACGTGAGTGAAAAGAACCGCATCTACGTCTTTGAAGTAGCCGTCGCGGACAAAATAGGCTTTCGATCCCAACTGCTCTTCAGCAACGCCCGGCCAGAGCACAAGCGTGCCGGAGATGTTTTCACGCTCCATGATTCGTTTAACCGCCAGCGCTGCCGTCACGTTCACGGCCTGCCCGGAATTATGTCCTTCGCCGTGCCCTGGCGCGCCTTCGACAAGCGGATCATGGTACGCCACGCCCGGCTTTTGCGATGCCTTTGGGATGCCGTCGATGTCGCTGCCGAACGCAATGACCGGCGAGCCGGAGCCCCAGCGCGCAAACCAGGCCGTCGGCATGCCGGAAATGCCTTCTTCCACTTCAAAACCGTTTTCCCGGAGAATAGAAACAATGTAGCTGGACGTTTCGGTTTCTTGAAAGCCAAGTTCGCCAAAACTGAAAATCATGTCGACCATTTGTTGTGTTAGGTCGCGCATGTTCTCGACGCTTTGCACGGCATCGGCTTTGAGTTTTTTCAGATTTTGAGTCATTGTCGCGGAACTCAAACCTAACAACAGGAAGATTACGAGTCCAACTCGAAACGTAAAACGGTTTAAACGATCCATTCCCTTCCTCCATCCATCGCGGTCTTTTTTCGTCAAAACTGAATAAGGAGTGCAAAGCTTGCTTTGCGAAATACCGGGCGCTGTCTATTGGTTTCTTTCTGCTTTTTGCAAGGCAAGCCTTGCACTCCTTTTTGCCCGGACTAAATAGTGTCCATCCGTAGCTTTCTCAACTCTATGATAAACAATATATTAAATATTCT
>CAXHAT010000419.1:0-2874 GCA_964014485.1 uncultured Deferribacteres bacterium
CACTGCTTACAGCTTACTGTTCACTGCTTCGGCAAGTCTAAATTCGGGTCGTTTTCCAAAGCGGCGAGCTTCTTTTTGCGCGTCTTGGCAAAGGCTTCGGGATCGACGATGGCATTGCTCAGGAACTTGCGCAATTGCACCATGCCGCTCTCGATGCGCCCGAGGATATAGCCGCCCTTTTTCTTGATCTCATCATCGCTCAGGTCGGGGTTGTCTTCGGTTAGGATGCGGGCGTAGTCATCGATTTCGCCGATCACTTTCATGCCGTGATTCCACCATTCCGGCTGCGGATCGTCTTCGCGCTTCGCCAGTTTTTTTCGGGCGCGCTCGGCTTCCTTTTTGTAGCGCGCCACGTCGTCGCCGAGCTTCTGATTCTTGGAGCGTTCGCCGTCCAGTTCGATTTTCATCCGGTCGGTTGCGTCGCTGATCGCCTGCTGGAATTCGCGCGTTGACATGCGGATCATTTCGTGCTGCTTCAGATCGAAGATTTCGCCGGTTTCGCGCAAGCCGTCCAGCGCCTCGGCGGGCGCGCTCAGCAGCTTATAGAGCTTGGTCTTGCCCATGCCTTCGATGAAGTCCTGATCAAAGCCGGTGAATTGCGCCGCCAGCCGCATGTAATTACTCGCCGTTCTCGGCTCTATGCCGCGCGCGTCAAGCCCTTGCTGAAACTCGCCGTGGGGCGACATTTCCTTGAGCACGATCAAGGCGTTGCCGATGCGGACGGCGGCGTTGACCAGGTTGGCGTGTTCCGCATCGACCGCCTTCCAAAAACGGTCGGCGCTCCAGGGTTTGCCGTCGTGGAACTGGCTCAAGGCGAGATATTTCTTTTCGCGCATGTTGTCGATCTCTTCGCGCAGGGCGACCGGAGCGGCGGGCGTTTTGTCGTCAGCCGCAACAGTGGCAACATTGTCGGGCTCGACCTTGATCGGGGGTTCGCTTGTCTGGCTCATTGTCGCGCCTCGAGCTTGAATTTGAAATCACCGACTTGCTCTCCAAAATGAATATCTGGCTTGGCGCTTTTTTTTACAGTCGTGCGGACGCGGCGCTCAATAGTGATAATAGGCTGTAGTCCCAACCTTCGACCGTCGTCATTCATGATCCGATAATAAGGCACAGGCTTTGAACAATCATTAAACCGGATGATGTAATATGATCCCGCATGTGGGTTTGCGCGGGGGAAGCGAAAGACTGTCAGCGGATGGTCGCCGGTCGAAGTGACGTTCTCTGAAAAAAGCTCATTCGCCCCACTGTGGTCGGCTTCTACATTTGCGTAAATGCTGCGAAGCATTTCTTGTTGTTTCACGATTGCATCTCCTGTTCAATGTTGTAGGTCAGTACTTGCTGTTTCAGTTCGTCGTGCGCCCGCTTCATGGCGCGATTGTAGCGATAGCTCAATTCAAGCAGCTTGCGACCGAGACGAAAACGCCCGGCCTTGTCCTGATCGAGATATTCGCAGTGCGCCAGCGTCACGACGATGCGGCGCAATTTGCTGGCGCTGAGTTCCTTTTGCATCCGGCCAAGCTCAACCAGGCTGTAACTCTCGAACGGATGCAGATTCTCAAGGAAAAAATCGGTCACGCCCAGCGCTTCCGCCAGCGTATCGATGACGTAGCTCGATTTCTCAGGCATGGCGCAAAACGTACTTGAGCATTTCTAGCCAGGTCGTTACGCCGCCCACCGTGTTGACCGATAGCGAGCCGAACGCGGCCAGCGCCGGGGCGAGATCGTTGCGCGGGTGCGTGTTCGTCTTGAGTTTGGTCAGATCAAAACCGTTGCTGGCGCTTTTTGTTTTCATGGCTGTTTCTTGACGAGCAGATAATAAATATCAACGACTCTTTGCGTGTACCTGATTTTCCTTGCGTGCGTGAGCGCCTGGATGACATGCTTGTCAAAGGCTTCGCGCGATTCCGCCAATTGCGCCAGATAAAGTTCGTCGATGAGACTCTGACCGTCAACGCTGTCAACGTCCGCGCCGGTCTTGGTTATTTCGCGCATAAATTGTTCTTTCGTTTTCATGGCTCGGTCAATTCTGTTGTTCCGGTGCGACGTTGATTTTCAGCGAGCCGCGCAGGAAGCGTTTGAGCGCCGTTGCGTGGTCGCCGCGATACTTGACGACGAATCCGGCGAGGCGCATCTCGCCGCCGTCTTTGTGCTTGATGATGCGGTACACGTCCACCGCCAGCGGGCGGATCGGGCGCGGCGGCAGCGCTTCGCGCGAAAGCTCCAGGAACTTGCGTGCGTCTTTGTCGATGTAGTTCATTGTTGTCACTCACATTCAGCGTTCAAATAATAAGAGCGAGCACCCATGTATGCTTTGCACAAAAAAGCCAGGGCGGGCGGATTTGGAAAATTGTGTTCCCATTTCTTCCACCAACGGCAGGCCCACTTAACGGCGTGATAGTCAATGCCCGGATGCATTAAGACGTGATCTCTCAAGCCAAGTGCGAACCTTTGAAAATCGGAAGCGCTGAGGGTTGCGCACTTATGGAAGCGCATCTCGTAAATAAAATCAGCAAGGACTTTAAGCTTGTGGTCGTCGCCGTAAATCCGGTCAAGATAAGCTGCTACTTCAGAATCTCGCACACCCGCGACCGAAAAACGCTTTGGCGAGCGGGTGCGATCAAAGTAGAGCGGAGTTCCCGACAAAACGATTTCTTTCATGTCACGCTGGCTCGATGTTTTCATAGTCGTCGTCATGATAAGTCAATTCCGACGCTAAAAGATCAGCCTGGACGCGCCTGGTCTTGGGCGGCTTGACGGGCGGCAAGCGGCGTACGTGCAGCTTGCGAAGAAACGCTTCACGGCGAAAAACTTCGATGCGTTCAACGTCCATGCAAAAAACGATTTCATGATAGAGCGGATCGCCAACGTCGT
>CAXHAT010000420.1:0-2785 GCA_964014485.1 uncultured Deferribacteres bacterium
ATTTTGAAACACCCAGTCCATCCGACGGCGTACCGATGATTCGCCCCAGCGAAGCAAACCGAGACGAGGAAGATGAGCCGAACGCAGATTTTCGCCCACAGTTTCCCATCTCGTTGCACGAACTGGAAAAAGCGCGCATCGTCGGCAATTTAGTGCATCAAAATCTGGCGGCTGTGGTCATGGGGAAATCGTGGAACTGGCCGGGGCGCATAAAGGCGGAGTTGGCGGCGAATGTGTATGAATTTTCTAGCGAAGAAATCGATTTTATCAGCAACCGAGCCCAAGAATTCGCTCGCAACGCCTGGGGATGCCCGGAATTGCAAAACCTTCTCGCCGCCGCCAAAGAACGCTTCGCCGAACTGCCGCTTTTGCACCGACGTGATGAAGGCGTGGTTCACGGCGTGCTTGATCTCTTGCTGATTTTGGAAAATGAAGCCTGGATCATCGAATACACCACCGCATCTCTCGCAAAGATCTCCCCGCAAGAATTGATAAAGGATCGCGGACTGGATCGCCAGTTAAACTACTACGCGGACGCCGTCGCGGCTCTTTATCCGATGCTGAAAATTCATACAGCAATTCTTTTCGCAAGTACTGGGGATTGGTTGGATTTAACGATGTCGCGAAGCGACCGGTGATTCTTCTTTTGAAGGGGGGCAGGGCTTTCAAAGATAGGTTTTTCATATTCTCGTTCCAATGCTTTGCGTTGGAATGCAGTTTTCGACGCTTTGCGTCGAGTGTTTTTTCGGGAAACAAGCGCCCCGGAATCAAATTCTGAGCCTAATGAATGGACGCAGAAGCGTCCAGGCTGCATTCCCACGCAAAGCGCGGGAACGAGATTTTCAAAAAAATCTCTGGTATTATCCTGTTTATTGCAGTATCGTATGGGGGCTAAATTGATACCAATATGAGGTCAGTATGTTTGAAAAATTCGCGGAAGTTGATAGGAATTTTATCAAGGCGCAGGTTCAGCAAGGCTTTTATACCTCTGAAATTGAGGTTGTCAGAAGCGCCGTACGGAAACTGCGCGAAGATCAGGAAAACCGGAAAAAACTGGATGTCTTAAAAGCGCTGGTCATGGCAGGGCACCAGCAAGCTGTCAACGGTGAACTCATACCTTACAGTGATGATTTTATTGATAAAGCGCTAAAAGCAGCCACACAGAACCACGAAGCCGGAAAACGGATCAAGGATGAAGTCCAGCCCTAACCTTCCCCTGTTTTTTACCCCGGAAGCGCAAGACGATGTGCAGGACATTTTTCAGTATACGCTTGAGAATTGAGGCGCAAGACAGGTTGATATTTACGCTGAAAAGCCAAGAAGCGCTTTTCAGCGCATTGAAGAAGATCCGAAAATTGGCCGTAAACGAGACGATATTTTGCCGGAATATCGGTCACTACTCGTAGAAAAGCATGTCGTCATTTACTGGGTCATGGAAACCGAAATACGCATTATTCGGGTCTTGCACCAAAGCCGCGACATTCCAAGGCATCTTTAGGGTGCATCAACTTTCCAGCCGAGAGCCTGTCCGCCCGGGCGCATAAAACTGGCATACTCTCTCCATGCCGCCAAAATTTTCCCCCAACAAACCCTGTGAAAAAACGGATGCGTAAATCTTTTCCGATTCGTAGCGGGATGACGAAAATGTCTACGGTTCGCAGTCCCGGAAGTACGTTCAGTATGGGGGAATGGTTGGAGTTGAACGATGTCAGTGCCAAGTTTTCAACAAATGATGAGAGTCGTCAGTTTGTAGGAAGGCAATTCGAATTTACGCCGAAACGGATAGGTTGAATTCAGATGCGGGCGGAGTCCAGCGTTCGCCGCATTGGAGGATTTTGTAAGGTTGCCCGATCTTTTGCGCCGCTTCAGCGAAAATCCTGGGGTCGGCGGTGTTGAAGGTAAACATATCATAATGGCACGGAATGACAAGCCCGGCTTCTAGTAATTTGCCGAGGCTCGCCGCCTCTTCTCCGTTTAAATTGCCTGCGACGCGCCTCTCCGGCGTACGCCCGTTGATCGGCAAAATGGCGAGGTCGATCCTGCCGAAGGAACGCAATTTTTCAACCATGCCGTCGTAAAGCATGGTGTCGCCGCTGTGGTAAATGCGCCAGCCGCCAAATTCCAAAATATAGCCAAGAAACTTGCATCGCCCTTGATCATCGCGCTCAACTTCTTCGTGCGCAGCCGGGACGCCGGTGACGGTAAAACCGTGTAATTCAACCTGCAATTCATCGTCAAGGCCAATTGGAAATTGAGCGTCGATGTTGAGCCTGTCCGCGACAAAATCGCGGTTGGCTTCCGGACAAATGAGAGCAAGTTCGGGATTTTTTTCGAGTAAAGGATTGAGCGTTTCGCCGTCCAGGTGATCGGTGTGGTTGTGGCTTGAAGTCGCAAAATCGATGAAATCGAGACGCGCCGGGTCGATGACCAACTCGGTCATGCGGATATGCGGCTTGTCGGTGGACGCGTATTTTCGGGTCAGAGAATCGGAAAGATATGGATCGAGAAGGACGTGCTTGCCGCGCCATTGCAGGAGAAATCCGCTTTGGCCGAGCCACCAAACAGTAAAGCGGTTTTCAGCGGTTCCCGCATTGGCGACGTCTTGCAAAAAAGCTTCGTTTTTGAGCTTGGGGGTAATCATGGCGGCAATATAGGAAGATTGCCGTCGGTTGTCAATCTCAAGTGGGCTTGCCGAAATTCTATTCCGGCATTTCGCCGATTAAATTTTTTTGGATTGGTGGATTGGTGGATTGGTGGATTGGTGGATTGGTGGATTGGTGGATTG
>CAXHAT010000421.1:0-2745 GCA_964014485.1 uncultured Deferribacteres bacterium
GCATGCCGGGCCATGCTTTTGAGCGAGCGCTTTTTGTATTTCGCCGGATCGCTTTTTCGCAATTCCGCCGCTTCCGCCAAAGTCAGCCCGTTCGGGATGTAGCCGTTGATTGGGTCGTGCGCCGAAGTCTGGTCGGTGAGAACGTCCGGCGTAATGCCGTCGGCAATTAACTTTTCCAAAACGTCGCCAATATCACTGACCAAGCCAACCGACAACGCTTCGCCCTTCTCCTTTGCCGCCAAAACACGATTTTTCGCGTCGTCGTAGGAATCCGTCATCACATCGATGTATCGCGTGCGGAGGCGTTTTTTGATACGTTCGGGATCGACGTCCACGCCGAGAAACGCTGCGCCCGCCATTGTTGCCGCCAAAGGTTGCGCACCGCCCATGCCGCCCAGTCCGCCGGTGACCAGGAGTTTGCCGCGCAAATCGCCGCCAAAATGTTTTTGCCCGCACTCGGCGAACGTTTCGTAGGTGCCTTGCAAAATGCCCTGCGAGCCGATGTAAATCCAACTTCCGGCGGTCATTTGGCCGTACATCATCAGGCCGCGTTCCTTCAATTCATTGAAATGTTCCCAGTTCGCCCAGTGCGGGACGAGGTTGCTGTTGGCGATCAGAACGCGCGGCGCTTCGGAGTGCGAGCGCACGACGCCGACGGGCTTGCCGGACTGGATCAGCAGGCTCTGGTCATCTTCAAGATTGAGCAAACATTCAATGATTTTTTGGGCCGCTT
The DNA here is from genome assembly GCA_964014485.1 of uncultured Deferribacteres bacterium. GTDB lineage: Bacteria > Zhuqueibacterota > Zhuqueibacteria > Zhuqueibacterales > Geothermadaptataceae > CAXHAT01. Next base: position 734 of record CAXHAT010000421.1, read on the forward strand.
CAACGTTACGGACAGCCTGCCCCGTCCCGCCGTACACGACCAAATCCGCCGGGTTTTCCGCCACTTCTTCATTGAGATTATTTAAAAACATGCGCAGCGGCGCTTCAGTTTGCCACGATTTGGCGTGCAAAGCCGTTCCCGTCGGCGCCTCATAATTTGGATGGCTGGCGTATTTTTCAAGAAAAGCTGAAAAGTTCATCATATTCTCCGTTTAGTTGAACGCCTTCTTTTTCGGCGGCGTCGTTTGCGGTGTGCACCAACGTTTTTTCAACGATTAATTCGCGGGCGACAGCGAGGTCTTTTGCGAATACGCGATCTTCTTCGGCGTGAGAAATTCGACTGCGGACGACCTCGTGGCAAGCTTCCAAAATTTTGCCGGATTTCATCGGTCGGCGATAATCGAACGCTTGCGCGGCGCACAACAATTCAATGGCCAAAATATTCTCTAAATTGTCAATAACCTGATTGGTGCGGCGACCGGAAATCGAGCCCATACTGACGTGATCTTCTTGCCCCAATGATGTGGGAATGCTGTCGGCGCTTGGCGGAAAGCAGAGGCTTTTGTTTTCAGAAACAAGCGCCGCGGAAGTGTACTGCGGAATCATAAAGCCGGAGTTAACGCCGGTGTTTTTCATCAAAAGCTTCGGCAGGCCGTCAACGCCTTCAAGCAGCAGGTAAGTTCGGCGGTCGGAAATGTTCCCGATTTCGCTGGCCGCCAAGGTCGCGTAATCGAGCGGCAAAGCCAATGGTTGTCCATGAAAATTGCCGCCGCTGATTGTGTTTTCCTCGTCGAGAATAATCGGGTTGTCGGTAACGGCGTTCAGCTCAATTTCAAGCGTTTGTTTTAAGTGCGACCAGGCGTTGCGCGAAGCGCCGTGAACTTGTGGCATACAGCGAATCGAGTACGGATCTTGTACGCGTTGGCAATTCGTGTGCGACGCTACCATTTCGGAGTTTTTCAAAAGCCGCCTGAGTCTTTGCGCCACCAATTGATTGCCCGGGTGCGCCCGAATTTGGTGCAGCCGTGAATCGAAAGGACGCATTGAACCGAGCACGCTTTCAAGGGTCATCGCGCCGATAATGTCCGCGCTTTCCAGACAATTGTGAAACCGCTCCAGCGCTTTGACGGCATAGGCCGCGATAAATTGCGTGCCGTTGATCAGCGCCAAGCCTTCCTTCGGGCCAAGAGAGAGAGGGGGCACGCCTTGCTCTTGCAAGACTTCAGCCGCTTCACGGGGCTTGCCGTTTGTCATGATTTTGCCTCGGCCAATGAGCGGCAAAAAAAGATGAGCCAGCGGCGCAAGATCGCCGGAAGCGCCGACGGAACCTTGCGTGGGAACGTCCGGCAGGAGGTTGTTTTCAAGATGCCACTGAATCCGCTCAAGCGTTCTTAGCGAGACGCCCGAGTAGCCCTGACATAGCGCGTGCAGCTTCAGGATCAACATCAATTTCGCAATTTCGGCGGGCGCGGAATCTCCAACGCCGACGCTGTGGCTGCGCAGCAGGTTCTCCTGCAATTTCCTGGTGTTTTCTGCAGTGATGGCGGTGTTGCACAACGGCCCAAAACCTGTGTTTACGCCGTAAACCGTCTTTCCCCTGGCAACAATATTTTCGACTGCCTGCCGACTTGCTCTCACTTTCGCCGCCGTGTCTGGGGAAATACGTCCGCGCTTATCATCGCGAGCTAAGTCAAGCGCCGTTTTTGCCGTGAGCGTCGTTTTTCCGTATTCAAAAATGTTCTCGTCTGACATTGGCCGGGCAGGGTGTGGGGTTTTACTAACGGGCGTCTTTTGTTTTTTAAAAAGCGCGTTCATGTTATTTTTTTCAAGCGAAAAGCGCCGCTTGGCGCACGACCTTTTTAAAGGTCTGATGTTACGCTCAGCAAGGCATTTCCCGAAGCTCTAGCGCAAACAACGTCCCATTGCGGCTCGTTCCCACACTCCGGTTTGGGAACGGAATTGGGTGAGAAACTCCAGTTTCGAGTACAATTGCGCTCCCAATCTAGAGATTGG
>CAXHAT010000422.1:0-2656 GCA_964014485.1 uncultured Deferribacteres bacterium
CAACATCATTTTTCCCGGCGGGCAGGTTTTCACGCGCGACGAGCAGATATTATTAGAGCCGAGCGGCAATTTCGGGTCGGTGGAAGAACTGGCGCGAACCGTCATCAAAATTCCCGGCCGCCCTGAACTCATTTATCTCGGCGACATCGCGGAAATCAAACGCAGTTATGTTGATCCTTCGAAAAGAAAAACGACGTACAATGGTGCGCCGTCGCTGGTTCTGGCGGTGAGTTTGCGTGAAGGCGGTAACATTGTCACATTGGGCGATGCGGTGAAAGAAAAGCTCACCCGCTTTCGCCAGCTTTACCCCATCGGTCTGGATTTCGAGGTGATTTATTTTCAGCCGGACTTCGTCGAGCAAAAAGTCGATGAATTTGTCAGCAATCTCATGCAGGCCGTCGGCATTGTCATGGTTGTCATGCTGCTATTTTTGGGCTTGCGCACCGGCCTCGTCGTTGCCAGCCTGATTCCCATGGCCATCATCGCGGCGCTTATGGTCATGGGTTTCTTCGACATCGGCCTGGATCAAATGTCGCTTTCCGCGCTCATTATCGCGCTCGGTCTGTTGGTCGACAACGCCATCGTGATGTCCGAATCGATCATGGTCATGACGTCCGAAGGTAAACCGCCGAAACAGGCCGCCATCGATTCGGCGAAGGAATTGCGCATTCCGCTTTTAACTTCCTCGTTGACGACGGCGGCGGCGTTTCTTTCCATTTTTCTGGCCAAATCTGCGGTCGGCGAATATACCGCACCGATTTTCAAAGTCGTCACCATCACATTGCTCTGCTCATGGGTGCTCGCGTTGACGATGACGCCGCTGCTCTGCGTCATGTTCATCAAAATCAAAAAGAAAAAAAAGGAAGGTTACGACGGCAAATTTTATCACATGTATCGCAGCGGACTTGTCTCGTTACTGCGGCGGCCAATTCTAACCGTGATCGGTACGATCATCATCTTTTTCGCGGCGTTGCAACTCACCGCGATCATCCCCGCGATCTTTTTTCCGCCCAACGACAAGCCGGTGATGTACGCCGAGCTAAAATATCCGGTGGGAACGCCTCTGGAAAAAACCGAAGCCATGGTTTCGCAGGTGGAAAAATTTATCGCGGACAGTTTGATGGCGGAATTCGAAGAATCCGACGAGGCAACGCAGGACGGCGTGATCAACTGGGCCTCGTTTATCGGTAGCGGCGCGCCGCGTTTTTACCTTTCCTTGACGCAAGAGCCTGAGAGCCCGGAATATTGCTATATGCTGATAAATGTCACCGATCGCTGGAAAATGGACAGTGAGTTTATTCCCAAATTGGAGCATTTTGTTCTTGAGAACTTCCCGGACGTCAGCGCCGTCATTGCGCCGCTTGCTCTTGGTCCGCCGGTCACCGCGCCGGTGGAAGTGCGCGTCTCCGGCGCTGAAATCGATGAAGTATTTGACCTTGCCGACAAAGTGAAAGCCCGTCTCGCGGAAACGTCCGGCGTCACGAACATCGTGGATAATTGGGGCGCGCGCACCAAGAAGCTTTTGGTCAACATCAACCAGCCGCGCGCACAACGCGCCGGACTGACCAGCCAAGATGTGGCAATTTCGCTCCAAACCGTACTCTCCGGCATTGAGACGACGGACTATCGCGAGGAAGACGAAGTGATTCCCGTGGTTCTGCGCTCCGTCGCCGCCGACCGCAAGGATGTGGGTAAACTGGAAAGTCACAACATTTACATTCAGCAAACGGGGCAGGCTGTGCCGCTCAAGCAGGTCGCGGATGTTGAAATCGCTTTTCAACCAGCAAAAATTTTCCGCCGCGACCGCCTGAAAACCGTCACGATCAGCGCCTATTTACAGCCTGATTTCAATGCAATCGCGGTTGCGAACGAGGTGGACGCATGGCTCGCTGAAGAGAGTCAAGTTTGGCCGATTGGTTACAAATACGAGATTGGCGGGGAGCTGGAAACGTCTGGAGAGTCGCAGGATTCGATCAACGCCACCTTGCCGACAGTTATGCTGATCATCATTTTGTTGCTCGTCAGCCAGTTCGATTCATTCCGCAAGCCGCTGATCATTTTGTTTACCATTCCGCTGGGATTGATTGGCGTTCTCATTGGGCTGGCAATTACGCAGGAAGCGCTCGGATTTATGGCGTTTCTCGGCCTGATTTCGCTGGCCGGAATTGTGATCAACAATGCCATTGTGCTCATCGACCGCATCAAAATCGAGATCGAAGAAAACGGTCACGAACCGGCGCGCGCCATCGTTGAAGCGGCGCAGCGGCGCTTACGCCCGATTTTGCTCACCACCGCCACCACCGTCGGCGGCCTGATTCCGCTTTGGCTTGGCGGCGGCGCGCTTTTCTCTGCAATGGCCGTCGCCATTCTTTTCGGCTTGCTCTTCGCCACAGTGCTGACACTGGGCTTCGTGCCGGTGATGTACCGGCTGTTGTTTCGGGTGAGTTTCAAGGATTTCGTGTATGGAAAGACGAGCTGATTGCCGTGAAAAAGCGTTGTCTGAGGTCTCTATTTGTAAATTTCATACCCCGTCATTCGCGCTCTTGCCTGAAGGCATTGCAATTGACTTAAAACCTGATGTTACGCGCCAGCTTCATAATTCAGCAACCTTTTATCAAAGTCATTCGGCGGCGGCGCCCTACCGCCAACCTAATTT
>CAXHAT010000423.1:0-2630 GCA_964014485.1 uncultured Deferribacteres bacterium
GCCCTCAACCGTCATTCCCGCGCAGGCGGGAATCTTGCCCCCTGTGCGCCGTCAACAGATTCCCGCCTGCGCGGGAATGACATTGTGGGCGGTGAGGGAATGTCATTGTGGGAGGTAAGGGAATGACATTGTGCCTGGCGAGGAGTGACGCTGTCGGCGGCGTGAAAGTGACGTTGCGGGGCGGCTCTGATAAAACATGTAATCGAAAATTTCACTATCTTCTCAAATGGCGATTTCGACGACGATTAAGGGGTTTGCGAAGGATTCGGCGCTTTATGGCGTGGGGCATATTTTAACCCGCGCCATCGGTTTTTTGCTGCTGCCCATCCATACAAAATATCTCGTTCCGGCAGAGTACGGCGTCGCCGCCGTGCTGATGGCTTACCTGACGCTGGCGCAAGTTTTTTACAATTTCGGTCTCGACACGGCGTTTTTGCGCTACTATGTTCTGGCGGAGAGCGAGCCGGAAAAAAAGCGCATTTTCAGCACGGCTTTTTGGACCATCGCTGCTGTCGGCGTCGTTTTTACGGTCTGCGGCGTACTGTTCGCTGAAAACTTGAGTGCGATTTTGGTCACAAGTTCGGCGCACAAATCGCTGCTGGCTATGTGCGCGGGCGTGCTGTTTTTCGAAGCGTTGGCGGCATTGCCGTTTTTGGCCTTGCGCGCTCATGGCGAAAGCAAAAAATTCGCTGCGCTCAAAATCCTGGCTGTGACGCTCAATCTTGCGCTGAATTTCTATTTCATCGTTATTGAAAATCGCGGGGTTGAAGGCATTTTTCTGGCCAATCTCGCCGCCTCAGCGTTTTCATTTTTAACCGTCACGCCGCTGCTCAAAGAACATTTACGATTTTCATTCAGCCGCCCGGATTTTCGTTCTCTGCTTTCGTTTGGCTTGCCGTACATTCCCGCCACCATCGCCATAATCGGTATGAACGTCGCCGACCGTTTTTTGCTTGAGCGTATGACGGGCGCGGCGAGCGTCGGCGTTTATAACGCCGGATTTCGCCTGGCAATGATCATGACCTTGCTGGTCGCCGCCTTTCGTTTTGCCTGGCATCCGTTTTTTCTCTCCGCCGCCAAAAAGGACGGCGCGCAAGAAAAGTTTGCCAAAATCTTTACTTATTTTCTGCTCGGAGCCGCGCTCGTCTTTTTGTTCATCACGCTCTTTCTCGATGAAATGTTGAGCATAGAAATTGGTGGTTGGCGAATATTGAGCGAGGCGTACTGGCAAGGCGCGGGCGTTGTGCCGCTCATCATGTTGGGGCAGTTGTTGTTTGGCGTGTACGTCAATTTTTTGGTTGGGGTCTATCTCAAGGAAAAGAACAAGTACCTGCCGTTCATTACCGGCGTCGGGCTGCTGGCGAATATTGCCGGAAATATTTGGCTGATTCCAATTTGGGGGATTTTTGGGGCGGGCGCGGCGACGATTGTCGGTTATTTCATCATGGCCGCCATTTTATATTTTTATTCGCGGCGGCTGTACCAAATTTCCTACGAGTGGGGACGCGTACTCAAAATTATTATTGCCGCCGGCGCGGCGACTGCTTCTTTCTTTTATTTTGAGCCTGGATTCTTCGCGAAAATCGGGGTGTTTTTGTTGTTTCCGGCGGCGCTTTTTGTCATGCGCTTTTTTCGCCCGAATGAACTTGCTCTTCGAAAGTCAGCTCAGGAATGAAGCCTAACATCAATTTCAATTTGACGCCTTCGGGCAGGATTTCGAATTGGACGACGTCTCGGCTTCGGGTCAACTCGGTATTTAAAATCATTTCCGCCCCGCCCATGTCCAAAGGCAGCGGCGCCATGTTGCTCACAATTTGTTCGGCAAGTTCATCAGCGATTTTGCTCAAGTCAAATTCAATCAATCCTACGATTTTGGGGACAAGAAAACGGTTCAAAATTTTGCGCGTCGCTTTCTCGACGAATTTGGGGAGTCGACGGCGTTCGATTGAAATGATAGAAACATGATTCGCGCTCAACAAACCGGCGCTTAGTGCAAGATTGCACTCCGCGACAACACGCGTATTCGCTAAATTAAACCTGCCGCCCGGCGAAAAAACAACCCCGCCCGACAAGTCCATTTTTAGAGAAATCGTCTCAGGACGCGCATAAGAAAGCTTTGGCGTCAGCGCGAAAACAGGGTTGCCTGGCTCTTGTTCAAATTGAAAGGTTTTGACGAATTTGATCTGCCCGGTTTCGATGGGCACGGGAAGTTTTTTCGGGGTTGGCAGCCGGTCGTAGCTGATCAACAGATCGACGGAGACGTTCGCTTGATTCATGCAAAGGGTTCTGTCTGGTGGAGATAATGGTTGCAGTCCGCTTATCGAAAGCGACGGTCTGCAGAAAAGCGGGAAAATACGTGAAACGAGGCAGGAATGCGAATGATTATTTCTGAATAACTAACATTTCTCACTTCGTTTTAGATGCTGTAAACTTCTATTTGTAATAACTTTAGACTCAGGCGTTCAGTGATAATCTTCGAACAATGCTTGAGCGTGACCCTGGTTTCTGTTTTTCATTCTTTGCCTGAAAAACTATGAATTAGCCTCAATTTGAAGTGAGAAATGTTAGTGAATAACTGATGTTACGCGCGGCAAAGCGTTTCTGAAGCCAAACCGAAAACAGTGCCTCAT
>CAXHAT010000424.1:0-2613 GCA_964014485.1 uncultured Deferribacteres bacterium
GGTGCGCGAACCTCGCGCCACGCTAAAGACGAGCAATTTGGCGCAGATTTTCCAAAGAAGGTAGAGACAAACGCTTATATCTATCTTGGTTAATTCTCTCATTTGACACCCCAACTTTTGTACACAGTTGGGACAATTCGTTACGCTTGATTTCATCTGCGGCATATCTCAACTCCTCATACACTCCCAAAAACTGGAATACCACCTCGCCATTATCGTAGGTGTGTATCTTAGCGCCCTTAGGGACCACCTCGCCCTTGGACGCTCCAACGCGTCCAAACTGACGCAGCAAGTGCTGCGCGACAACGGCCTCCCTGATCTCTTCCGGCGGCGCTTCGATCCTTTCGGTGTGGTCCAGTAGCAGCGCTTTGAGGCCGCGTCGAGGCGGTATATTCCTCTGCGCGTCGCCCTTGTGTCCGTTCCATATCGCCGGCCACACGCCCGGTATATCATCCAGAACCACGTTTGTGAGTCCCTGTACTTTAGCGGCAATCTTGGCCGGCGATCGATATTCCTCCACGCTGAGCCGCACGCTGCCCGTATTGTCGGCTGTCTTCTCGATCCACTTGGGGACGTGCAGCACGTATTCGATCGGGTCCGAATCGATCGTCTTGTGTTGCCATTCACCCGGCAACCACTGTCCATCCTCAGTATACCCTAATCCGTGTTCAGAAAATCGCTCGTTGAGCGTTTTTTCAACTTTTTTTTCGTTGCCCTGCCGCGCGTATTTTATCGCGGAATCCCTGATCTTTATGATCTGCTTGTCGTCGAGCGGCGGCTTGCACTTCGCCTCGTTGAACACCGCCAGCATTTCGAGCAGGTCCGCCTGCTCTTCGGGATCGTCGATATTGGGGCTTCGCCCCGCCACCCGGCAAGCAAACCTAAATAATCGGTCGTCACGCTGGCCCTCCGGGATCGATTCGTGCAGCAGCACTTCCCGCGCCACGCCGGGGGACGGCGAATACTCCGGTTCCAGGTCGTCCTTGCCCATCAGCCGCGCCAGCGCAGCGTTGTTTATTTCCATCGGTGGGTATTCGTCGAGGTCCAAAACCCACTCGTATTTACCGTCTGAATGCACCGAGGGCGGCATTAACGAGTACGCGCCTAAGCCCCCGTTTCCAAATCTGCAAAGGAGCGTAGTGTCACCGACGGTGTGATGGTAGACTGCGCCGCCGGGCAGTTCCGGCCGCCACTTCATAATTAGATGGCCGCCTCGCTTGCTCCGCGTTTGGGCCGTCGGCGGCAACTCCCCCCCAAAAATATCGAGCAAGAGTTTTTTCTCATCCTCGCTATCCCACTCAATATCTACCAGACCGGTCGCTTCGCCCCATACCACGCCGACGTTATGCTGCGGCCATTTCTTCCACCAGTCGTAGATCACCCGCTCGTCCGTCGTCGCCCTGGACGGCCAGCCCGTAATGGCAGGCTTCTTTCCGCCTACCGGTACGGGGATTACGCGCATTCCTTTCTGTGCGTAATCGAGGGCGGATTCTAGGCAGGGGTTGTTATCCATTTTTTCCTATTTTACTGTGATCCGCTTGCTCTGCAAACCTCGCAATCCCCAATCACACTTCAATCACTCTCGCCAGCACGCGGCATCCTGCGGCGGTTTTGTGACCTCCGCCGCCGTAGCACTTGGCGATCTTCGAAACGTCCAGGTCGCCGCGCGACCGCAACGACCAGCGCCGGTAAGTACCTTCGTCAGTCCAAGTCGCGCCAAAGTCTGCACCCTCCTGCATCGCTAGTTGTTCGCCCACCTCGCTGATTAGTTCGCCGGCGGTGCAGTTGACCGCGTGCGCAATGTACGCCCTGTCCTCACATATAAATCGCACCTGCCGCGCCTGCTTCACGTGCGCCTCAATCAGATTCGCACGGTACATGAGCACCACTCTACCTTCTTCTTCCAGTCGGTAAATCACCGCCCCTAGACGGTCTTTCGACCAATTGGTCCACAGTTTAAAATCCTGCGGGTAGCACCTCAGAGCAGCGTTTATTTCCTTACTGTTGGGCAGCGCAGGGGGTTGACGCCACAAATCCCGATCCTCGGTGTACTGCACCAACCAGTGCGGTTTGTTAAGACGCTGCAAGTGTTCAGGGAGCAATTCTCGATCATGCAGGTAATCCCACGTGAGACGCCCTCCGCTTTTTTCTGCGGAGAAAATCCAGCGGAGTCGGTCGTGCCTCACGCTAGCCAATTCCTCTTTCGCCGTTTTGTGATGGTCGAGTACCGTTACCGAGGTATTATTTTCCGCCAGCGTCAAAAGCTCTTGTCGCGGGTAGCTGAAGTCGACAATATACACGATCTCCCCGGTCACATCGGGAGGGTCTTGTCCGTAATTTGCGCCGATGAACTCCGCATCGGGGAAAGCGCAGTGCATTAGCCAGGCCGCACAAAAACCATCGGTACAAGGGGAGTGGTAAATAACTTTCATACATATTTCCAGTATTTAGGCCTCAAAACGTTAATACTAAACTTCTTAATAGATTGGTAGTAAATAAGCGGAAATGGCTTGTTGCCGTCGGCGTTGGCGGCGTAGTCGGCGGCGTCGACGGCGTCGCCTAGAAATTCAGGTTGACATTCGGGCAAGGAAAATCTATTTGGAGCTTTTCATA
>CAXHAT010000425.1:0-2613 GCA_964014485.1 uncultured Deferribacteres bacterium
GGGAATGACTTTGACGAGAGTTTCTACGGCGTCGCTGCTGTCGCGTAACATCAGTGAATAACAAGCATTTTTTTCACGATATGCTGATCGCCTAACTGCAAACGATAGAAATATATTCCGCCCGCGACTGCCGAACCGTTCTCTTCTTCTCCGTTCCATGCTATTTCATACAATCCTGTTCGCATATGCGCCTTGACAAGCGTTCGAACGACGCGGCCCAGAACATTGATAATTTCGAGCTTGACGAACCCGTCGCGCCTTAAATCATACCGAATGGTCGTCAGCGGGCTGTTCTTCGTTTGGGAGCTAACGCCGACAGTGAAAGGGTTTGGATAATTTTGGGCGAGTCGGAATCTTTTTTCGGGCGCGTCATGGTTGGTCAAAAATGTGACTGTGCCGTGCGGCTGAATGTTCGCTTCCTGTAAGTCAAACTCGAAAAAAGCAATGCCGCTCAAATCACGTTTAACCGGGCCGATTCCAGGGGCGTACCATTCAACCCAATCATTGTCGGCGCCGTGAAATTGAAAATAAAAACGAAAGCAATCCGAAAACTCTCCCGCCTCCACCCGCACAGTGTCGGAAACGCTTTGCAGATGTACCGTCCAAACAACTGAACTATCCGCCGAACGCACTTCCCATGAATCGCCAATTTCAGCGCCAAATTTGATCCAGACTTGCTCCAATCCTTCGTGGCGCATGACGACTTCGCCCTCGTTCGTCAAACGAAGCGCCGCATCTTGAAAGTCGCGAAAACTGTCAAAGCGATAAAAAAGCGCTTCGTTGAATCGAACCGTGTCTTTCACTGTTTCGACAACTTCGCGGCTGAACTTCCATTGATTGTCGATTTCCAAAGGAAAATAACGGCGGGCGTTCAGGTACCGCAGATCCTCAGGCGCATTGCTTTGCAGCGCGGTTCTGGTGCATATGTTCGTTCTTAAATCGCCGTTTTCATCACGGGAAGCGTAAACAACATACATTTCGTCAATCTGGAAATCAAAGCCGCAAGCGGCGGAATGCAGCGCCGTGTAAACGGGCTGTTCCCGCCACACTTCTCCCTTCCAAACTTCATAAACGAGCATGCCGGCCACACGCCGATTTTTGTCGGCGGCTCGTTTGAAAGTAACGGCTTCAGCGAGAAAAACGGCATCGTATTGTGAATAAGCGATTGCAGGAGCAGGGGGTTCGATACATGAGCACGCGCTTGCTTCGGGAGTAAGAATCACGCCTTCCGTGAAAATGAGCAAGCACAACAAAAGCGACTTTCGCATAACAACCTCCGAATTTTTTCTCGAGTGACAAAAGGTGCCTTTTCAAATCCGGCGCCACGTATTCTCAAGCATGTATTCAAAATCGCATTCAGGCGAGACGCTTATATTTTTCAACTTGAGTGCAATTATTTGAGTTCCAAGCATAGCGCAAGGCGTACGAACCGGGTGGAAATAAAGTCAGCACTTGGCTTTTTGACGGTAAGCAGATCAAATTTCGGTTCCAGATTGCCAACAGCTTTTCCGGCGAGCCATCTTTCCCTTCCATGATTTTTTAATTGATGTTACGGGCAGCAAAGCTTTTCTGAAGCCAAACCGAAAACAGTGCCTCATTCCGGCTCGTTCCCAAACTCCGGTTTGGGAATGGAGATGGACTCGAAACTCCGGTTTCGAGCCAAAGTATTCACTCGAAACTGGAGTTTCGAGTGCAATTGCGCTCCCAATCCAGAGATTGGGAACGAGAATTTGAGCGTCCCGAAATTAGGTTGACGGTAGTGCGCCTCCGCGGAATGGCGTTGATAAGCAGTTGCTGTATTATGAAGCTGGCGCGTAACATCAGTGTTTAAGATCCATCCGGATCCATTCGCCTGAATGTTCGACATGCTCCGTTGTGAAGCCGTGTTCAGAAGCGGCCCGGCGCATTTCGGCTTCTTCAGTTTCAAGAATGCCGCTCAGAAAAAGATCGCCGTCGTCAGACAGAAGCTTGAAAAGGTCGGGAAGAATGGGCGCGATAATAAAGCTTTGCAGGTTGGCGTAGATCATCGGAAAAGTTTTGGTTCGGCGCAGGCTCGCAACATTCCCCACAAAAAAATGAATGCGATCTAACAGCCCGTGATCAGCCGCGTATTCGACGGCGTTTTCGATGGCGATCGGATCGTTATCAAAAGCGGTGACGACGGCTTGCGGCTGAAACAGCGCATGCGCCAAAGCGAGTACCCCGCTGCCAGTGCCAACGTCGAGCGCCGTTGTTGGAAGCGTCTCGCGTCGGTCAGCAATGGCTTTGAGCATCAGCCAGGTCGTGGCGTGGTTGCCGGTGCCGAACGCCTGTTTCGGTTCGAGAATGATCTCTTTTGCATCGGGAGCGAGTTCGAGTTTTTCCCAGGGCGGGCGAATGACCAGAGCGTCATCAACGAAAATCGGCTTGAAATATTTTTTCCAACCTTCGTGCCAATTTTCTTCGGGAATGCGCCCAACGCTGGGTACAGCCGACGGCGTTTTCAAACCGTTTTCTGTAATGCGGCGCAGGCCGGAGTTGACAGAATTTAAAATGGCGGCTTCATCCTGATCCTCAAAATAAGCGACAAAAACGCCTTCTCGTTCTTCACCTGTCTCTTATACACATCTGACG
>CAXHAT010000426.1:0-2586 GCA_964014485.1 uncultured Deferribacteres bacterium
CGAAACGCCAGCGTCTTTTGAATTCATAGTTCAAGTTGAGGTGCAGTGATGATTTTTGAATCGCTTGCCTGGACGGCGCAACGCCGAATTCAGCCGTAAAATTATGCTCGCTCATCGGGTCGGCAAAATGCGTGAACGCGCCGATGACTTTTTTACCTTGAAAGCCCGTGATCGTCGGCGCAAAAGTACGCATTTTCATCTCCGAGAAACCGTCATAGGATTTTTGCGAATCGTCTGAGATTTCTGAAATTGCAGTCTTCTTATTCGGCTCGCTCCAATCAACGACTTCCGGATTGCGGTCGATGACTTTCTGGCCGTAGTAGGCAATTGCCGGAAGCTGTAAAGCCGGGCGATTCGGAAGGATTACAGGACGAAAGCCTTCGCTGGTGAATTCAAACGCGAACAGTGAATCCGCGCTTAAATGAATTGGGCGAAACAAACCGCGCTGCGTGTGACTAACGGCTTCGAATTTTGGAATTGAACCTTCGATTCTCGCGCGATAAATATTCGAGACGCCGTTCGTGTAAGCATTCCAGTACAAAAACTCCTCGTCAGGACTCCAGGACGGGAACTCCGGAGAACCGTCCGCGCTGATGGTTTTATAGAGAAAGCGGCCTTCTTTCTTCAATAGTTCGAGATCAGCGACGATGATCGATTGGCTTCCGTCCGGCTGGTGCAACGTGGCGGCGAGAGATTTGCCGGAAGGAGCGACGGCAAGGTGTTGCAAAACATCGCCAAAGTCGAATTCGATGACAGGCGTAAGGCGTTTGTATGGAAAAGCGGACCAAACCAGCATGGCTTTGCCGTTATTGTGACGCACGCCCCAAAGCTCGCGCGTCTGCGGCGAAACGGTCAACTGCCCGACGCGCACGTCTTCAAACAAAAGCTTCGATTCACCGGAGGCAATATCCAAAACATGCAAATCGCGGTAGAGCTGATTGTTGTTGGACGTGTAAAAAAACAGTTCATGCTCCGCGTCAAAAGCGGTTGAAGCGATCTGAATCATGCTTGGCGCGGGCAATGAACCGTATGTTTTCGTTTCACCCGTTTCGAGATCGAGAGACTGAATCGCGGTCAATTTGTGCGGCGTGTGCTTGCCGAAAAAAACACGTCTGCCGGAAGCGTCGACGCAGGGCTGAGTGACCCAGCCTAAATCGTTTTCCGTCAGCGGACGAATTGCCGTGAGTGGCGCGGCGATCAGGCGTACGAGATTTTCTTGTTGAAATTTTTGTTCATTGGCGGCAAATCGTTCCCAAGCCGCTGCGAGTTGAATTTCAAAAACGTCTTCAAATTTCTTTTCAAAGTTTTTATAAACTTCTCCGGAGCGTACGCGATACCAGTCGAGCGTTTTTTCAACGCCAAATTCCGTTGCCAGCCAAGCGGTGAAGCGCGCTCCGTAAAGATAATAGATTGTGCCCAACAGAAACGAATCCTTCACTTCAGTCTCAAGCTTCGCGGGCGATGACAACTTTTTATTCTCGAAAACGAGCGTTCGGAAAAACATTTCATCAAAATTACCCAGTGCTCGACCATAGCCGCCGGTGAGCCAAGTTTCGAGAAATGAGGCGATTCCCTCCTGATGCCAGCGCGGCGTATAGCGGGCGTGATTCGTCATCAAGCTAAAACCGATGGACAACGGCTGCTCTTGCACCGGCATGACGCGCGAAAACATTGAGCGTGCAGTTCTTTCCGCTTTCGAAGCTTGCTCATTGACGAAAATATGCACCAGTTCATGATCCATCAGCCATGCGATGCGGTCGTGATGCGGGATGTGTTCGTAGCCGAGCTCGAAAGGTTCGATTTCCAGCCGGATAAAGTTGCCCGGTACAGTTGTGGCCCCGGCCGTGCCAATGTCTGCAAAATCGAACGTGGCGATGGTGATTTTTTGCGAGGGCGTATAATTGAAAATGCCGGTGAGTTTGGCAAAACTGTTTTCCGCCGCCTCCAGAATGCGCGGCGCAAGGTAGGTTTGCGGTTGGCGATAGAGAATAGAAAAATGCTCGCTGTCTCTTTTCAACCACCCGTTCACGGCTATTGCCGTGCCGGAAGGAAAGATCATCTCAACATACAGAGCAAGAAGAAAGACGAAAAAGAAGGAGCTGCGAGGGGATAATTTATAGCCAGTCATTGTGCGACCATTGGTTTTTACCTGAGCTTTTTTCGCATCTATATTAAAGGTCGCTGATTGGGTGTAAAAGGTCACAAAAATCCCCCGCTCGTTTCCGAACGGGGGTAATCAAAGACTAGAAGGTTTGCACAAGTTAACATCCTCATAGAATCGGCTTTTCTCGTAGTCATTGAGAATGATTCGTGGAATAGATTCCCTGATTCTTGGCCAATGAGGATCTAGTAGTGTTCCGAATTGTTCATATTTCAGGAGCAAATAGTTGTTTTAACTATTGCGCACCACTTCTCAAAAACCCGAACCTAGCTTTTTGATCTGCGTCGCGTTACCGTTCCAGTAATTGCCGCCAAGCTCTTTGACCTGTGAAACGTTGCCGTTCCAGTAATTACCGCCAAGCTCTTTGATTTCTGTAGCGTTGCCGCCCCAGAAATTATTACCGAGTTCTTTGATCTGTGAAACGT
>CAXHAT010000427.1:0-2558 GCA_964014485.1 uncultured Deferribacteres bacterium
CAGGCCAGTCAACGCAAATTTCCGCTCAAGAATCAATTCCTCAATCCGGCTGTTTCGTTTGGGCCAGAAAATTTCCCTGGAATCAATCTGCTCGAAACCAAATTTTTCGAAAAGTCGCTGCGACGGTAAATTGTGCGGAAGAATATGCGCTCTCAGACTTTGGCAGCCGTGAATAACGGCAATACGAATCAAACTATCAAGCAAAAATGAGCCGAGGCCTTTTCGCCTCCAGGGCTTGTCAAGAACCACGCCAATATTGCCGACAGGCCGCAAAGGCGTTGAAACGACGTCGGGAAAAAGGCGGCCAAACCCTGCGATTCCATCTTCCGATTCAAGCAAATAGAGCCGTAGTCGGTGCGAATCATACTTGCCCGGATCGAATAATTTTCGCCAAAGACTGGTAAATTCGAACTGCGCCGTCTGCAGGCAGTCTTCTTTGCGCGCAACGCGATCCACCAGTTCCGCGACCGACCGTTGATCCATTTGTTCGGCCAATCGCCAAGTCAGCCCGTACTGCAGAATTGTTTCCATAAGCCCCCTTTCTCACAAAATCCGACAAACTGAAAAATTGTTAATTTCGGCGCTGTAATCCGCTGCACGCCCCTGACTTCTCGAGGCAAGCAGCGCGGTTATTCGACTTCAGCAATTGGAGGGTACGGACATCATTTTTTGTTTGCCGAAATTTGGGCAGGAAAGAACAGAATCTTAATCCCCACTAAGATGCGCCATGGCAGTTATGAAACATGAGTTCGGCGTTGCAATACTACGGAGCGTAGCAGGGGCGCGGCGCCGCGCCCCAAGAATTGTATGTCTTCGAATGAAATTTCATGTTTTGGATAGCCCTGCCGCATAAATCTGATTTAAAACGAAAACCCGCCCATAAGCAGAAATCGTAGACTCTCCGAAGAATTCGCCAAGCCAAATGAAAACGCCAATCGACGATAGACTGGCGCGAACCAAATGCCGCCGCCATAGCCGGTGTGCCAATCACCGGGAGAATCGCCGTCGAGCCAAACGCGGCCTGCCTCGCCAAAGCCAAAAAGCCCGACGTCCATCGGCAAGACAATGAATGGCCGGAACAATTTGAAGCGCACTTCCGCCGCGCCAAGCGCTGAAGCCTCGCCGACAAAACGCTCGTTTTCGTATGAGCGCAGAGTCGTAGTGCTGCCAAGGTAAGCCGCTTCATAATACGGATAATCTCCGAAAACACGCTCGCCGTAAGCGCGAAAAGCAAAGGTTATATCTCGATGCGGCGAAAGGAAAGTTCTGAAATCCGCATTCGCACGTGTAAAATTGCTATCGTTATCCAACAGAGACGGAAAAAAAGAAGCGCCTAGTCCGAAATAGACGCCTTTTGTCGGATATTTCGCCAAATCGCGAGTATCGATAATCAGGCTCCCGGAAAGGGCGAAATAACTCTTTTGATCCACGCCGAACGGTCGTTGCTCGATAACCAATCGGGGTTCATCAGCATCCAAGTCGGTGCTGAAGCGCTTATACGCCGCGCCGACTGCAAAGCGTGATTTGTGATTGCCCAGCGTCGAATAAATACGCGGATGAATGACGACGCGCCCCGAATTAACTTTGTAAAATTCATTGTCTTGCAACGTTTCATCCCGCTCACTGTCGTTGCCAAACCCGTAGAAATTCGTGCGGTCTATCGGGTCGTAAGCGATGGACAGGCCAAAATTCAAGCCTGCGACCGCTTCAATAAATTCACCGTCCATCGCGATGCGCGTCGCAGAAGTCCCGGTCGAATATCTGCCGATGAAAGTGAGCTTGTGTTGATAAGGCGCTTTACGAAAGCCATAATTAATGAGGCGCATCCCAAATCCGCCGGTCAAGCCGTCTTCATTGCCGTATGAGAAAAATGGAAACGGAATTTTCAGCCCGTAACGACTAGGCGTTTTCTCACGATAATAATGGGCGTTGATGACGGAATCGACCCGGCCGCCTTTAAAAGAAACATTGTGCGTCTCGGCGAGTTTGGTTGTCGCCGTCATGTCATAAACAAGCGTCTTGCTGCGCGCCCGTCCCGTGAAAACGTCCCGCCCCGGCCCGCCGATGATCCGCAACAAAATTCCGTTGTCGCCATCACCGTTAAAAACGACTTTGTCATCGCCGCCGAGCAGGTACATCCGAACTTCGCGCGTGTCCGCCTTGTTGCAAAGCCGATAATAAACGGGGTCGCCGGTTTTTTCGCCTGTGGCCGGGTCACGCTCAAAAATGGTTATTTCAAGATTCTGGCCATCGAGGTGATTGACCTCGACGTATTCCGATCGGTTTCTTCCGAGCACTTTTACATAGGTCGCAAAATCGCGATAGACGCGTTCGGCGGTTTCGACCAATCGGTCACGACGCGACTTCAGCACGCTCAACATCTTTTGGCCGGACATTTCGTAAATTTCATCCGGCAAATTTCGGACGGCTTCTGCAAGCACGTCGTCCGGCAATTTGGAAACGAACGTCTTCGCTGTTTCGCGGAAATCTTCGAGTGTCAGTTGGTTGAAAAAAATACGGTCGCCGTGCGATCCCGCCCAGGTCAGGCTTCGTACGTC
>CAXHAT010000428.1:0-2549 GCA_964014485.1 uncultured Deferribacteres bacterium
TCGTCAGCGGCGCGCAGCCTTCGGTGCGGTTGTTCACCAAAAGATAAAGCAGCGTGTTGGACGCCAGCGCCTGGTCGACCATCGCTTCGACGTCGAAGCGCATTTCCGGCAATCTTTGCTTAATCTTATCATAGGGGGCGTTCATCCTCACGGCGTTGGCATAGTTCACCCCGAGCGGAGTGAGCAGTCTGGCGACGGCGAAATCGGCGGTAAAGGGCGGATCGCCTGCAACCTTCATCTGATCGGACAGCTTGGGCATTTTCGTCCAGTGGTTGAAGACGTGCGCAACGTTGTACTTGCGCAATAGCCCGAAATAACTTTCCTGCAAAAAACCGCGATTACGAATCTCAACCGCGTATCGAAAATCGTCCGGCAGTTCGGAAAGAAATTCTTCCAGCTTCTCCAAGAAAAACTGCAACGTTGGAATCGCCGGCGGATACATTTCGCCGAATTCCAGCACCAGCGGTCCGGTATGCTCGCGAAAAACCTGATCGTAGACATAGAGAATTTCCTTTACAAACTTTTCAACACTGAGAAAGTTGGGATTCACCGTTCCCGCCTTGATGCCGTAGCGTTTGTGTTTAGGCCATTTGGGAACTGTAATTTGCTCCCAAACTTTCGAAACGCAGCGAAAGCCTTCAGGTAAGTGTTTCGCATACGCTTCAAAGACAAACGGGTTGGGCGGGGCGTAAAACGTGTTATCTATGCCCACGGTAGAAAACGGCGGGAAGGCGGCGTATTCGGCTAAAGACTCCGCCTTGATGCTTTTTTTGTCGTACGGCTTGCGGTAGACGACGTCTTTCCACTCGGGATAAGTCCAGGTGCTGGTTCCCCAGCGGATCAGGGCTTCGTAGCGTTCAATTTGGGCCATGACTCTCTCTGCTGGCGGTCTTCTTGTGAGGAAGTGAAATATGTTTTCGTTGAGTTCAACTTAAGTTTGAAAAACGATAAATTCACGCGAAACTTTTATCCCAACAAACAGCCGGGATTCAGGATGAGAATTCCGGCTGAAATTATAGGTTCGGCGTATTTTTTATGAATATAATCGCGGCGGTCGCTGCGATTATATGATATTGTACACGGATTGCAGCAATGAAATAGGGGCATCGCGGTCGTTGTCGGGACAGGCAAATCGTTCGAACGGCCCAACAAGTCAAAAGGACTATTTTGACTCGTTCACAGCATAGCATTAAACCCTTTAAAAACAAATCAATACGAGCCTGAGTCAGCAATGAAAGATTCTGAATGGGTCAATTGGGAAATTTTTTGAGGTATTTTGGATCGGTTTGAGGAATGGGTAGATATTGTGCCCGAATGGGGCAACGCCCGGAGGCGCTGCCCTAAAAGCGGAGGGGATGGGATTCGAACCCATAAGAGCCTTACGGCTCCACGGAGTATCAGTCCGCTGCCTTAACCAATTCAGCCACCCCCGAAAAAACATCCATCAATGTTCTTTTGGGAAATGCCCAAAACGCTCTTGCAACTTTTAGAGTACGGTAAAAGCAATTTGTAGCGGAAAAGATTCTTAACTCTCTTCGCTGCCGATGTCAATTTCCCGTCCAATCCATGTCAAGGTGGTTTCAAACGTTCTACTTTTCGCGTGTCAAGACGCGGGCATAGATTGCCGCTGTTTTCATAGGGGGATATAAATACTCCAAAAAACGACCGGTTTACGAGGTAGGAAAATAGTACAATTTGAGGGACGTAAAAACAAGGGTTTAGCGCCCTGTTTCAGAAGAACCTTTTTTGGAGTATTGCCAGACATGATTTTTTGCTTTTTGCCAAAGTTGAAAACCCAAAAAACCCTGAACGAGATTCCGACGCCCGCTCGCGGCGGCCTTACCGCGCTTTAGGCGCGAGTCGGCCTTGCTCGCTCCGGGCCGGTTACCACGCCGCCTCCGCGTCGTCCTCCTGTATCTGGAACTGGGAGCACCGGAAGCCCAGGTTGCTGTAGCGGCTGCCCGGCAGGTTCCAGTCGCGACAAGCCGCACGCACGCCGCGAGCGCTGTAGTACCAACTGCCGCCGCGAATCACGCGCTTGGCGCCGGTTTCCGGGCCGGTTGGGTCGACCATCGTCTCGTCGGGATAATTTCCGTGCCAGTCCTGACACCATTCCCAGACATTGCCGAGCATGTCGTAGAGACCCCAGGCGTTCGGTTGTTTCTCGCCGACAGGGTGCGTCCCCGCCTTTTTATGGTCATATTGCTTTTCCGGCCAATCGGATGAATCCAAACCGTTTTCCAGTTCAAAATCAACCCCGCTGTTGCCTGCGTACCAGGCAATGTCATCCAGGATAGGCGCGTTGTTTTGACCTAAAATTTCAAGATCGCCCGCGTGGGTCGCGGTCGTTGTTCCGGCGCGGCAGGCGTATTCCCACTGCGCCTCGGTCGGCAGGCTCAGGCGCAGACCGGCCATGTTGTTGAGCTTGTGTAAAAAGTCTTGGCAAGCTTCCCAGCTTACCCGTTCGACGGGGCGGGTCGGGCTTTGGAAACGACTCGGATTTTCGCCCATGACCGCTTGCCAAAGCGCTTGCGTCACCGGCGCGTCGA
>CAXHAT010000429.1:0-2497 GCA_964014485.1 uncultured Deferribacteres bacterium
TGACTAACGACAATTAAATTACCTCTTTGACGACAATTAAACTTCCCCATTAATCTCAGTGCTAATTAAACTGTCCGAACACCAAAAGTGAGGAGGCTGTTTGGATGGTAAGTGATCATCAAGTTAGGAGATTCAGGAAGTTTATGCAGACAGAAAAGACGAAAGAATTAGCCGCCAGCAAAGCGGGAATGGATCGCAAGACGGCTCGAAGATATGAGAGTTTAGGGCAGCTTCCCAGTGAAGTGAAGGTTGATCATACCTGGCGAACGCGCCCGGATCCGTTTGCAGAAGTATGGGAAGAGGTTCGAGATCTTTTATCAGTGAATTGGGGGTTAGAGGCCAAGACGATCTTTGAAGACTTACAGCGCCGCTACCCGGGTCGTTTTTCGGATGGCCAGCTTCGTACCCTACAGCGCCGGATCAAAACCTACCGTGCCCTGGAAGGGCCGCCGAAGGAGGTCTTTTTTCCTCAAATACATTATCCGGGCCGGTTATGCCAGTCAGACTTTACGGATATGAGCGAGTTGGGTATCACCATTGCAGGGGTGCCCTTTAAGCATCTGTTGTATCATTTTGTTTTAACTTATAGCAATTGGGAGACGGGT
Organism: uncultured Deferribacteres bacterium; assembly: GCA_964014485.1. Lineage (GTDB taxonomy): Bacteria > Zhuqueibacterota > Zhuqueibacteria > Zhuqueibacterales > Geothermadaptataceae > CAXHAT01. The sequence continues at coordinate 606 of CAXHAT010000429.1, forward strand.
ACAGTGTGTTTTTCGGAGAGTTTTGAGTCCTTGAGTGAAGGGTTGCAAAATGCATTGTGGGAATTAGGCGGTGTTCCCTTATCCCATCAAAGCGATCGGTTGAGCGCAGCGATCCAAAACACCGGCAGCCGTAAAGAATTCACTCAGTCTTACCGTGCGCTTTTAGCGCATTATGGTTTGGAAGGTCGTAAGACCAATGCCCGCTCGCCTCATGAAAATGGCGATGTGGAACAACGCCATCACCGTTTCAAACGGGCAGTAGAACAGTCGCTGATCTTACGCGGCAGCCGCGATTTTGAAAACCGCAAGGCTTATGATGATTTTTTGAAGAAACTCTTTTCTCAATTAAACAGCGGGCGCCGGGAATGTTTTCAAGAAGAATTGAAAGTATTAAAGTCGCTGCCGGCGGCGCGTTTAGATGCCTGTAAGCGTCTGAGCCTGAAAGTAGGGCCGAGCAGTACCATCCGTGTCAAACATAATGTGTATTCGGTGCATAGCCGTTTGATTGGAGAACACATCAAGGTCAAGCTCTATGCTGAGCATCTGGAAGTATGGTATGCAAAAAGGTGTATTGAAAAGATTCCCCGGCTACGGGGAGAAGGCAAACACTACATCCAATACCGCCATATTATCGACGGCTTACTTCGCAAGCCGGGGGCCTTTGAAAATTATCGTTACCGCAGCGATCTGTTTCCCACTCATCGTTTTCGCATGGCCTATGATACTCTTTGCCGGAAGGCATCCCTTACCGGAAAAGCAACCAAAGCCGCGCGAGCGGACCGGGAATACTTGCGGATCCTTCAGCTGGCTGCTAAGGAGAGTGAAACCGCCGTGGATGGGGCTTTAAGTGAGTTAATTGAGCGACAAGAAACCATCAGTTATGAGAATGTGGCGGCAATCGTCAAATCGGGCTGGCAATTTCCAGCACTTGGTAAGGCTGTGGTTAAGGCCATCGATATTGCTGTTTATGATACTTTGCTGAACCACTGTGTTCTGCGGAAAGTGATGGGAAGGCATGAAGTGCCAGTAGAAGGGAAGGTGATATGATGGAAACACAACTTACCAACGACCTGCTGGGCTGTCTGAAGGAGCTATGCTTGCCAACGATTAGAAATGCCTATGCCCAGCAAGCAGATCTGGCTCGGCAGGAATCGCTCAGCTATGAACGCTATTTATTGGAATTGGTGCAGCAGGAAAGAGAGGTTCGCCGCAATAAGCGCATTGCCCGCTATCTGAGAGATTCGCGGTTGCCCTTGGAGAAAAGCCTGCAAACCTTTAATCGAAAACGGTTGCCGCGTAAGATTGATATGCAACTGAGCCGCTTATTAGAGGGCGATTTTTTAGATCGCCGGGAAAATATCCTGGCCTTTGGCAATCCCGGCAGTGGGAAAACCCATATCCTTTGCGCCGTTGCCCAGGAGCTCATCTATAAACAACGACGTATCAAATTTACGCCTTGCAGCTTGCTGGTTCAAGAACTCCTAATCGCCAAACGCGATCTCAAATTACCCCGGATTCTAAAACAGCTTGCCAAATATGATGCCCTGCTGATCGATGACATCGGCTATGTACAGCAAAATCGCGAGGAAATGGAAGTGCTCTTCACCTTGTTGGCTGATCGCTATGAAAAAGGGAGTGTGATGATTACCAGTAATCTTGCCTTCTCCCAATGGGAAAAAATCTTTAAAGATCCCATGACCACGGCCGCGGCCATCGACCGCCTGGTACATCATAGCATTATTCTGGAACTCAACTTGCCAAGCTATCGCCTGGAACAGGCGAAAAACGACAAAAACGACCCTAAAAAGGAGGTATAGTATGTGCGGATTATGATCGAAAAAAATGGGGAGAAATAATTGTCGCTGATGAGAAAAAATAATTGTCGTTGATCA
>CAXHAT010000430.1:0-2482 GCA_964014485.1 uncultured Deferribacteres bacterium
GAGAAGGGGCGGTCGCTTTCAAAAATCTCCGCTCTGAAGAGCGGAGCTAATGAGAGTCAAAAGTTGCTCGTGGACTCTGATCGCGTGTGCCAAACGAACCGTGCGTAACATCAGTGAGTAACTCTTTTTCAGAGTTCGGCGATTCATCGTCGTCAGAGACGACAAACCACACTCAAACGCTGAAGCGTTTGAATTCGGAGTTGCTCTCTAATCAAGACCGCAAGCGCGGTTGGTAACCTGAGTCGTAACAAATTGTCATTTCCGCCATCGCTTTCGCGAGTATTAACTTCGGCGGGAATATCTTAACTCATACAAAAAGGATAAACTAGATGGAAACGCCAGTTATGGAAAAACCGGTTGCCGCGGAAACCAACGGCAGCACGAATGGTCACACCTCTCCGAATTATAAAGTCGCCGATATTTCGTTGGCGGATTGGGGACGCAAGGAAATTATCCTGGCTGAAAAAGAAATGCCGGGCTTAATGGCTTTGCGCGAAGAATTCGGCGAGTCAAAGCCGTTGAAAGGCGCGCGCATCGCGGGATGTTTGCACATGACTATTCAAACCGCCGTTTTAATCGAAACGCTTATCGAGCTTGGCGCGGAAGTGACCTGGTCGTCGTGCAATATTTTTTCGACTCAGGATCATGCAGCGGCGGCCATCGCCGAAGCAGGTATTCCCGTTTTTGCCTGGAAAGGCGAAACCGAGGAAGAGTACGAATGGTGCATCGAGCAAACGCTGCGTTTCCGCGAAGGAAAAGGCCCGAACATGATTCTTGACGACGGCGGCGATTTGACGGCCATCGTTCATCAGCGCCACCCGGAAATGCTGGAAGAAATTCGCGGCCTTTCCGAAGAAACGACCACGGGCGTTCACGCGCTTTACAAAATGATGAAAAACGGCGAGCTCAAAGTTCCGGCTTTCAACGTCAACGACAGCGTCACCAAGTCGAAATTCGATAATTTATATGGCTGTCGCGAGTCGCTGACGGACGGCATCAAGCGGGCGACGGACATTATGCTGGCGGGTAAGCTTTGCGTTGTCGCAGGCTTCGGCGACGTCGGCAAAGGTTCGGCGGATTCGCTTCGTGCGTTTGGCGCGCGCGTTGTTGTCACGGAAATTGACCCGATCTGCGCCCTGCAAGCGGCAATGGCGGGCTACCAGGTTTCGACGATGGAAGATATGCTCAAGGAAGCGGATATTTTTGTGACCACGACCGGCTGCAAGGACATCATCACCATCGATCACATGAAAAACATGAAAGACGGCGCTATCGTTTGCAACATCGGCCATTTTGACATCGAAATTCAGGTCGCCCAGCTCAACGATTTTCCCGGGATTCAGAAGGAAGAGATCAAGCCGCAAGTGGACAAGTACACTTTCCCCGACGGCCATTCGATTGTTCTGCTCGCTGAAGGCCGTCTGGTCAATCTCGGCTGCGCTACCGGCCACCCGTCGTTTGTGATGTCTAACTCGTTCACCAACCAGGTTCTGGCGCAAATCGAGCTTTTCAACAACAAGTACGAAGTCGGCGTTTACGTCCTGCCCAAGCACCTGGACGAAAAGGTCGCGCGCTTGCACCTGGAAAAGATCGGCGTGAAGCTCACTGAACTCTCGCCGGAGCAATCGGAGTATCTCGGCGTTCCGGTTGAAGGGCCGTACAAGCCGGAATATTATCGCTATTAAATCAAGTGCTTTTTGGCATGACCTGAAAGAGCAGTCTATTGACTGCTCTTTTTTTGGGGGAGTTAAAACTGTTGATAAAGCAGGAAAGCTTAATGGCAGGGTTATTTTTTGAAGATTATTATCTTCTATAAACATCTCGCCGGTGACCAATTTTAACCACGAAAACGATAAGCTCATTATCTTCAATCGCATAAACGATTCGATAGCGGCCTTGTCGAACTCGATACTTTTCTTGCCCAGACAGCTTCTCACACCCGGCGGGACGCGGTTCTTTCGCCAAGGCCTGAATTCTATCCGTTATTTTCTCAAGGTCTTTCTTTTGGATTTTCTTCAGTTCCTTGACGGCCGATGGTTTGATGAGGACTTTATAGAGCGCCACTTGGTTTTAATTCTTTCAAAACATCCTGAAAGTCCAAATTCGGCTCATTTTTTCGATCATCAAACGCAACAAGGTCTTCATGATCTTCTTCGAGAAGACGGTGAATAGCGGCATTGATCAAATTCGACAAAGTGCTATCCGTTTCCGCAGCTTTGATTTTCAAAGCGCGATGAATTTCAGGGTCAAGATAGACTGTTGCTCTTTTGGTCTGTGTTTGCATGTCAAAAAATAGCAAGTTCAGGTTTATTGTCAAAGCAGTTTTTTTCAGTATATCAAGGCCGCGCAATTCTGGCGAAAGCCGGCTCCTTCAAGCTGCCAAGATAAAGCACGCCTTTGTACTCCTGAACGCTTGCTACTGTAGAAATCGTCGCACCTGTCTCTTATACACATCTGACGCTGCCGACGAGCTTCTTGGTGT
>CAXHAT010000431.1:0-2447 GCA_964014485.1 uncultured Deferribacteres bacterium
TGGGCTCGGAGATGTGTATAAGAGACAGAATGGTTGCTGCGAAGATGCCGTCTGCCAATCAGCAAAAGATCGAAGCCGTTGAGCGCGCCGTTGTTTTCGCCAAAAAATGTTTCTCGCAGGCGTGTTAGATCGTCGATGAAAACTTTTGGTGCGAGCTCAATTTTTCCGGATTCCGTCATAATGCGTTTTGGGAAAATCGGGCGCAGCGGGCCAAGATCGACGCCGTGAACGGCTTTTTTCAATTTTCGTAAATTCAGGCTGTCGCGCTTGAATTTGCGGCCGCCCCACGAACCGTACGGCCCCATTTTTAAGGACAAATCCAGCAATTTTTGGTGCGAGAATCTGGCGAATGGATCGAGCTTGAAACGAGACTTCTTCTTTGTCGCTTCCCCGCTTTTTGCGAGCGCTTTGCGTAACTCCTGCAAAATTTCCCAATCGTGCTTTCTGCCGTTCTTTGATTCAAAAAGCGCCGGAGAATACTTTGCGGTATTCCGCACCGCCAGCGCGTGAAAAACGATGTCGTAATGATCAACCTCGAGTCCTGTTTTTGGCGGCAAAATGATGTTCGCGTGGCGCGTCGTCTCGTTGATGTAAATATCGATGCTGACCATAAAATCCAGTTCCGCAAGCGCTTGATCAAGTTGGCCGCCGTTTGGCGTGGAAAGCACCGGGTTTCCGGCGATTGTCATCATCGCTTTAATTTGGTCATCGCCGGGTGTGAGAATTTCTTCGGCCAAAGCCGCCGCCGGTAGTTCGCCCGCAAATTCCGGCAAGCCGCGCACGCGACTTTCCCAACGCCCAAAACTGCCGCGTCTGCCGGTTTGCGAAGCGAGTCCGACGAGGTCAATCGCCGGAGAAGTAAACATCGCGCCGCCGGGTTCGTCCAGGTTGGCGGTGAGCAAGTTTATTGCATTGATGAGCCAGTGCGTAGCCGCACCAAATTGTTGCGTGGAAGCGCCCATCCTGCCGTAACAGACTCCTGAATCAGCCTCAGCGAATTCTCGTGCCAAATCGATTGTTGTTTGCGCGTCAATTCCTGTGACCGGCGCGACTTTTTCCGGCGAAAAATCTTCAAATTCGCGAGCGAGCGCCTCAGCGCCTGTGACGAACTCTTCGAATCTGCCAAAGTCGACTAAGCCTTCTTTAAAAAGCGTGTGAATGATTGCGGCAAGAAAAAGCGCGTCGGTTCCGGGGCGGATAAAATGATGCGCGTCCGCCTTACGCGCCGTCTCGGTTTTGCGTGGATCGATCACGACGACGCGTCCGCCGCGCTGCTGAATTTTTTTGAGCCTTTTTTCAATGCCGGGCGCAGTCATCAGGCTGCCGTTGGAAGCCAGCGGATTGGCGCCGAGCATGAGCATGAATTGTGTGCGATCAACGTCCGGAATCGGCAAAAGCAGGTAGTGGCCGAACATGAAATAACCGGCGAAATGGTGCGGCAATTGGTCGGCGGAAGTGGCGGAAAAGCGATTTTGGGTGCGCAAGGTTCGCAACAACGGCGGTGCGTAGAGAACGGCTCCGGAACTGTGAACGTTCGGGTTGCCAAGATAAACGCCGACGGCGTTATTGCCGTGCTCTTGCTGGATTTTTCGCAGGTTGTCGGCGATCTCTTCGTAGGCTTCTTCCCAGCCGATTTGCTCCCAACCTGAGCCCGTCCGCCGTACGGGATGCTTTAAGCGATCCGGGTCTTCGTAAATATCTTGCAGCGCCACGGCTTTCGGGCAAATGTGGCCTTGGCTGAACGGATCATTTTCGTCGCCGCGAATAGAGACGATCTGGTCATGTTCAAGCTGAATTTCCAGGCCGCACATGGCCTCGCAGAGATTGCAGGTTCGGTAGTGAGTGTTAGATTTCATAGTTAAACTTCAGTTTTTTCGCATCGTTTCTGTTCAGTCGATGTCATTCCGAGCGAATTTTTCTCTCCGCACAAGCGTCGTCGGAAATGCGCAAAGATGCTGTGAAAGTAAACTTTTTGAACTTGTGGAGCCAGGAATCTCAACTGTACTTTTAGGAACGTCTGAGATTCCTCGCTCAGAATTTTTAGAACGTTCTTCAATAACAAAATTTTGACGCCTGCAATAAGTTCGATACCTGAAGAAGATTCCGCTTGGAATGACAAGCCGGGAGCTAACCGCCGAAAACGTAGAAAAGGACTGCGCTAAATTCCCCGAATTTCTAACGAATGCTCAAGATCGGCTGAGTTCGTACAAAGTGAGTTGCAGAATCGTGAGTTATCCATACGTTAAAGCGCGGAGAAGAGGACGAAACTCTCTACCTGACACTTTTTGTAAACTGTATTTTCGAGCCGTCGAAAAGCCTCGTTTTGTCATTCTGGAAGAATCTTTGTTATCGCCCAGTGCAGGTCATGCTCAAAAGTTCAAGGGTCGGATCAAAAAAAGATGCTTCCAGCATGACAATTCCGGCCTTCTTCGCCAGTTATAGAAGCC
>CAXHAT010000432.1:0-2412 GCA_964014485.1 uncultured Deferribacteres bacterium
CACTGCTTACAGCTTACTGTTCACTGCTTCGGCAAGTCTAAATTCGGGTCGTTTTGCAAAGCGGCGAGCTTCTTTTTGCGCGTTTTGGCAAAAGCTTCGGGATCGACGACGGCGCTACTCAGGAACTTGCGCAATTGCACCATGCCGCTTTCGATGCGCCCGAGGATATAGCCGCCCTTTTTCTTGATCTCATCGTCGCTCAGGTCGGGGTTGCCTTCGGTCAAAATGCGGGCGTAGTCATCGATTTCGCCGATCACTTTCATGCCGCGATTCCACCATTCCGGCTGCGGATCGTCTTCGCGCTTCGCCAGTTTCTTGCGGGCGCGCTCGGCTTCCTTTTTATAGCGCGCCACGTCGTCGCCGAGCTTCTGATTCTTGGAGCGCTCGCCGTCCAGTTCGATTTTCATGCGGTCGGTTGCGTCGCTGATCGCTTCCTGAAACTCGCGCGTGGACATGCGGATCATTTCGGCGCTGGAAAGATTGAAGGCTTCGCCGGTTTCGCGCAGGCCGTCCAGCGTTTCGGCGGGCGCGCTCAGGAGTTTGTAGAGCTTGGTCTTGCCCATGCCTTCGATAAAGTCCTGGTCGAAGCCGGTGAATTGCGCCGCCAGCCGCATGTAATTATTGGCGGTGCGGGCTGCAATGCCGCGCGTTTCCAGTCCTTGCGCAAACTCGCCGTGGGGCGACATTTCCTTGAGCACGATCAAGGCGTTGCCGATGCGGACGGCGGCGTTGACCAGGTTGGCGTGTTCCGCATCGACCGCCTTCCAAAAACGGTCGGCGCTCCAGGGTTTGCCGTCGTGGAACTGGCTCAAGGCGAGATATTTCTTTTCGCGCATGTTGTCGATCTCTTCGCGCAGGGCGACCGGAGCGGCGGGCGTTTTGTCGTCAGCCGCAACAGTGGCAACATTGTCGGGCTCGACCTTGATCGGGGGTTCGCTTGTCTGGCTCATTGTCGCGCCTCGAGCTTGAATTTGAAATCACCGACTTGCTCTCCAAAATGAATATCTGGCTTGGCGCTTTTTTTTACAGTCGTGCGGACGCGGCGCTCAATAGTGATAATAGGCTGTAGTCCCAACCTTCGACCGTCGTCATTCATGATCCGATAATAAGGCACAGGCTTTGAACAATCATTAAACCGGATGATGTAATATGATCCCGCATGTGGGTTTGCGCGGGGGAAGCGAAAGACTGTCAGTGGATGGTCGCCGGTCGAAGTGACTTTCTCCGAAAAAAGCTCATTCGCCCCACGGTGGTCGGCTTCTACATTTGTGTAAATGCTGCGAAGCATTTCTTGTTGTTTCACGATTGCATCTCCCGTTCGATGTTGTAGGTCAGTACTTGCTGTTTCAATTCATCGTGCGCCCGCTTCATGGCGCGATTGTAGCGATAGCTTAGATCGAGCAGCTTGCGACCGAGCCGATAGCGCCCGGATTTGTCGAGATCAAGATATTCGCAGTGCGCCAGCGTCAAGACGATGCGGCGCAGTTTGCTGGCGCTGAGTTCCTTCTGCATCCGGCCAAGCTCGACCAGACTGTAACTCTCGAACGGATGCAGATTCTCAAGGAAAAAGTCCGTCACGCCCAACGCTTCCGCCAGCGTATCGATGACGTAGCTCGATTTCTCAGGCATGGCGCAAAACGCACTTTTGTTTCACAGCGATTCTCCATACAGCAAGTAGTAAAGGTCAAAGAGTTTATCGGTCAGCTTGAGCTTTTTGGCGCACGCAAGCGCATGATCCAGGTGCGACGCAAGCACATCATTCGAATGCGGCTCGTCAGGGTTGACCCCTGCCGCGTTGAGCATGTGCCGCACAAAGTTCTGCGCGTCGGGCGCAACCGGATCAATGCCGAGCGAAACGAGATTTTCCTTGAGCTTGGCTTCGGTCAACATAGGCTGTTAGTCCATTAGGCTGAAGACTGTTAGACGGAAGGCTAATAGGCTAAGAGCCTTCAGCCTAACAGTCTAATTCTGCTGCTCCGGCGCGACGTTGATTTTGAGCGAGCCGCGCAGGAAGCGTTGGAGCGCGACGGCGTGGTCGCCGCGATAGGTGACGACGAATCCGGCCAGCCGCATTTCGCCGCCGTCTTTGTGCTTGATGATGCGGTACACGTCCACCGCCAGCGGGCGGATCGGGCGCGGCGGCAGCGCTTCGCGCGAAAGCTCCAGGAACTTGCGCGCGTCTTTGTCGATGTAGTCCATGTCACGCTGGCTCGATGTTTTTATAGTCGTCGTCATGATAAGTCAATTCCGACGCTGAAAGATCAGCCTGGACGCGCCTGGTCTTGGGCGATTTGACGGGCGGCAAGCGGCGTACGTGCAGCTTGCGCAGAAACGCTTCACGGCGAAAAACTTCGATACGTTCAACGTCCATGCAAAAAACGATTTCATGATAGAGCGGATCGCCAACGTCGT
>CAXHAT010000433.1:0-2412 GCA_964014485.1 uncultured Deferribacteres bacterium
CCCGAAGTTCGATTTGCTCGACTTTTTGCGAGGCGGCGCGCAGAATAAGCGCGAACGGCATTCCCGCCGCGACAATGCGCAAAGCGCCGTCTTTGATTTTTAGCATCGACATTGCCATGAACATTTTCCCGCCCAAATTCATGGCCTTGAGGGCGTGAGACATTTCGCGAAACGTCTGGGGCATGTCCGGCCGTGCGTGGAGAATTTCAAACAAGCTTTTTACGGCCGTAACGATGACGCCCGCTTTTGTGCCGTGCCCGGTCGCGTCGCCAATTGCGACAGTCAAAACGCCGTCTTCTTCGATTTTGAAATCATAGTAATCGCCGCCGACTTCGGTCGCCGTTTCCATGAACGCGGCTATTTCCAAACCCGGAAGCTGCGGAATCTCGTCTGGGAGCATCGAAAGTTGCAATTGGCGCGCTTCTTCCAATTCCCGCGTTTTCCGCTCATTTTCCGCTTTCAACATTTTGGCTTCGGCCTCTCGCGCTTCAATCCGCAGCTTGTCCGCCTCAGCGCGCAGTTCGGCTTGGCGACGCTCACTTTTTCGCGCTTCTCCCAAGGCGATGGTCATTTTGTTGAAAGACTTGGCCAAACGCCCGACCTCGTCCCCACTCGAAACGTCGAGTTGCGCGCCTAAATCGCCGGCCGCCACTCTCTGCACGGCGGAAACGAGCTTTTTCAAAGGCACCGTGATCAAGCGAACCAAAACAATTGCAATGAACGCGGACAATGCAAGCGTCAGAAAGAAGACGATGCGGAACAAAGTGCGCGTGTTTTCGAAAGTGGTTTGCGCCGAGGCTGAGGCGGCAATGGCGTCGCTTCTGTTCGCTTCAACCAGCTTGACCAGTGCGGCGGCGAGCGCGTCAAACGAAGCCTGCGTTTGATCGCTCAAGATCGCCCGCGCCGTCGCCGATTCGCCTCGATCAAAAGCGGTCAAGAATTCGAGGACGACGTTTTGATAGTCTTCCCAACTTTCATCGAATTTCTCAAATGCGGTCGCTTCTTCCCCGGAGTAAAGCCCGCGCTCTTCCGACTGGATTTTAAGGGAATCGTAAACGAACAGGTTTTGGTCAATCAGCGCGACGAGGTTGATCATCACATCTTTCTGCGCCTGAACGACCGAGTCGTTTTGAGCCAGGATGAGCTGCAGTTGCCCCCTGCGCAAATTCGCGGTGTTGGTGTGAACGTCTGAAACCGCCAACGCTCGCGGCAGCCAGCTTGCCGAAATTTCGTGGACGGCGGCGTTGAGATCGCCCATCTTATTGATCGAATAGATGTTCGCCCCGGCCATAATTACGAGCACAAGCGCAAAGCCGAGCGTCTGTTTTGCGCCTATTCGGAGATCACGGAATCGTATCATTACCGAAGCTTTCTTTCCAGTTCTTTGCGCAGCGCCGTCCAGCGTACGCCGTCCGTTGCATCGCCGTAGTGCGGCATGTGTTCTTCAAGCGTTTCAAGCAGCTTTTTCGCTTCAACATGCTCTTTTTGCGCAAGGAGGGCTTCGCTGTAAAACAGGATGTTTTCAGGGTGGTTCGGGGCCAGAGCTCGCGCTTTTTTTAAGTAGTGCAGCGCTTTGCGCTTGCTGCCGATTCCGGCGGGCGGACCCGGTGCGCGCAAGTAGAGAGCGCCCAGGAGCCGGTATGGCCCGCCGTAGTCAAAAGTCGAATCGATTACGATGGCGGTCATGGCGTCTTTACGCAAGGAAAACATCGCGTCGCGGCCTTTCAGCTTATTTTCCTGACCGATCAACCCAAGCGCAATGCCGCGATAATAAAAGCCTTCCACACGGCTGGAATCCTGCTGAATCGCTGTGTTGCAAGACAAAACGGCGTCTTCGGCAAGCGCCGTGATCAGCCCTGAATCCGTCTCGCGCACGGCCAGCCAAATGTTATAATTTGCGCGCTTGAATAAATAGTCGTACCGCTTTTTTGATCCGGCGGGGGCGTGCAGCGCCGCTTCGGCCATCAGTTGAGCGGCTTGTTTGATTCGCGGGACGGTTCTTGGCGTCGTTTCAAAATACACTTCAGCGAGGTCGGCCAACTCCGCCGAGTTGACGCCGTTATTTTCGGCTTCAGCAATAGTTGATTTTTTGTCGATGCGCGCGCAAGAAATCAGCAGAATCAGGATTGGGATTGGGATCGGGAAAAAGTATTTCGCGGCGCTCATTCGTTATTACCTGAATATTTTGCGGCGGCGTTATTCAGAAGCGTTGAATCAACCTTCACAAAACCGGAAGAATGCATCAAATCAAGAATTTCCTTTCCGTCCTGATCTTCTGGCATTTTTTTCATCGCGGCGAGCAAATCATCGGTCAACGCCTCCGTCCAGCGCTCGCCGATTGTCACGATTAAATCGCGCGGGGCCCTGTCTCTTATACACATCTCCGAGCCCACGAGACTCCATTGCATCGCG
>CAXHAT010000434.1:0-2369 GCA_964014485.1 uncultured Deferribacteres bacterium
GCGCTCTTTCAACAAATGATTTCAAATGCGACAATTGACGTGCGGAATGTCGGCTCTAATTCATTCCCGCGCAGGCGGGAATCCAGTCAATCGCGCAGGGGCTCTGGATTCCCGCCTGCGCGGGAATGACGAAAAACAAAAGTTTTTCGCGTTCCCGGACGGCCTATTTCACCAAAATCATCATCTTCGATTTGACTTCGCCGTTGAAGGTCAGGCGGTAAACGTAGCGGCCGCTGGCGACTTTGCGGCCTGAGAAATCCGTGCCGTCCCAAACGGCGGAGTATTCGCCCGCCGCCAGATCGCTTTGCACAAGATTTTTGACCAACGCGCCGTTAATGTCAAAAATGGCCAAGTCCACCAAACCCTGCTTGCCAATCGAATAATCGATGCGCGTTTCCGGGTTGAACGGGTTCGGATAGTTTTGCATCAGATTGAGCGTGGTCGGCAGGAGTCCGTCGTTTTCGGACACGGAAGTTGTTGCGCCGCCCTTAATTCTGAAAAAGCTGAATGCGTCAGTAAAGTTGGGGTCCGTCTCGTCGTCCTGGCTGGAAATTGAAGCAACGTTAAACGACGCTTTCGAGACCCAGGAGTAATCAATACTTGTTGAAATAGTGGGCGGGCCAAGCGGAACGCCGTTAATAAATTGCTGCGTCGACGTTGTATCGAACGAACAAATTCTCAGGCACTCAAAGCTTCTGTCGCCGATCTTCACCGTGCCAAAAGCGTCAACGATATTGCTGGCGCTGGAATTCGATACCGTGACAAATACGTCAATCGTGCTCGTGTCTGATTCGGAATCCGTCCAGGTGGAATTAAAAGCCACCGGGAATGCAATCCCTTCGCGAAAATCGGTAAAAGTCGTGTCCGTGCCAATCAAAGGGTTGTCTGAAGTCGTGACGCTTACACTGCCAAAAGTGTTAAAACTGTCGCTTCTGGCTTCGGAAAAATTCCAGGCTTCTAACTTGAACGTGCCAAAGCCTTCGATGGTATCGGCAAAAACAAAGTATTGTACAAAGTTCGCGTTAGGGAAATCCCCGCCAAACGGGGTGTCTTCCGGCGCGAGAAAATGAAATGTCTGTTCGATCGGGCTGTTCAGCGCAATCGCGCCGAAATCCCACATTTGCGGCCCGCCGGTCGCCCCTACGGTCACCGCCGTGCTCGAGCTCGTGTCCGACTCAACCGTTTCGGTTTTACCGATTAAACTCAAGATGTCGCTGGAAGTAATGGTGACTTGTGCGCTTGCGTTGCTCAAAATTCCTGTCAGAGCCAAGATCGCGCCTGTGACAGCGCTCAGTCGTAACGCTTTGTTCATTAAAACACTCCATTGTTTTGTTAAAAGTAACCGGGTTAAATTAACGCTCAAGCAAGAAACAAGATTTTAGCAGAAAAACAACGGCAAATTTTTAGCTCGCGGAATTCATGCCAATGAAGCCGGGATAATTCTCAAGGAAACGCGAAAAGGCGGGGATTTTTTTGGCGGCGGGCAGGCCAACTTTGACCTCCCCCTTGCCCATAAGTTTGGGTTGGCTGGTTTGAAAAAAGCCCTGAAAGGGCGGCATAATGCAGCGTTGAAGCCAGGACGGCTATTTATTTCGCCCTTCGCTATTTTATGCCGCTCCTTTGGAGCTAAGTTCTTAGCTGGACTTATGAGTAAAGATTAAACTTTGACAAGGTATGAAATCCTGTTGAGATTGTCGAAAAAGCCCGGGGTCGTCATGCCGGGAACTTTTTCGATAGTCTCGCCAAAGCTGCCAATCGTTCGAAAGCAGTATCCGCGTGAATAAACAAAACCGGCGGGACGAATGATCTTCGCTGTCTTATTTTGGATCGATTTTATAGACGACGCCTTCAATTGTGCCGACGTATAAAAAGCCTTCAGCAACGCCGATTGAGCGGATCGAACCTTCCGCAAATACCTGCCAGGCTTCGACTCCTGTCTGCAAATCGAACGCGATGATCTCGCCGGTCGTCGTGCCGGTCAGCAGCAAAGAGTTGTAAATACGCGGCTTTGTGGCGCTCCAACGATAGCTTTCTTCGTGACTCCAGCGAATATTTTGCAAGAAGCCTGGCGTCGCAACCAGCGCCAAACCGCGTCCTTGCCCCATGAGTCCGCCTTCGCTCAAATAAAAGTATGCCCCAGCTTCGCCAAGCGCCGGCCGTCCAATAGGAACAATTCCCACTTTCAATTTGGCAAGCGTCTCGCCGGTTTTGGGGGAGAGTTTATAAAACGCACTGTCAGCGGCGCCGAAAAAGAGCGCATCTTCAAGAATTTGTAGGTCGGCGGAAATCCGAGCGCCGATTTTCTTTTGCCACACCAATTCCCCAGAGGTTTGTTTCAGACTATAGACCCTGTCTCTTATACACATCTC
>CAXHAT010000435.1:0-2296 GCA_964014485.1 uncultured Deferribacteres bacterium
AGGAATCTTTGTTATCGTCAAGTGCAGATTACGCTCAAAAGTTCAAGGGTTGGATTAAAAAAGATGCCTCCAGCATGACAATTCCGGCCTTTTTCGCCAGTCTTGGAAGGCTATACAAAAAGTGTCAGGTAGTGAATCCAATTATGCTCGGAGTGCGAAGATAAAACGAGAACTTAACGCTTATATCCGCCATTTTGAGACAGCGTTGAAGCTGTCAAGCAATGGTCGTACGCGAGAATCCCAGGGTTAGAGCATTATTCCGATTCCGTTGATTTGGCTTTAGCTGAAACTCTTGCGTCCTTCTTTTCTCCGTTTTCCGGAAACAGTTTGACCAACCCGTTCACATGAATAAAGTATATCGCGAAGTACGCCAAGCCAAGAGAGAAAGGCAAAAACAGCAGCGGCTCAGGGCCGTCAACGAGCAAGGTCAGACTCAAATTAAGACCAATAATAATGAGAATAATTCCGCGACGGAACATGACAAACGCGCCCGCTTGCGTCGTCATTGGATCTAGGTTGCCGGATTGAATGCGTGCGACGCGCACTTCATGGCGGCGTTTGAAAAACTTGTTGAAAAAAAACGCCAACAGCGTGAGAATGAAAAGGCTGGCGATAAAAGCGGAGCCGAAACCGATCAAATATAAATTGCTGGGCTTAATGTATTCCCAAGGCGGTCCAATGGGATCCATGATACTCTCCTTTTAGTCGATTCGTCAAATCTTTGCATCTAACGATTTTCACTAATTTTGACAGAAGTTCTTTGAAGTCGGTTTCAAATCCGTGAAATTCCCTGCGAAAAAATTTACTTGAAACCGGCCTTGGCGACCGGCTGTCTAACAAATAGCCTGACTTTGACGAATTGAACCGACGTGTGAGGCGAGCCTTGCTTGAGTTTGATGAGAACAAAATCGTTAATCGGTTGCGCGCCGGCGATTTATCCGCATTGGATATTATGATGAATCGTTACAAGCAGGAATTGTTCATGTTGGCGTTTCGAGTATTGGGCAGCAAGGAAGACGCGGAAGAAATTCTGCAGGACGTTTTTTTGAAAGCGTTTAAAAGCATCGGCGGCTTCGAGCGGAAGTCAAAACTCTCAACCTGGCTTTATCGAATTTGCATCAATTTGTCGATCAACAGAAAAAAGCAGTTGCAGCGCCAGGCTTCGAAACGCTCCGTGCAAACGCCTGAAACGGACACGTTGGTTTCGTCGGAGAATATCGAAGAAAAGTATAGCCAAAACGAAACGCACGCGCGCGTACTTAAACTGCTTGACCAATTAAAGCCGGATGAAAACGCCGCCGTCTCGCTCTATTATTTGAAAGGCTACTCCTGCGGCGAGATCAGCGAAATGCTTTCCAAACCGGTAAATTCCGTAAAAACCGATTTGCACAGGGCGCGAAAACGGCTCAAAAGCCTGCTGACCGCGTTTTCAATGTATTGGTCTATTTGATCGAGGCGCAGCTTTATGAAATGTGAAGACGTCCAGCAAAACTTTCCTCATCTGCTGGCAGACAAGCTCAACATTGAACTGGCCGAACGGATTCAGACGCATCTGGAAACGTGCGAAAATTGCCGCGATGAATTCTCGGCGGATAAACAGATTGCTGAGATTTTTCTAACGCAAAATGATATTCCGGCGCTCTCATTTGATTTCAATAAAAAGGTTCTGGAAAGAGCCGAAACTGCACGTCAGCCGGTGTGGAAAAAGGCGACCGCATTTTTCGTCGAACGGCCTGCGGCGTCAATTGCGGCGTCGCTCGTTTTTTCAGTTTTGATGCTGTTGAACTTGCCGGATAATCTCAGCTCGAACGGATGGGGCGAAATGTTTCTTATATTTTTCACTTCAAAACCCGTGATCGCCGCACTGGTATTGGCGGCGACCGGCTGGGTTTACTATGTGAATGAAAAATTTTTGGAGAAGCTGGCAGGTAAAAATGAGCGTCAAAATGCCGGTTAGTTGCTCTCAGAATCGGCGGGTTGGAACGCTTCCATTTTGAAAACGTTTTCGTCGAGTTCAGCGTTTATTTCAATTTCCTCAATGGTAAAAACGCGGTAGCGCGTATGAAACTCTTGCTCAATCGCGAACGGCATGATGACGCCGCTGACTTCGCGATAATCGTCGAAATACGCCTCAATAATCACGCGGCGGCCGTAGTCCCAGGTTATGCCCTTCAATTTTTTTGTCAAAAAAGTTTCCGGATCGAGAAACCAGGATTCGCTTTCACCGCTTGGTAATTTGACGTCAAGCTGATGCGCCTGCTCGCCGTCGAGGTCAACAAGTCCGATGTAGCTAACT
>CAXHAT010000436.1:0-2268 GCA_964014485.1 uncultured Deferribacteres bacterium
CAGTTTACCCCAATCTTCAATCGGCCTGTTGGTAGCGATCAAACATGATCCCTTGTGATAACGACGATGAAAAATTTCCAACAAGTCTTCAGCGGCATTATCAGCAAGATTTCGCATGCCGAATTCATCCAGAATCAGCAGGTCCGGTTTGACGAGCTTTTTGATCAGAGCCGGGCGTTCTCCCAGCATTTGCGCTTCGGCCAATTCTTCGACCAGATCGAAGATCGACCGATAGAGCACGGCATAGCCATGATGAATTGCCGCGATACCGACGGCAATGGCCAGATGGCTTTTGCCCACGCCCGGCGGACCGACCATCAAGGCGTTTTGTGATTTGACGACGAAGCGGCAACTGGCGAGATCGAGAACAAAGCGTTTGTTGAGCCCCGGGTTAAAAGTGAAGTCAAACTCATCCAGGGTTTTCTGTTCGGGAAAACGGGCTGCTTTCAAACGACGGTTGAGCAGGTTTTGTTGTCGCCGCTCAAGCTCGTCCTGGACGAGATTTGTTAAGAAGTCCTGGTGCGGCAACTCATTGGCGCGGGCTTCCTGCAATCGCGTCGACAGGGCATTGGCCATGCCCGACAGACGAATTGATTTGAGTTGATACTGCAATTGTTCCATGCGTGTCTCCTTGTGAGTCTGTTTTACGCTTTATTGGCTTCAAAGTGTTTCTGATAGTCTTCGAGCGGGCGGATCATGTCGTGCTCTTGCAGAAAGCTCAACTGCTGTTTTGCGGCGACTTCATGCTCAGTATCCTGGCATAACAGGGCGACGGTGTGATAGCGGCTTGAAGCGAGTTTGAGCGCCTGCGAGCAGGCTTGATCGATGATGGCCGGCGTATACTTCTTCTTGAGCCTGATGACGCCCTGAATCGCCGGGAAGGCCAACTGTTGTCTTTGCTCAAGAGCAGCCGCGGCCCACTGGTGACACGCCTCCCCGATCGTCCGGCACGTTGTCAAGAGCCACTGTTTGTACGCTTCGGTAGTGAGACATTTGTTTTCAGGCAGATGCGTCTTTTGGGTGCTGAAACGCCCGGGCGTTTTGGTGCGATGAAAGGCGATGACTTCTGATCCCGAAAGCACTTTGACCCATTGAGCATTGAAGTGGACAACGACGCTTTGTCCTAAATATTTGTGTGGTACGGAGTAGTAAGCGCGCGCGACTTCGATGTGACCGTCAGGCTGGACCTTTCGGGCGCCGATTTTGAAAAAGGCAAAAGGTTTGAGCGGATAGGGTCTGAGCGCTTGCTGTTCAACCTGGCTAAACAGAGCCCAGACTTGCTTTTTGGTTGTGCCGTGGATGCGCGTACGCGCCCAGCGTTTGTTCCAGCGGCGCAGGTGGGCGTTCTGCTCTTCGAGGGACTCGAACTTCTTGCCTTTGAGCACATTGTCTTTGGTGTAACCGACGCCGGACTCGACTTTACCTTTGTGCTCGGGCTTGCGCGGCAAACAGGGCAAGGGCGCGAATCCGGCGTGTTTGGCAAAGGCTTCGTAAACCGGGTTCAGCACGGGATCGAAGAGATTGGCTTTGAGCACGCCGGATTTGAGATTGTCGAGACGAATGAGCTTGGGGACGCCGCCAAGGGCGGTAAAAGCGCGCTCGTGACAGCGCACGAAGGTCTCAACATCTTGTGTCCAAACGACTTCTTCATAGGAATGGCGACTGTAGGAGAGTACCATTTTGAACAGCCAGGGGCGAACATAGCGGCTGTTCTTCAGCGTTGGCGCGGCCTTGCCGAAATCGACCTGGGCTTCTTCGCCCGGGGCGGCGTGTAAACGCGCGACGAGTTTGGGCGTCTTGGCTTTGAGTTTGCGGACATAGCGTTTAATGCTGTCGTAGCTGCCGGAATAGTCCTGCTCGGCGACAAGGTACTGGTAGATACGTTGGGCTGTCAGCCGTTGATCGATCTTGTCTTGGATGATGGCTTCAAAAGCCTGCGCCTGACTGACGCGAGTGGGCCTCGGGGTCGGTGGGCGCTTTGGCCGGTTTTGAGCCTGAAGATCAGGCTCCGGTCCAACAGAGTCGGCGGGCGCTTTGGCCGCCGAGTCAATCCGCTCGGAATCGTATTTCGAAACGGTTTCGCGACGAATACCGGTTTCTCGCTCAATCCGGCGATAAGACCAGCCAAGGGCGAGGAGTTCGGCGATAAGTGTTTGTTTTTCCATTTTCAGAACGTTGGACATGACTTCTTCTCCAAACATCACAAATGGAGAAAAAGTATGAATATGTGCAAATTAAATTCTGAAAATGGCCGCTTTTAAAGTGCCC
>CAXHAT010000437.1:0-2260 GCA_964014485.1 uncultured Deferribacteres bacterium
TGGTGTCGCGACCCAGGGCGGACACCTGTACGCCGGGAACGCCGACGCTGGTTCCCAGGATGACGATCCTGCCGGGCGGGGCGTTGTCATCCACCGTGGTGTCTGCCGGAACGAGGTCATCGCAGGGCGTGCCGCCGATTTGCAGCGTAAACGCCAGGTTGCTGCCGCTGCTGCCATTGCAGGCGTACAGCTCGCCATCGCCCAGGGAAAGAATACTCCAGGACACCGTGCGGCTTTCTCCCGGCGGAATTTCACCGGCTTCCTGCAAAGCGTCGCTGTTGAGTTGGGCGGTGCTTTCGTTGTCTAAATAAATCTGCACGCCAACGTTGCGGGCAGTGGTGCTTTCGGAAATATTTTCCACCACCGCGCTGAGGGTAAAACTGCTCCCATTGGATGTTTCCGCCGGGTGCTGCAACGTCAGGCTTAATTCCGGCGGATCGTTTACGGTAACGATAGCGATCTCAGTGGCGACAATCGGAATATTACCGGGCTGCAACGCGCCGCTAATGTTGATTTGGATGGTGTGCGCTCCCACTTCATCGCCGCGCACAATCCAATTAGCGCTTGCGGATTGGCCGCCGGCAATATCCGGCAGCGGGTCGGCGTCTTTCACAATCGTAAGCCCCTCCACATTGTCACCTTCGCTAATGACTTCAAATTCGACATTGATATCGCTAACGGTAAACGAGGGATCTGCCTGGTTGCCGAGCACCAGGTTTACGTTAAAAAACTCCTTCAATGTGCGAACCGATCCATCAATCGCAATCATATAGGGAATTGCGACACCGGGCGCCGGAAAAACCGCGTCGCCGGTAACCATCGGCATTTCTTCATCCGGCTCGCCATCGCCGTCACCGCAACCACTGGGGTCGGTTACCGCAAAACATCCGTCAAGGCCGGTGCTTTGGGTGCATAATTCAACAACTTTTTGGATGCAATCCATTCCCAATACGGTTTGCGGTCTTTCGTATTCGGCGAGCACCTGGCTCATTTCGCAGCTGCAATCTTTGATGACCCGGAAATAGCCGCAGGCGATTCGGCGGTAGGTCGTATCCATTCTGCCGCCTTCGCATTCGATAACAGTGCGTTTCAAAAATTTACTACCGCAATTGGTTTCGTTATCTCTTATGACGATTTCTGAGTATGCGGAAACAACGTCTTCCATTCCACATGCCCCGAACTGTCCACCGCCGGAACCACCCTCTGCAACCCACTGAACTTCCATGGGCGGTTCATCTATGCTAAATTGAATCATAGCGGAGAATCCGAAGAAGTTAAAATTACTGGCATCGTTCAAATCCAGACCTAACAGGGCGATATCTTCCGAAGAAAGTGGCTCGACCTCGACATTCGTCACCAAAATTTCGCCCGGTTCGATAAAAACCGTTACGATTTCCCCGCCGTCATCTTCATCAACTTCCACGCGTGCCGGTAGAAAACCGTCTTTGAAGAATACCACATCAAACGCGGTTCCCGGCGGCACTTCCAGCGTAAACTCGCCGTTAAAATCGGTCGGCAGTTGCTCCTGGCCACCGGTAAAAACGCGGGCGTCAGGCACCGACAGCGTTGTGGCGCCATTTAACAGGCGGATGGTTACTTCCGGGTTGTTTTCAATCGCTTTGAAAAAGATGATGCCGCTGAATTCGATACCGTTGGCCGTGGTTAAACGAATCACTTCCAGGTGCTCGCCCGGCGGGGTACCCGGCGGCAGCGTTACGGTGAAGTCAAAACGTTTCACCACCCCCTGCGGCAGCGAAACGGGCAGGGCGCTGACGGGAATAAACCCGAAATTGCCGTCGAATGAAATTTGGGTTATTTGAGCGGTTTCGAAGCCGCTGTTCATCAAACGAATGGTGTAAGTTTGCGGTTGATCGATGGTGAATTCCGCTTCCGGGGCGATGATGTGCACAATTTCCGGTTCGATGACACCACGTTCGGCAACGATAATTTTGCCATCGCCAACGACGTTGTCAAGCAGGCGATTTTCGCGCGGGGTAGAACCGGAGATGCGCACGTGTGGGGTGAATTCGCCGGGGGATTGGGGAATCCAATCGAAACGTTCGGTGATCTGGCGGTTGGCGGAAATATCAAACGGAATTGCTGCGCTGATGGCGGATCCGCCGCTGTCCGGGTGATTGTCGAAAAATGTAAGCTCCGCCTCGGCAGAAAAACCGCCTTCGTTTTTAACGGTTGCCGTCAATGTAATCGTAGAGCCGGTCCTGTCTCTTATACACATCTGACGCTGCCGACGAGCTTCTTG
>CAXHAT010000438.1:0-2239 GCA_964014485.1 uncultured Deferribacteres bacterium
TTTTTAAAGCGCGGGGCGATTATGACGCCGCACTCGACTATCTGGAAAAATCGCTTGCGATTCAGCAGGAGATCGGCGACCGCGCCGGGGAAGGGACGACGCTCAACAACATCAGTCAGATTTTTAAAGCGCGGGGCGATTATGACGCCGCACTCGACTATCTGGAAAAATCGCTTGCGATTCAGCAGGAGATCGGCGACCGCGCCGGAATGATTCCCACTTTACACAACATGGCGCATATTCACCAGCAAAACGAAGATTGGCAAGGCGCGGTTCAAGCATTTCTACAAGCGCTGCAACTGGCCAAAGAAACGCAAAACGCAGAAGGCTTGTACCACGTTTCCCGCGATCTCGGCAGTTTGCTCTGTCGGGTCGGGCAAAAGCAAGATGGTTTGGCGCTGTTGCAGCAAGCCCTCGCCGTCGGCGAGCAGGTCGGTTTTCCAGATGTTGATCAAGTGCGGCAACTCATCGCGCAATATCGATAGCATCTGTTGAGTGATTTTTTGCCAAAACTTATATCGTTTTCCGTGATTTTATGTACATGCACAGCTTGTCATTCAGGAGGAATCTATGTCATCGCGAGCATTGGACGACATAGATTCCTCCTGAATGACAGGCCAAGTGCGGATACCAAACTATGGAAATTGGTATTAGATTTCAAAAGACGATCCCCAAATCACAAATAAACTCCAAAAACCAAATTTCAAGACGTCAAACGATGCGGCCTGGCCTTGTTCCGGCAATAAATTGGAACTGATGTTACGCAGCTGGCCAATGATACGGCATTTGACAAAAAATTTTGTTCTACGCGTCATTCCCGCGGAGGCGGGAATCCAGGGGCCGTGCACCATTTTCTGGATTCCCGCCTCCGCATGAATGACCTTGAAAAACGTTTTTGGGGCCAAACAGCCCTTTTTCAATTGCAACATTCGACTCGGCTGGAAACCAATTTACAACAGGCATTATTGATGAGCGCGTAACATCAGTTGGAATTTGCCCCGACGCTTCGAGATGTAATCCCCAATCGTGTCAGGGACAAGCTTATTTAGGAATTGGGATTCCTGGCTTGTCCAGGTTAGGCGCGGTGAGTCCGGGAGAATTTTCGACTTATGCTCGTTTGAGCGCTTCTGGCTGGATACCCGCCTGCGCGGGTATGACGTAGACGAGGCTTCTTCCTTGAAGAGTAAGAGTCATTTAAGAAAACGTGGACAAAACCCCCATCTACAAAATGTTCATTTTGTCATACCCGCGCAGGCGGGTATCCAGCCAAACGCGCTCAAACGAATTTCCTTGACGCTGCTCGTAAACAAATAGACTGGAAGCAATATAAATCGTTGCTGCATGCTATTGACACTTCAAAACAAAGAAATCATTTCGCCGCCGTCGCAGCCAATCATTCAATGTTCTTGGAAAACGCCCAATGCCGAATCATGACCTTGAAATTCGTTTTCAAATTTACCGTTTTTTCGCCGAGCATTGCCGCGCGCCGTCTGTGCGGGAGATGGCGCGGCTTCTGGGCGCTTCCGTTGCGGAAATGCGTGCGGCGTTTCAGCGGCTGCACGAACGCCACATGATTTTCCTCGATTCGGAGACGGGCAAAATCAGAATGGCCAATCCGTTTTCCGCCGCTCCCGCGGGATTCCGCGTCCGCGCCGGGGACAAAACCTGGGAGGCCAATTGCGCCTGGGACATGCTGGGGATTCCCGCCGCCCTCGGAATCGATGCTCAAATTGAAGCGCATTATCCGGATGCTGACCAGAAGATCGAGTTCACGGTGCAAAACGGCGCGGTCGACGGGCGCGGCAACGTGGTTTGGTTTGCCAAGCCGTGCCGCGAGTGGTACGACGATCTGGTTTTTACCTGAAAACACATGCTGCTCTTTCGGTCGAAAGAACACGCCGTGTCCTGGGCGAAAGCGTCGGCATTGGCCGTCGGGGATATTCTTGCGGTCGAGCAAGTTTGGGAATTGTCAAAACTGTGGTACGGCGACCGTCTGCGGCGCGATTTTAATGGCAGGTCAAAAGAAGAAGCCAACGCGATTTTCGCCAAGCTCAACCTGCCCGCGCCGTTTTGGCGGTTTCCGTGATGTAATGATAAGTATTAACTCATGTTACGCACTTTCGGAATTTTTCCAAATAGCACCTGAAAAACGTCACTTTTGCGTCATTCCCGCGCAGGCGGGACTCCAGGGGCTGTGCGCGATTGACTGGATTCCCGCCTGCGCGGGAATGACGTAAAA
>CAXHAT010000439.1:0-2223 GCA_964014485.1 uncultured Deferribacteres bacterium
GAGTCTCGTGGGCTCGGAGATGTGTATAAGAGACAGCAAAAGCCGCGATGAACAGCCTGTCAAAAGTTATGGCGGCGGAATTGGCGCCGGAAGGCATTCGCGTCAACGCCTTGGCGCCGGGTTCCATTCGATTTCCCGGCGGGAGCTGGGATAAGCGTTGCAAGGAAGCGCCGGAAGAAATGGCGGAATTTATCAAGCAAAACCTGCCGATCGGACGTTTTGGAACGGTTGAAGAAGTTGCCAACGTCACTGCATTTCTGGCTTCTGAGCGCGCCAGTCTGGTGACCGGGACATGCTTCAACGTAGACGGCGGTCAATCGCGCTCGCTTGTTTAAATCGTTGCAAAGTTAGTCGATAAAAACGGATAAACAGTTTATGGCGCTTTCTGTCTAAAAAACAGCAACTTCTTTACTGTTTGTACTGTCATAAGGAAGAATATTCGGCGCATCATTTTCCCTGCGCCGTCGTAGGTCATGCATTATTCCACCCACCAACACCCACACACTTTTTGACGGAGGATTATCTTGGAACGAAGAAATTTTCTAAAAGTCACAGGGCTAGGCATGGGCGCGGCTCTTGCGCCGATTCCGCTGCTGGGGCGGGAAACGCCGTTTTTTGGCGCACTCAATCCCATCCCCGCCGGAGACAAAAAAGCTCTTGCTGACGCAGCGCTGAACGCGGGCAAAAGCGCCGGCGCCAGCTACGTCGACGTCCGCATCGGACGTTACCTCAACCAGTTTGTGATTACACGAGAGAAAAAAGTTCAAAACATTGTGAACACCGAGTCTTTTGGAGTCGGGATTCGCGTGATCGCGCAAGGCACCTGGGGATTCGCCGCGACTGACGACGTCACCAATGACGGCATTGCCAAGGCGGCGAAACAAGCTGTCGCGATTGCCAAAGCAAACGCTAAAATTCAGACTGACCCTGTCAAACTTGCTCCTGTGAAGGGCTACGGCGAAGTGACCTGGAATGCGCCGATCAAGAAAAACGCCTTCGAAGTGCCGGTTTCCGAAAAAGTCGATCTCCTGATGAACGTCAATCAAGCGGCGTTAGACAACGGCGCAAGCTTCATCAATTCCATGCTCTTTCTTGTCAATGAACAAAAATATTTCGCATCAACCGACGGCTCCTACATCGATCAGGACGTGCATCGCATCTGGCCGAACTTCAACGTGACGTATGTTGACAAGGAGAGCGGCAAGTTCAAAACGCGACAAGCTTTGAGCGCCCCGCGCGGCATGGGCTACGAATATCTCGAACCCGATGCGGCGCACAAACTTTCCGGCGTCACGACCCGTTACCGCGACCGTTACGATATGATCGAAGACGCAGCTGCGGCGGCCAAGCAAGCCAAAGAAAAAGTCACAGCCAAATCTGTCGAAGCCGGAAAATATGACCTTGTTCTCGATCCCACCCACCTCTGGCTCACCATTCACGAATCCGTTGGACACCCGCTTGAACTCGACCGCGTGCTCGGCTATGAAGCCAACTACGCCGGGACCAGTTTCGCTACGCTTGACAAGTGGGAAACCAAGTCGTTTAATTACGGCAGCAAGCTCGTCCATCTTTTTGCAGATAAAACGCAGCCAGGCTCTCTCGGCGCCGTCGGTTACGACGATGAAGGCGTAAAATGCAAAAAATGGGATTTGGTTCGCGACGGCGTTTTGGTGAATTATCAAGCCATTCGGGATCAAGTCCACATTTTGGGCGAAAAAGAATCGCACGGTTGCTGCTACGCCGATAACTGGAGTTCTGTACAATTCCAACGCATGCCGAACGTTTCGCTCGCGCCGGGCGCAGGCCAGCTCACGCCGGACGAAATGATCAAGGATGTTGAAAAAGGCGTTTACATCGTTGGCGACGGCTCTTATTCCATTGACCAACAGCGCTACAATTTCCAGTTTGGCGGCCAGTTGTTCTATGAAATCAAGAACGGCGAAATCGCCGGAATGCTGGAAGACGTTGCCTACCAATCGAACACGCAGGAATTCTGGAATTCCTGTTCGGCGATTTGCGACGAGCGTGATTACGCACTTGGCGGATCGTTCTTCGACGGCAAAGGCCAGCCAGGACAAGTCAGCGCCGTCTCGCACGGCTGTTCGACAACGCGCTTCGACGGCGTCAACGTCATCAACACCGCTCGAAAGCTGGGCTGAGTCAGTGAACAGTGAACAGTGAACAGTGAACAGTGAACAGTGAACAGTGAACAGTGAACAGTGA
>CAXHAT010000440.1:0-2221 GCA_964014485.1 uncultured Deferribacteres bacterium
TTGGAAGCGAAAATCACCGCCAGACTCAAAGCGGCAAACACCGCACTTTCCAGCCGCGAGTTGGCGATGGCGTTGGGCATGACCGACCCGCATAAGCGTCGCAAACTCGACGACCAGCTTGTGCAGATGGAGCGAGACGGTTTGGTTGATAAAACGAAACGCAAAGGGAAACGCGGCCCCATGACTCATGCCTGGATGCTTAAAAACGAAAAAAACATTTGATCTCATCTTCGGGTTTTTCGGGTTTCCCGGGCTGAAAACCCGAAGATGAAAGTTTGCGATTTTGGATGGTTTGCGATGAATTTACGATGTTTTTCAGGCGTGTTTGAGCGTGACGGCTTAATAATTGGCGGCGCTGAAAACGCGAATACCATTTCTTCGGGTTTCAGGTTTTCTTCATGTTTGACAAAGATCACATCGAACGTGCGAAGAGCGTCAATCTGTTGTCTCTGATCGGCGATGATTCAAAGCTGCGCCGCGTTGCGTCCACCGGCGGCGGCGAATACGCCGGGCCGTGCCCCTTTTGCGGCGGACGCGACCGTTTTCGCGTGCAGCCGTTTGCCGCCGGATGCGGACGCTGGTTTTGTTGCGGCTGCGGGGACGGAAAGTGGCAGGACGCCATCGCCTACGTCATGCAACGCGATCACATCGACTTCCCGGCGGCGTGCCGCTTCCTGGCGGGCGACGCCCTCAGCGTTCAAATGAATCGACAGAGAAGAATTCCTCGACGGAGTCCGGTGCAGACAACGGAAAAGAAAGACGTCTTTCGCTCGCCAATGTGGCAGTGGAAAGCAAAATCGTTTATCGCGGCAAGTGAAAAGAATTTGTGGTCGGCGCAAGGAAAAAAGAAGCGCGCCTGGCTCCGTGCGCGCGGGCTGAAAGATGAAACCTTGCGGCTTTGGCGCATTGGTTTTCATCCGTGTGAACGTTTCGAATCGTTAACGGCGTGGGGCTTCAAAAAAAGTGATGCGAAACCGCGAGCGAAAATGTGGCTCCCGAACAGTATTACGATTCCGTGCATCGTCGACGGCATCATACGATACGTCAAGATTCGCCGCTTCGAAGGCCATCAAAAATACGCCCAGCTCAAGGGCTGCGCTCCGGCGTTGTTTGGCGCGTCGACGCTTTCAGGCCATGACATCGGCGTTTTGACCGAAGGCGAGTTCGACGTCATGCTGCTTGGGCAGGAAGCGGGTGATCTTGCCGGGATTGCAACATTGGGCGGCGCCGGAACCAAAAATTTCGATCTGACCGAGTGGTCGCGTTATCTCTTGCCAGTGCGCAGGTTCTTTATTGCTTACGATTTGGACGACGCTGGAACGGACGGCGCGAACTATCTTGCCGCCATGTCCGCACGCATGAAGCGGGTTCATGTGCCGCGCTTGCGCGAAAAGGATAAGGATTTGACCGATTATCATGTGTCGGGCGGCAATTTGCGCGACTGGCTGCGCTTTGAAATTGAACGTGGAAAAGTCGTGGAGAAACCGGAAGATGAAGCGGTTAGCGTGCAGGATCCAACGTCACTGTTTGATCCGATTTTTGAAGAAATCACCGCCCGGATTCAGGAACATGAGCGCAAGACCCGTCGCACCTGGGGAGAAATCATGGCCGCTGTGGAGACGACTGACCCGGAATTATTGCAGGCGTACCGAAACGCTTACGCGGCGGCGGACTGCGATATTTACGGGCGCTGGCTCCGGAAAGCCGTTACGCCGCAGGACTTACAGCGTTTTCAAGATGATTTACAAAAATGGAGGCAGGCGGCTGATGATGTGTTAATGCGACATAAGGAATTGTAACCCGGAACTGCAAGAGCATCACTCTGATGCGCGCAAGACCAACGCATCGGAACGGCCCGCAAAATGTCACTGGTGCAAATCGACGGATTTCTGGTGCAAGCCCTGCGGCCATTGGGTGTGCGCCAATTGCCATCCAGACCCGAATAAGTCGAATTCAAACAACAAGCAATGAGACGCAAACATGAAAACTCTCACCGGCGAACAACTGCAACTGAAATACATCCTGCTGGATCAAGTCGTGTTGTGGGACGAAAATCCCAAGAAACACGATGAAGACGCTTTGATTGCGAGCATTGTGAAATACGGGTTTGTCGACCCCGCCAAGTTCGAGTCGAGCCTGAACAACGGCAAGGGCGGTCTGGTTTACGGCAACGGCAGATCGATTTGTTTGAAGATGATTCACGATGATCCGCAATATGACG
>CAXHAT010000441.1:0-2220 GCA_964014485.1 uncultured Deferribacteres bacterium
CGGGACCTTTAGACGGCTCGAAAATGCAGTTCACAAAAAAGTGTCAGGTAGAGAGTAATGGTTAGGGCGGCCTTTAATGATGCAAAAATTTTTCTTTAAATTCCGAAGCCAAAACTGGATCAATTATTTTATTGAACTCATCATTGTTTTTCTCGGCGTATCTTTGGCTTTTTACATGAACAAGCGCGCCGAGGTTAGCAAGTTTCTGGAACAGGAAAAATTCTATCTGGCGAATATCCTGGACGACTTATCGGAAGATGATGTTGAAATCCCCTTCATCATAGATCAAATTGATGAAGAGTTGAAAAAGATCAAAAATATCGGAGATCGCATCAAGGAGCGAAGCCCCGCCTTGCTCGACTCAGTCGTAAATCCTGCGGTAAAATTGTCCTATACCTCCAATTATCACCCGGAAATTCAAACCTTCCAGACGCTCACGCAAAGCGGAGAAGCGCTGAAAATCACAAATTTTGAACTCAGAGACGCGCTTGCCGGTTATTATTCTTACTTTGAAACATTGGAGGCAAGACATCAGGATTTTAACGCCGTTAAAACCGAGAAGCTCTTTCCCTTTTTGACGGAGCACTATAATTTTTATCAAACAAAAACCATTAACAGCGCGCCTTTTTACGGCGACCAGTTGCAAAACATTCTGTTTGAGCTATTCAAATACGCCATTGCCAAAAAGAACTCTTATGAGAAAACGCTGCAAAGGCTCAAACGTTTAAAGCTTGAAGTCGAGAGGGAACTAAAAAAGTTCGAGTAGCAACAGGTCTCGTTGCTTTTCGAAAGATAAGAATAGTTTGTCGGAGGACAAGTAAAAGCTTCAGTAGAAAGGTCTGATTAACGATGAGAGTACGGATCGAGGATATTTTCCGAGGGTCAGGCTCCATGATTCAACATGTCTTTCACACAACCGTCAACTGATACGAGGACATTCAAGGAAAACGCGCTTGCGATTCTTGTTAAGAACTGATGTTACGCACGCGCGATCAAAGTCAGCGAGCAACTTTCGATTTTCGTTAGGAGTTGTCTCAAAACATGATATTTTGGTGCGCTACACCACATGTAGGGGTTCAAAATTTTGAACCCCGACGACATGTTGCATGCCTTGCATTCGGAGACCATGTTTAGACAGCCCCATTTTGGAGCCCGGCGCTAATGAGACGAGATTTGCTTTAAGACTCAGCATATGCGTTATCGCGCGTAACGTCATTTAAGAAATAAGTTCGTGCTGAACTCGTTCTATCACCGGATCGGCTCTTTCTCGAAACCGCGCAAGGCTTTGAGCCATTGTCGCGTCATGATTTTCAGTACTTTCTCGCCTTTTTCCGCCGTCGCTTTGGTGGCGTCGCCGAAAATCCCGGTCGTTGAAAACGCCGGATCGTCAGGATTTCGGGAGAAAAGACCGGGCTTGTAACCGGGATAGTCTTTTCGCGGGCCGTCACCGTAATCGACCACGGCTTTATCCATTTGCACCAGATTCGGCTGCAAAAAGAGATGAATCGACGTCTCGATCTCGCCGCCGTGCCCGCCCATTTTCTGCTCTTGCAGCGCGTCAACTTCCGGCGTTTCCAAATCATCCCATGAAACGACCAGCGTCGGCACGCCGTTTTGCACGCGAATCTCCCGTGCCGCGATGGAGGGCGGCAGGCCTGTCGCTTTGGCAATGCCGGTGTTGAGAAAAACGATGCGCTTTGCACCCTGCCGCACTAGCGAAAGTGCGACTTCATGCACGTACTTGCGAAAAACCTCGCTGTCAGCCACTTCCGTTCCGGGAAAATCTCGAAACGCCGGAAACCAGCCGTGCAAAATCGGCGGCGCGACGATGACGGGGAGAGAATCCACCGCCTGTTGACAAAGATATTCCATCACTTTGGCGTCAGCGTTCATCGGCAAGTGCGGGCCGTGCTCTTTCGCCCCGCCGCCAAACGGGACGATGACCAGCGGCGCTTCACGAATGCGCTTTTCCGCCTCCGGCCAGGATAGGTCTCCCAAAAACGCACCGGATGATTGTGCAAAAACCTGAGTTTGAAAAAAGAACAAAGCCGACAAAAGCCAGGCGGCGGGCTTCAGCTTAATGTCACTAACTTTTCGTGTTTTTGAACTCAAAAAGTACGGACGACTACAGCAAAGGCAAGCTAAAGCTTGAACTACAAACGACTGTGCTTTTTTTACGCTCAGAGCAGAAGGATGCTCTGTGGTTTGTAGTTCAAACTT
>CAXHAT010000442.1:0-2196 GCA_964014485.1 uncultured Deferribacteres bacterium
AAAAACGTTTTTCAAGGTCATTCCTGCGGAGGCAGGAATCCAGAAAATGGTGCACGGCCACTGGATTCCTGCTTCCGCGGGAATGACGCGTAGAGTAAAGATTTTTATCAAATGCCATATCATTGGCCAGCCGCGTAACATCAGTTAGTACTTTGTGACTCGCTCTTACTTTTTAGCAAAATAGTCCGAATTTTCCGTCGGCATTTGGGCGTTGATTTGTTTGCGCCAGGCGCGGAGTTTTTGCTGTAGTTCCGCAGTTTTTTCGGGCATTTCGGCGGCGAGGTTGCGGGTTTCGCCGAGGTCGTCGGCGATGTTGTAAAGTTCCGTCCTTCCGTCTTCAAAATACTCGATGAGCTTGAAGTCGCCCATGCGAACGGCGCTCGCGGGTTTGTCGCCCTGGTTGCTGTAGTGCGGATAGTGCCAGTAGAGCGCCTCGCGGTCGAGGGATTTTTTGCCGCGCAAGAGCGGAGTTAGGCTTTTGCCGTCCATGTGCTGCTTTGGCTTGGCGGGCAGGTTGGCCATTTCCAAAAATGTCGGGTAGAAATCCATGCTCGTCACCGGCTCATCGCAAACGGCGCCGCTTCTCCCCCGCCCCGGCCATTTGATGATCACCGGTTCGCGAATCCCGCCTTCGTAGAGCCAGCCTTTTCCGGCGCGCAGGGGCAGATTCGAGGTCGGCGAGCCTTCGGAAGTGGAAAGACCACCGTTGTCAGACATGAAAACGACGACGGTGTTTTCCGCTAACTTCAACTCATCGAGTGCGTCCAAAACCCGACCGATGTTTTCGTCCATGCTCTCTACCATCGCAGCGTACTCCGGATTCGATTGCACCACGCGCTCCCGCCAATTGCCCGGATCGAGACGATCCATCCACGGCTTGCCTTTCACGAACGGCGCAACGCGGTCGAGTCCCTGCATTTTGGCCTTTTCGCGGTATTTTCGCACTTTTTCCGGTTTGCCGTGCATGGGATTGTGAACGGTATAAAACGAGAGAAAAAGCAGGAACGGCGCGTCTTTGTTTTCGCGGATAAACTTGATCGATTCCGTTCCCAACCTGTCGGTCAAATACTCGCCGACCGGGCCGTCCTCGAGGCGCGGATTTTTGTATGGGCTGGTGAAGCCGCTGTCGTCCGACCACGTGTCGGTTTCGCGGTCATACTTACGGTAGTAGGGCGCTCCGGCGCGCCAGCCGCCGACGTTGAGGTCGAAGCCCTGATTTTCGGGCCAAAATTCTTCGGTTTTGCCGAGGTGCCATTTTCCCGCGAAGCCGGTTTTGTAGCCCGCTTCTTTCAGCGCTTCAGCAATGGTGACTTCTTCGAGCGGCAATTCGTGTTTGAATGGCGGCGGCTGGAGTTTCATGAATTTGACCATGCGCTCGCTCGCCTGCCTGCCGACGATCCAGTCGGTGATTTGTAAACGCGCCGGGTGCTTGCCGCTCATAATGCTGGCGCGCGTCGGCGAACAAACCGAGGACGCGGCGTAGGCGTTGGTAAAACGCACGCCTTCGCGCGCCAGACGATCCACATTCGGCGTTTCGTAAAACGTGCTGCCAAAACAACCGACGTCCCGCCAGCCGAGATCGTCGACGAGAAAGAAAACGAAGTTGGGTTTCACCGGTTCGGGATTCTGGCAGGCTAGCGGTAAAAGGGAAATCGCAACAATAAAAAATGTGATATATTTTCTGGTTATTCTCATGACAAACGCCTTCTGATTCTCACATTATTATTGATTTCAGTCACCTTCCCATTCGTGTTTTTGACCGGATTTACTGGATCAACTGGATAACGTCACGATACAATTTAATGTGATCTGCTGCTGGCAAATGACCAGGTTAATCCTGTTATCCGGTCAAAAAACCTATGACTAACTGATGTTACGCGCCAGCTTCATCATACAGCAACTGTTTATCAACGCCATTCCGCAGAGGCGCACTACCCTCAACCTAATTTCGGGACGCACTAATTCTCGTTCCCAATCTCTCGATTGGGAGCGCAATTGCACGGGGCTGTCCAAAAACAAGGCGTCTGAATAGCAGACATACCATATGTAGGGGTTCAAAATCTTGAACCCCTACGACATGTTGTATATCGCTCTGCAAGTTTGATGTTTTTAGACAGCCCCCTGGGTTCTTTGGTTCGAAACTGGAGTTTCGAGCCCATCTCCATTCCCAAACCGGAGTTTGGGAACGAGCCGCAA
>CAXHAT010000443.1:0-2170 GCA_964014485.1 uncultured Deferribacteres bacterium
CGGGTGCGGTTGAATTGCATTTTGGCGATAATCGCGCCGCCAAGATCGAAACCGCGTGCTTCGGCGTAGTCCAATATCCGAATAATTGCGTCGGCCAATTCTTCTTCTTCACAAGAGAATTCCGGGATTTTACTGCTCGGCGGATTGCCTTCGCGCTGAGCTTCCAAGCACTCTGAAAGTTCGGCGTGCATGAGACAAATCTTCTCACCATAATTTTGCTCGCCTTGCCAAAAGCCATGATCCTTTGAATTTTTATGCGCGTGGTACGCGATGGTGTTGACGCGGCGACGAATTTGATCAAGGTAATCCTTGTTTATATCCAGAGTGCCGCGCGTGTTGTGGTCTGACATTGTTTTCTCCTGTTGTGTGTTACTATACTTGGCGCGAGCATCGCGCCGCTACTTTGTGCCTTTGATCCTTTGCGCCCTTGTCCCTTACGTTGCTTGCTGTTGATAACCGCCGCGAATGCTGATTTCGCCGGATTGCAGCGCAGCGATGACGGTTCTGAGTTCGGTCTCCGGCATTTCCTTATGATCACCAAAAACCTTGTCGAAAAATTCGTGCTCCGGGCCGTTCGGCGCGAGCGGCGGGAAAACGAGTTGCAGCTTTTGCAGTTCCCAAATAAACCAGGCTTTACTGCGCATCGGCCCTTGCGCGCGGGAAGCGTCGATTTTCGCATCGTCAAAGCGCTTGGCTTCCTTGCCGATCATGTACGGCTTGGCGTGACGTTCTTTGTAGAAGCCGGTGAGTTGCAAGTCGGGCGCTTCGTCCTTTTTGGCGCGCGCTTCCAGTTCCTGTTTCTTTTGCAGGAAAACCGGAACCGGCAATTCTTCACGCTGGCCCGCGCCGTGGACGATCTTGTCCTTTGCTTCGATCTCGTAGCTCTTGCCGTCGAGCACGACGTACAAGGTGCTCAGGTCGCGCGGTCGCCAGTAGACCAAGACCTTTTGGCGGATGAAATTCAGAAACGGTTCTTGCCAGGGCAGTTGAAACTTTTGACCGTGAATGTGAATAACCAGGTCGTCGTAAATCTTGCGCCAGGCTTCGCCCAGGTGCAGCAGGTTAAAAAGCTCTTCGCCGGGCGGCGCTTTCAGGCGGCGCGGTTCGATGGTCAGCCAATGCTCGAACGGAATCCTGCCGGTCGTGCCGTGAATCTTGTTGTTGAGATAGTAGAGGTAATCGGTCAGCGCTTCATTCGCTTCGTCCAGGCTTTGCCACTTTTTGCGCTTGGTGACCTTCTCAAACTCCTGCAAAATCTTGAAACTGTTCTCGACCTTGCCCTTCGAATGCGACGCGCCGACTGCGTGCGAAATCACTTCAACGTCCAAAATCTTCATAGCGTGCTGAAACGCCCCGGACTTGATGACAACGTCATTATCGGAATAGAGGATGCGCGGCAGACCGTGGAACGGGAAGTAAGCCGGATCGTCCTTTTCGCGCCACGCCTGAAACAGCGCGCCGAGCCAGGCTTCGGTCGTGTTGTTGGGCACGAAGCGCGCAAAACGCACGCGAGAATGAGAATCGACCAGCGAAAACAAAGTCAGGCGCGGCTTGCGGTTGCCGGGCTTGTTTTTATAGACCTGCATTCCCGACTCCCAGCCAATCGCGCCGTCGTCCGGGTCGATGTAAAACTGCTGCGAAACCGTCGTGTCGATTTCATGGAAATGATTTGGGAAATGGCCCTGCCAGCTTTGGTGCGGGATAATGGCGCTTTTGAGCGTCTTGCGATCCAGACGACGCTGGCGCAAAATACGGTTGTAGGTGGCCGGTGAAACGTCGGAAATGCCGTTGGCGGCGGCGACTTCGCAAATGTGCGGCGCGCTGTGATCGTCGTTTATGGTAAAAAACAACATGTCGTCCAGCGTCTTTTCGTCCAGCGCCTTGAGCTTGCCCTTGTCGGCGCGAGCCTTGCGCTTGGGGCGCACGTCGCGGCTTTGGGCGTAGACGGCGGCGACGCTGCAACCGAATTGTTGCGCGAGCACGGTCGCTTTGGCTTTGGCGGCTTTGCCGATGAGTCCGCGCATTTCGGAGCGGAGTTCAGAAATTTGCAGGGGCGTGAGTTTTTGCATGATCGTCTGTCAGGCTGTTAGGTTGAAGGCTGTTCTAATTACTCATCACTGCTTACAGCTTACTGTTCACTGCTTCGGCAAGTCTAAATTCGGGTCGTTTT
>CAXHAT010000444.1:0-2063 GCA_964014485.1 uncultured Deferribacteres bacterium
GCATACGCGATGCAATGGAGTCTCGTGGGCTCGGAGATGTGTATACGAGCCAGGCGTTTTGCCATCGCCTTTTGGAGAAGGTTTGACATCTTGGCTTTGAGCATCCGAACCCGGCGGCGCAAAATTTCCTTCGGCCTTACCAGGATTGCTTTCGGATTTCATACCGATGACATTATTTGCGGCAAAATAGAGCGTAATTTTATCACCTTCAGAATGACTTTTGCCCTTAAACTCTCCGTTCTCATAAACAAAATAGTCGAGAATTGCGGTGCCGTCGACAATCACCTGTTCGAGCATTTCGTTGTGCAAGTGTGCGAAAATATTCTTCCCGGAAATTGTGCTCGGTTTTTGTCCTTTTGCCAATGAGTCCGGGTAAAGCGTTGCTTTAGCGTTGCTCAACAAATGGACTTCGTGAATTTGCTGATTTTCGAGTTTTAGCCGAATCGTGTCGCCGACCATTTCATTTTGTTGCTGCCAAGCTTTTGGGTTTTCCAGCAAAGTCATGACGGATTCACTTGCAACAAATTCGGACTCTCCGGCTTCAGCGCGAACGTCGCCATGAAAAATCCTGACGCTGTCTTCCACGCGAAATCTTTCTCCGCCCTCGAAAGATTCCATCAGCTCGCCGGTGATGCGCATTTTTTCATTGCCGCTCGAATCATTTTGAACAAAAACCGGTTTACCCATTATTTTCACATAATCGTTCTCGACTTCGCGAATGGCCTGTGCGCCGGTAATCACAGTAAAATCTTTTTCATTGACGATTCGGACGTCAAGCTCGGCAATCGTTTTCTGCTCATCAATGAAATACTTCATTTTCTTTGCCGACATTTGCGTGCTGTCAGTCGTCACAAGCACGTTTCCGCTTGCCTGATAAAACTTCATCCTTTCGAAAAAACTGACAAGATCCGCCTGAATCTTCGTTTCTCCGTCGTCAATAACGACATTGTTTTCCAACACCCAGCGTTGGTCTCGCAAATACTGCGTAGCGCGATCACAAAAAACGTCCGTCTTACCATGCCGAAATCGAACATTGCCGCGCAGCTTGCGAACATTCTGACCTTTCTCAATTGCGCCCATGAAATTATCTGCGTTCATGAGGCGCATCTTCTCGGCTTTCCCTTCGCCTACTTGCGCTTGCGCGAGAGAAGCCGGAAGCACGAGCAAAATCAGCAGCCTGCCGCCTGTCTTGCCGGAGAAAAAATCATCGATCTTTTGGCCGACGCTTCGTTGAATCATTTTTCGATTCTACGTTGACTTCATTGAGCGAATCTCCGCGCGCCTTTTCCAGAATTCCTGTCTCGGTTGAATCGACGCTCTCACGCGCTTTTCTCGCCGATTTCTTCTTGCTCGGCGACCCTTCTAAAAAAAACGGTTTCCCGGTCACGCCGCGGGCTTGGGTCATTTTCCAATTGTCTAACGACTCGGTCGACTCAAACCCTCTCCCATACAAAGTATCGCCTTCTTCCGTGGTCAAAACAACGTCCGAGTCCGCAAAAATCATCATTTCCTGATTGTCCCAACGCAATGAATCCGTGCGCATAGTTCTTCCGTCGACAGCCTTGACGAGAACATTGCCAAACGCCCGCAAATCTTCCTTAATTTCGTCCATTAGGCCCTCCTCGGCAGTCAATGTCGATGTATGCATTCCGCTCTCGCTGAAGAACTTCACTTCAATCTTCTGATCGAATCGCGTTTGGGTCTTACCGGAAAATTGATGCATATGCCCGTAATGAATAATCGCGGTTGGTTGGCCGTTTTTTGTCACTTGTACTTTCTGGTTCCAACCTTCCTGGATCGGCAACTCCAGTTTACCGCTTCTCGTGGCGGTCGTGTTCTCCCGCTCACAAGCCGTGAACGGTAAAAAGAATAACGCTAACGCTTTTATGAAAAGGGCGCTCAATTTTGTCGTTTGCTGCGTGAACATCTCGTTTCAAAAGATCATCCTTGGTAGACTATTTGTCTGCAGTGACTCTCTACCTGAAACTTTTTGGAAACTGCATTTTCGAGCCGTCGAAAGGCCTCGTTTTGTCATTCTGGAAAGCCGAAGGCCGGCGAAGCAA
>CAXHAT010000445.1:0-1915 GCA_964014485.1 uncultured Deferribacteres bacterium
ACACCAAGAAGCTCGTCGGCAGCGTCAGATGTGTATAAGAGACAGCCCCTGGCCGCTGCTGCGCATTTTCGCGGACGCCTCGCCGCTCGCGCCCTTGATTGCGCCGGGACAAAAGCTGCGCCCGAAATCGCCGCGCGGACGCACTTACAAAATGCTGACTGACAGCCACGTGCGCGTGCTCGAACGCGGCTTTGTTGGACGGCGGCGGGACATTCAGCAAGGCGTGCGCACCTTGCGGGGCGAAAACGAACAGTTCGGTCTGCTCATTCGCGGCCCGGCGGGGGTAGGCAAAAGCTGCCTGGCCGGAAAACTGATCGAGCGCTTTCATGGCCCTGACCGTGAAGTGCTGGTTTTCCACGGCGAACTGCGCCCGGCTGATATTTTTTACAAACTGCAAAAGCTCTGCGACCGGAAAGGCCAGAAACGCGGGCTGGACATTTTGAAACAGGAGAAGGAGTACGAAGACAAAATCAAAGCCTTCTTCCGCGAGATATTCCCGGAAATGCCGGTGCTGATTTATTTTGACGATTTTGAGCAGAATCTGGCGCAGGCGGGCGAGGATTGGCAGGTGAAGCCTGAACTCGTGGAAACCGTGCGCCCGTTTTTGCAAGCGCTCGACTGGTGCGAGGGCGCGGCCTTGCTCCTGCTCACCAGCCGCTACCCCTTCCGCCTCGAAACCGACGGCGACAATCTGCCTCGGGAAAAACTCTTCGATCTCTCGCTGATGTCCTTTCGCGGCGCCGATCTCGACAAAAAAGTGGAGGCGCTGCCGAACATAGCCAGGAGCGAGCACAATGCGCTCTACCGCAAGCACGGCCACGGCAACCCGCGCCTGCTCGACTGGCTGGAACAGATTGCCGCCGACGAAGACAAGTACGACCTCGCCGCCCTGGAAACGGCATTGGCGGACAAGAGCGAAGACTACGTGCGCGACTATCTGGCCGATTTTCTGGTGCAAGCCGAAGGCCAGGCGTTCAGCGATTTTTTACAGCGCGCCGCCGTTTTTCGCCTGCCGGTGGAAAAAGAAGCCTTTCTCGCTTTTGACGACGAAAAAATGCTGCAAAAAGGCGTAGACCTGACCTTGTTCGAGCGCGACCACCCCGCCGGACAAGCGCCAACCTTCTGGGTGACGCCGGTGATCCGCGAGCAGGAATTCGCCAAACTCCCCGCCGCCGACCAAAAAGCAACCAACCGTACCGCCTACAATTGGTACGCCCAAACTCTCGGCGACAACCCGCCCCCGCCGCCCGAACCCTACGAAGAAGCCATAAACCACGCCCTCGCCTGCGACGAAATCAGCGGCGCCTGCAAGTACGCCGTGATTCTTGGCAATTACCTGCGCGACATGCTGCTCTACCGCCAATGCCTAAGTATCCAAATGGGCGTGGCGCAGCGCGTGACCGAGGCTGAGATTGAAAAAGCAAAACAGACCAAAGACGGCTGGCCTGCGGTTTTCCTAAACGATCTTGGGACTATTTTACACAGGCTCGGCGAGCGCCAAACGGCGATTCATTTTTATGAAAAGGCGTTAGACCTTGATCTGTCGGTTTATAGCAATAAGGATTCGCGCGTCGCCATTCGTTACAACAATCTGGGCGAAGCCTGGCGCGCGCTCGGCGAGCCGCAAAAAGCCGTCGAGTTCTACCAACAAGCGCTGGCAATCGATCTGGCGATTTATGGCGAAAATCATCCGAATGTCGCCATTCGCTACAACAATTTAGGCTCGGCCTGGTATGCGCTCGGTGAGCCGCAAAAAACCGTCGGGTTCTACCAAAAAGCGCTGCACGTATTCATTGCGGTTTATGGTGAGAAGCATCCGAATGTCGCGACTGGCTACAATAATCTGGGCTCGGCCTGGGACGCGCTCGGCGAGCCGCAAAAAGCCGTCGAGTTCTACCAACAAGCGCTGGCAATC
>CAXHAT010000446.1:0-1899 GCA_964014485.1 uncultured Deferribacteres bacterium
TTATGGAAAATCTATTCTGCAACAGCCTGGCAGGCGGGAATCCAGTCAATCGCGCACAGCCCCTGGATTCCCGCCTGCGCGGGAATGACTTTGACAGGAGTTTCTTTGGCTTCATAGCTGGCGCGTAACATCAGTGACATAAAATAAAATGACGGCTTCAGCCAAATGATGCGAAGCATTCCGGAACGTTTTGAAAACAAGGAGAGATTAAAATGTTGATTCAAACCATACTCGCTGCTAGCCTGCTTTTTTCTTCGAGTCCGAGCGCCCACAAAATGACCGGGCGCAGCGCGCTGGATTTTAAACTGCCGACTCTTGACGGCGGTGCGGTGCAGCTGGGTCAATTGGAAGGAAACGTTGTTCTGCTCAACTTCTGGGCGACATGGTGCGCGCCGTGCAAAAAAGAATTGCCGCAATTTGAAATGCTGCAGAAAAAGCTGCGCGCCAAAGGCGTGGTCGTGCTCGCGGTTAGTCAGGACAACAATATTGACAACGCACGCGCGTTCATAAAAAAACATGATCTGAAATTACTCACAGCCTGGGACAGCGGCAAAAAAGTGGCGAAAGCCTACGATGTAGAAGCGATGCCGATGACCTACGTCATCGACCGTAAAGGCGTGGTGCGTTCCGTCCACAAAGGCTACACAAAAGCGGAGTTCAAGTACATCGAGGCGGAGATCGATGCGTTGCTGCATGAATGAAATGCGTTATCAGGTCTATTGGGTAACACCGCTGTTCTTGAGATTTTGATTCGAAGTAAGGTGAGCTGAAAAAAGCGTTTGTTTGCTTGGTGTGACTGAGTTATATTTTGGGCAACTTTTTTGGGTTTGTTAAACTTTTTGGAGAAAAGGTTGTGTCGATATTAAAAGTGTCACCCAAGGGCGCTGTTGTTATCCCGACGAAAATTCGGAGCAAGTACGGTATTAAGCCTGGCATGCGCGTAGCGATTTCAGAAATGGAAAGCGGCATTCAAATCATGCCGATTCCAGACGATCCCGTTACTATGGGACGCGGTCTACTGAAAAAGCAAGCCGGGAAATCATTGACCGATATTTTGCTCGCGGAAAGAAAACGTGATTTACAAAAGGAAGAAGCCAAAGCGCAAAAAAAGCTTGAGGGCGAAGTGTGAGTAAAAAAAGCTATGTTCTCGACAGCTACGCCCTGCTCTGCTTTTTTGAAGATGAGAAGGGCGCTGAAATCGTGGAAGCGCTGCTGCACGAAGCTCAAAATACTGAAAATGCGCTGTATTTAAATGTGATTAATTTGGCGGAGATTTATTACAGCATCGAACGGCGGGCGAATGAGGCGAAAGCGATAGAAATCTATAATCTTTTGCAAGCTTACTCGCTCAAGTTTGTGGAAGTAGACGCCTATCTTGCACTGGTAGCGGCAAAGCTGAAGGCAAAACATCCGATTGCGCTGGGCGATTGTTTCTGCGCCGCTACGGCCAAAGTATTTGATGCAACGGTTGTCACCGGAGATCCGGAATTTAAAAGTCTCGAAGGCGGTACAGATATTTTATGGTTGCCGCCCAAACCGAAAAAATAGCATTGAGGTTTCTCGATGAACACAAAACGAATATTCAAAATCGCCGCTGTCGCGCTTGGGTTTGCGGCGATGAGTTTACTGAATGCCTGCGCTGCGGTTAAGCCTTACGAGCGCGAGTACCTTGGATTGGAAATTATGAATTTCGCAAGCGAGCAGGGTGAGCTGGCCATCGAACGTCACTGGTTGGAAACGCTTGAAGGCAGCAGCGGCGGCTCCGGCGGTTCAGGCGGAGGATGCGCCTGCAATTAAAAAGGAATCATGGAGTGATGGAATGTTGGATTGTAACTATTAATCTTTTGCTAACAGCTAACAGCTAACAGCTAACAGCTAACAGCTAACAGCTAACAGCTA
>CAXHAT010000447.1:0-1868 GCA_964014485.1 uncultured Deferribacteres bacterium
CAGGCTGTTGCAGAATAGCGTTTTCGTGCTGGCGGCGCAGGCTTGATTTTCTAATGTGCGTTTTCAGTATTTTGAATTGCAGTGCTTTTTTTGTATTTTTGATAGCTCATATAAATATAAGTTATGAAGGCGACTAAAATGAATACACAGAAAAGAATTTCGACCGTTTTCCGGGCTTCTTTTGGGCTTTCATTGGCATTCGCGGCTGCTCGCGGCGCACCGCTCCCTTGCATCAGTCTGAACAACTTATTGAAATTGTAAGCCAGGCACATCAGAAGAAATTCGATTTTGACTTTCTCCAGACCGCGCAGCCTGAAACGCCGGAATCCCATGTTTTGCTTCAGGCAGCCGATGGCGGGTTCGACGGTGCATCGTCGGTTTTTCAATCGTTCCTTGGCTTCTTCGGTTTGCAGCTTTTCGTACATTTTCTCGGCGTAATGTTCACGGTCATCGCGGTGGATTTGCTTGAAGCTCGACTTGCTTTTCCCGCCGACGCAAAGCCTGAACAAAGGGCACGGCGTACAAGAGGTCGACTTTTTGTAGACGCGCCCTGTCGCGCCGCCGTTTTTGTAAGCCCGGCGAAACTCGAGCTTTTCACCGGCGGGACATTGATAAAAGTCGTCTTCTTTATGGAAAACGAAATCGGCTCTTTGCACCTTGCGGTCTTGCTTCAGGATTTCGTCGACGGAGGTCGGCGTTGACTTTGTCGAACGGTTTTCAGGCGCAGGGTCGGCCACAACAAGATCAAGCTTTTTTTCTTCGGCTTTTTGCAATTCGTCTTTGGTGTGATACCCGGCGTCGAGGGTGTTCTTTCGCGCGGGGTCTTCCCCGATACTTTGGTTGACGTTTTCAACTTGTCTGGAAAGCTGCTGCTGGTCGTTCGGTTCGGTCACCACTTCTTCGGCGACAATGAAATCGTTTTTGCCTTCAACCGAAACCTGCGCGTTATAGGCGGGCAGGCATTGTTTGCCCGCAGCCCCGCTCATGGTGCGGGCTTCGGGTTCGACAAGGTTGATTTTGTGGTTGTCGCGATGTTCGGGCTTGAGTTCCCGCTTACGCGCTTCAAGCGCTTCCTGACACTGAAGGAGGTGCGCTTCGCGCGCCAGGTTCTTGTCGTGTTGTTTTTGGGCTTCCCGAGCCTTTTCGTTTTCGAACTCGACGTCGTCGGCCGCGTCACACAAGGCCATGTATTCGTCAATCTCCCGTCGAACGTCATCAAGAAGAGATTGCAGTCCTTTGGCGTCTTTACTCTGCTTGCTGCTGCAAGACGCCTGGATTTTCGTGCCGTCGGTATAAATGTCCTTGAAATCGGTCAAGCCGCGTTCTTTCGCCCGAATCAGGATTTCAACCATAACTTCCGGCAAAAAATCGGCGTGCCGAATGCGAAAACGACACAGAGTCGAATAATTGGGCTGAAGATCACCGGAAGTGTAGATATAGTGGAAATCCCGGCGGCATTTCGCTTCCAGGACGCGAGAACTGGTCACCCTTTCACTATAGGCCAAGATCCAGGTCGCCAGAAGCGCTGCCGGATCAAGGGCTTCGGCGCCTTGTCGGCTGTACTTCTCATAAAGCTTGCTCAAATCCATATTATTGATCGTTTCGACGATAAAGCGCGGCTTGGAGCCGGCAGGGGCGTAGTCGTCAATACAGGAAGGAACGAACAGCAAGGTTTGCGAGCGGTTGACTTTGTTGAACAACATGGTGAGAGCCTGTATGCAAAAAACTGTTTTCTATACGTTTAGCGAAAAATAATCATCATCTGCGACGCCAACAAGAAAAAGCGGTTCTATCGCAAAAAAAACTTGTGGATAAATTCTTGTAAAAATTAGAGTAATACCCGCGCAAGGCTGGACAGTAAATGACTG
>CAXHAT010000448.1:0-1835 GCA_964014485.1 uncultured Deferribacteres bacterium
TACACCAAGAAGCTCGTCGGCAGCGTCAGATGTGTATAAGAGACAGGACGATAGGTCGCCATCAAATCATCTGCACGGACGGATTGGCCAGCGGTAAAATGATCCATACAGTCGTCGTCTGAGTAATCCATGAAATTGTGAATAGGATCCTCGCCAGGACTTGGGCAGGTGTCGCGACCGGCGGGACAGCCCGAAGCGCCGGATGCTTCAGCAGGCGTATCATCAACTTCATCGCCTTGGCCAAAACAGCCGCCCTGAAAAGTGTGGTAGAGTCCGACGTAGTGTCCTACTTCGTGAGTCGCGGTGTCGCCTTCGTCGTAAGGAACCGCCGTGCCGCCCGGCAACGAGGAATACAAAACAACAACGCCGTGACGATAGTCATCTTCCGGATAGTCCCATGGAAAAACCGCATAGCCGAGCAAGCCGCCGCCCAAATCGCACGAGTAGAAATTAAGAACATTCGCCGGATCGATTGCCAACGCTTGCTTCATGTCATCACCGGCCTGTGAGCCGTGCCCGTGCGTTGACCAAGCGGTATTGTCCGTATAACCAACACTATGCAAAGAGAACTGAAAATTCGTGGTCGCAAAGCCTTGATTCATCACATCAAGTTGATCATTGATAGTCTGCATGCTCACATCGCCGGTAACGCCATTGTCGTGTCGAACGATGTGGAACGCAACGGGAATCGTCGTAGTGGCTTCAGGCGAGACCGGTTGATTATCCGCGATCCAACGCGCTACTTGATTGCGTATTTGTTCACGCATGGCTTCTGAAGGTTCAGGCGTTGCGCAACGTTCACCAAGCACCGTTTCTCCTTGAGGGCCTTGAAAGGTAACCTCGCCTTCCGCTTGTGCGCTGACGCCGCTTACCCCAACTAAAAATGTAAGCGCGACCAAAAGATTGAGCCATTTGAAGTATTTCCGTTCCACTCTCTTCCTCCCGAAATTGATTCAGCGATTATTGTTGGTAAATCATTTCATGTTGTTAACGAAGCCGTATGTGACAACTGTCTCCCAAAACTATGCGCGCCGAGACGTTGCGGTGCTCGGCGCGCAATTAATACTTCTACTTGAGCAGGTTCAGCTTCCGCACGGCGTGAAATTGTCCCGCGTCGATGCGCAGGAAGTACAAGCCGCTGGGAACCGTCAAACCGGCGTTGGTTTTCGCGTCCCACTGGTAGGTGTACGTGCCCGCCGCCAAGGTTTGGCCGTTGACCAGCGTACGAATCGTCTTGCCGGTCACGTCAACAATCCGCAGGTAAACCACTTCGCTCCGCGGCAGGGCGAAACGCAGGTTCGTCGACGGATTGAACGGGTTCGGATAAGCATGGAAAAGCTCAAAACTCTTCGGCATGTCGCCGAACAAGTCCGGCCCGACCTGGCCGTTCGCCGAAGCTTTCGCCGATCCGGAAATCGTGACCGTGACTTCATCCGCGTCTTCAAGACCGCCGCTGTCGACGACGTCGAGTCGCAGGGTGTAATCGCCCTGACCGTTCGGCAAATTCACGCTGCCGGATTTCGCGCCTTCCAGAATCACTCTTTCCCGACCGTCGGATTGACGGATCATCGTCCAGGTAAAGCCGGAGGCGTCCACCGTGCCGTCCTGCGCGTCCGTTGCATCGCCGGAGAAGCTCATCGACGCGCCCGGCGCAAAGGAAGAACCGTCGGACGGGCTGGAAATGGTCGCCGTCGGCGGGGTGTTGCCTCCGCCGCCGCCTTGCGTTGTTGCGCTGGCTTCATTGGAATAGCCCGAATTGCCGTCGCCGTTGAAGGCGCGCACGCGATAGGTGTAGGTCGTGCTCGCGGCAAGACCGGTGTTGCTGTAGCTCGTCA
>CAXHAT010000449.1:0-1826 GCA_964014485.1 uncultured Deferribacteres bacterium
CGCACAGCCCCTGGATTCCCGCCTGCGCGGGAATGACGTAAAAGCGACGTTTCTCGAGTGCTGTTTCGGAAATTTCCAAGAGTGCGTAACATCAGTTGTTAACTCCAAGTTGATTAGATCGTCACGATTCACAAAAATCAACGGCGGGAGGTGTTAGAGAAGCCGGGAAGGGGGTAGCGCCCGACTTCCACGCGAGCCTCCCGCCGTCGATTTTTCTGCGCCAATAAAGTTTTGGAATAGTGGAGTCACGGACTGTTCGAGTCACCCGCCGTCCTTTCAACAATCCATCCCCCCAGCACTCCACAATTCCAACGTTCTATAATCGGCTCAGCTTTCGTTTGTTCTGACGGGGAATAATATAATCGGCGGGGAGGCCCCATGCTTTGCAGCATCGGCCAATTTTTTAGCAGAATCGGCCATCACAAGCTCAAATCGGCCATTTTTTTCACAAATCCGGCCAAGGCAAGTCAAAATAACATGCGCTCTGTATCCGAATTGTGCGCTGGATTTGTTTAGAAGAAAAACTCGACTATATTGCACGGCTTTGCATAATAGTCTTGACTATTATGCAAAGCCGTGCTAAATAGTCTTTCATGAAAAGATATTTGTACAATCAAATCCTGCAAGATTTGCGGAAGAAAATGGTCTTCGTCACCGGGCCGAGGCAGG
Organism: uncultured Deferribacteres bacterium; assembly: GCA_964014485.1. GTDB lineage: Bacteria > Zhuqueibacterota > Zhuqueibacteria > Zhuqueibacterales > Geothermadaptataceae > CAXHAT01. The sequence continues at coordinate 670 of CAXHAT010000449.1, forward strand.
TGGGCAAAACGTTTATCGCCCGGCAAATCATGCAGGAATTCCACAAGCCGGTTTATTTGAATCACGACGTTCTTAATGACCGCCGTATTATTCAAAATAGCGCGTGGCTCCCCGATGCTGATCTTATCGTTTTTGATGAGATCCATAAAATGAAAAACTGGAAGAATTTCCTGAAAGGCGTTTATGACGCGCGTTCCGAAAACCAGGCAATTCTCGTGACCGGCAGCGCACGCATGGAGACGTATCGCCAGAGCGGTGCGTCTTTGGCCGGGCGATATTTGCACCTTCGCTTAAATCCATTGTCTGTAAAAGAGCTCCATTCCCATTTTTCTCCGCACGAAGCAGTGGAACGCTTGAATGATCTTGGCGGTTTTCCCGAACCGTTTCTAACGGAAATGAAAAGCGATGTTCAAACAGCCCGAGAATACGCCGCAAGGTGGCGAAACCAATATTTCACCGATTTGATTCGTGAAGATATCCTCGATTTTAGCCGGATTCAGGAAACCAAGACCATGAAACTTCTGGTGGAACTTTTGCGCAGCCGCGTCGCCTCACCAATTTCTTACAAATCGATTGCGGAAGACTTGCAAGTCGCGCCGAATACCGTGAAGAAATACATTCAAATCCTCGAAAGTCTGTACATCATCTTTTTGGTCCCGCCGTTTCACAAAAACATTGCCCGCGCCATACTTAAGGAGCCAAAAATCTATTTCTACGACAGCGGCTACGTTAAAGGCGGCGACGGCGTCCGGTTCGAGAACACGTGCGCGGTTTGTTTGTTGAAGCACGTACAGTTTCGCCACGATGCAAAAGGCCGTAACACCCATTTGAATTATGTGAGAACGAAAGACGGCAAAGAAGTCGATTTTGCCATCGTTGAGGATGATGAACTCGAAAAGTTGATCGAAGTTAAGATGAGCGATAACAACCCTTCGCCGGCGTTGGCCTTGTTCGCGCAACGTTGTCCAAAAGCGCAAGCTCTGCAATTGGTGCATCATCTTCGGCAGGAAGAACATCGTCGGGGCGTTGATGTCCTCCGGGCGGGGGATTGGCTTTCCGGGCTTTTGGCATGACGCCTAATTTGACAATGTTAAGTTCTCATTAGCCGCGCGCTTCAGAGCGGGGTTCGGGATGGATATCTCACGTTTTCCTGCCGC
>CAXHAT010000450.1:0-1824 GCA_964014485.1 uncultured Deferribacteres bacterium
TCCGCGTCCAGGGCTCGGCCGTCCCGGCCGACCCAGGACTCGGGCCCGAAGTCCACCCGCAATCGGTGGTCGCTTTCATCAAAATCGAGATTATGGTCAAATTCTCTTCGAGTGAATCGGAGCGAGATTTCCAATTCATCGCGCGACCGGCTTTTGTGAAAACGAACTTCTCCCGCATCGACGATAATTTCAACGGTGTAGAGTTCGGAAGCATCGAGATTGTAGGATTTGTTGACTTTTTCCTGAGGAAGCGGGGATGCGGCAAGCGAGGCGGAGGCCAGGCAGACGAAAAACGACAAAACAGCGAACAAAGAAACCTTTTTCATGATAATCCCTCCTCAATGAATAACGAAGCGGCTTTGAGCAATCCTTACAAACTGACAAGCAAGAAGCAAAATTGTTTCAGAAAATTGAATGCCGCGAAGTGATGGCTTGGTGACTGCGTTCGGCCTTAGAACGCGCGATTGAGGCGAAAAGTTACTTGAAAACTTCCCGTTCGCAAGCCTTTGGCGAAGTTCAGGCGAACGCGCCCCAAGCTCTCTGTAATGGAGACGCCGAGACTGTTGTAAAGGTTTTCGGAGAGTAGCTGCGAAAATCCGCGGTAGAGTGGGTTTTGCGGATCGACGGTCCAAACGCCGCCCGAATCGAGGAAGAAGATCAGGTCGAAGACGCGAGGAAGAAGAAGAAATCGCAGGCGCTTGTGCCCCGCGTTGAGACGATATTCAATATTAAACAGAAAAAGGCGATTGCCGGAAAATTTTTTGTACTGGAAGCCGCGCAATGATGACAAGCCGCCGAGGTAAAAAACATGCTGTCGCGGCAGATCGCCGCCGCTTTCAACCCTGAAGCGAAAATCAAAATTTTCCCCGAGCGACAACGGAACGTAACGCCGAAGATCAAGTGTGAAGCGTCGGAAGTTGAGCCTGTTTTGAGCATTTGAAAGGGAACGGTCATAGCGAAAATTGATTAGCCATCCGTGAAAAGGCGCGAAGCGATTGTCGCGCGTATCGTGGGTCAATGTCAACTTGAGCAGACGCGTTTCGCCTTCATCAATCTCAGGGTTCGGCGAGAAACTCGCGGATTTTTTGAAAAGAGAAAGGAACGACCAATCGGTCTTTTGCTCAAGGTTTGTGTGTTTTTCATTGCTGTAGGAAATTCTGAAACTGGACGCATCGCCGAGCCTTAATTTTTGATAAATTTCAAACCCTTTGCTTCGAAAATAGTCCAGGTAATCTTTGTGGAGCAGAGAAGCGGCCAGGGTGTTTTCGCCCGTGAAAATGCGCCATTCGTCGTTCGTTTTCGTTAAGTCGAATAGCGCTGCACCAAGTATGATTTTATTTTGATAACCCGGCCAGATTTCCAACGCAGACCGATAGCGCCAGGCCTTCGATTTTAAGCCGTACCCTGAGAACCCGTGCGGTGAGAAATTAAACTTGCGAAGAAGCTTGTCATAATTTGGTAAAAGTTGCGCGCCAAGAAAAGCGCCCTCGACGCGGTTGTAGCGGAAGACCGAATGTTTGTCCGAAAATTTCCAGGCTTCGTTTGCGAAAGGCAAGCCGCGTATTCGGATTGCTGACGGGTTTGCTTCGGAAACCGGCGGCATGGAATTCGATTTGCCCAAAGTTTTGAAATTCGCGACGGCGGTCTGGGTCATTTGGCCGTCAACCCGCGCTGTTTCCTCACGTTCAATGCGGCCGTTTATGGAAATCACATTGCCGGAAATCAGGCTCGTTTCAGCTAAAAGAATATCGCCGTTAACGCAAACGACCGTTCCCACAACGACTCCCGAAATTTTCAAATTTTCGCCAATCGCCAGGATGCCGC
>CAXHAT010000451.1:0-1808 GCA_964014485.1 uncultured Deferribacteres bacterium
CGCGCAGGCGGGAATCCAGTCAATCGCGCACAGCCCCTGGATTCCCGCCTGCGCGAGAATGACTTTAACGAGAGTTTCTACGGCGTAACATCAGTGATTAGAGAAACGTGTAGGTCAACCCGATGGCCAACGCCTGCTTAATCTGCCGGCGCGTATCGATGTCTTTATCATATAAAACGCGAACGTTGAAATTGACGTCGATATATTTTGAGACTTTGGCGGAAAATGTGTTGTCCCAATTCACGTCCGTTTCGTCAAATGCTTCTAAATTTGAGAATAGCTCAAGCTTGGAATTCAGAAGAATGTTTTTGCTCAACTTCTGCGACAGCTCCGTACTCGATTCAAGCCCGGCTTCAACTTTTGTCTTTTCAATCTTCTGCGTCGCTGGATCATCCGCATACGGTTGCGGGAAATCGCGCGTGATCGTCTCTTTCAGCGCAAAGCCGACCCTGCTGGAGAAGCTCTCCGAGGCCTTATATCCAAATCCAACGCTTTGGGTAAAAAACGCCGGATCGAAAAAGGCGGAAGTTTGCTGGGGCGGGTCGGTATCGTATTGAAAGCCGTCCGCGAATTGCGTGAGCCCCGTTGCTGCAACGAATGGATTCACCAGATCGCCAAGTTTGTAAGTAAAAACGGTTTCGATCTTTATTTCGTCAACCGATTTTCTAGACCCTTGATCTCCGACTTTTGTCCTTCCGTAGGTCAGCTTTCCGGAAGTCGCCCAGTTTGTTTTTTCCTGATCGTTGACAAACTTGCTGTTTACATTCAATTGCCACGCAAAAGCGTCATCGCCGCCTTGCACCCAATTGTCAAAACTCACCTGCGTTACGTTCAGGCCGGCAACTATGCTTTTCGTCCAGCCATATTTTTTTTCTTCTTCCGCTTGCCGCGCCATGCTTGCGCTCGCCGAACATATCAAAAAAGCCAAGACCAACGTTTTGGACTTGTTGATTGCTAATTTCATGAAACTTGCTCCGTAACTCCGCTCGTCTCGCCTTCCGAAACGATGCGAATATGATGTTCATCAAATTCTTCCTTCAGCTTCGAATTTTTGCGTGCATCCTGCTCTGCGAAAAATAGAAAATCCGGGGCGGTCAGTCTGTTCTTGCCGTGGTTTTTATGTTCGTCTCGATTTTCGTCAAATTTGGACAACCGGTCTGTAAGATAAACGCACAAACAGAACACCTTTTCGTATTTTTGCTGTACGCTCTCAAGCTTTCTGGCCAAATGGAACCGCCCGGCGACATATCCCGCACAAACCAATATAAAAACCGCGCTTGCAATATTAAGAGCGTCTGAGGACATGTCTCTTTACTACGTTATGGTTTGTTCATCAAAAAACTCACGTTGGCATGACTCAAGAGCCGTACCATAAATGTTTTCATTGACTACTCCAACAACACAACTTTAGAAATTTCAATGATTTAAAAATTTCCGCCGAGCAAAAGCTCATTCATAAATCGACTTGAAGAAATCGGATAAAACGGCGAAATGGCCAGGTAATTTGGCGAAATAACCATTGAAAGCAATCCATCAAAACCGAATGTTACAGAGCACACCATTCGCCAACACGGCTAATCCAGGCAACGAAATAGAAAAACTTGCGAACATGTTTTTTTTAAGCTAAACTGCTCCGCGTCGGATACGCTTCACCGCCCGCGCCTCCATTTTTCAGTATCCGCAAGTAGAATTGGGCAACCGTCGCCAACCGGAGGAAGAATCGATGAAAATCGATGCGCACCACCACATTTGGAAATACAACCCGCAGAAATATGGCAGGATTACCAGCGAAATGGAGACGTTTCAGC
>CAXHAT010000452.1:0-1798 GCA_964014485.1 uncultured Deferribacteres bacterium
GCCGCGACAAGCTGAAGATTCTCGAGTGGGATGGTGACGGCTTGGCAATCTGGTATACGCGACTCGAACAAGGCACGTTTCAAATGCCAACGATTGCGGAAGATCAAAAGTCTGCCGAGATCCGTAGCGAAGAACTCACGATGTTGTTGCGTGGCGTCGACCTTCATTCGGCGAAACGTAGAAAACGTTTTTCGTTGGCAAGTTGATCTTCACTTCGGCAGCAGAACACTGCGACAACAAAAACGCTTGAGGTCGTCTTGCCCTCAAGCGTTTTTCTTTTTAGCGTGCTCAAAGCAAAACGTTGAAACTGCTTTGCACGTACAACTCGGCATGAACGCAACGGACCTGCAAAAAGAAAACGAGCGACTTAGGAGGGCACTCGCTCAATCGCAAGATGAGCTCATGCAAACATCGGCAAGGCTCGCTCAAACCCAAGCGCAACACGAGGCCGTGACGCATCAGTTCACCCAAACGTTGGAAGCCAAGGACCGCGAGCTTTCGACGCTAGAACATCAGATCAAGATCCTTCTTCAGCAGATTCGTGGTTCTCGCCAAGAACGAATCGATCCCGATCAGCTGCTGTTGTTTTCTCTCGAAGAGCTCCGGGAGATAGCCGAGCAGTTGGCTCAGCAAGACAGCGAAGAGCTTTTGGACGATGGTGACTCGACTACAGGAAACAAAAAGCCTCGTCGGAAATCTCCGGGACGTGTGGGGAAGTTGCCGGAGCATCTCGAACGTGAAATCATTCGCCATGAGCTGAGTGAAAGGGAACGCGCGTGTCCTTGTTGTGGCGAGCAGCGTGTCGAGATCGGTGCGGAGGTTAGCGAACAACTGGAGCTGATCCCTGCTCGGCTGAAGGCCATCGAACATCATCGTGTGAAGTACGCTTGCCAGACTTGCGAAGAACACGTGGCGATCGCGGACAAGCCGCCACAGCCGATTGAAAAGGGCTTACCGGGAGCGGGGCTCTGTGCGCACACGGTGCTCAGCAAATTCGGCGACCACACACCCATGTATCGCCAGGAAGATATTCACTCTCGGCTCGGCAAACAAATCCGCCGCAGCACGCTGTGCGGTTGGCAAGCGCAACTTTCAACACTGGCCACCGCATTGGTGATGCGCATGAAGCATCTCGTGCTGCAATCGAAAGTGATTCATACAGACGACACTTCGATCAAGATGTTACAGCCAGGCCGGGGAATCACGAAGACGTGCAAGTTCTGGCCATACCTCGGCGACTGGCTTCATCCTTATGCGGTGTACGACTTCACGCTGACTCGCGAACGCGATGGACCTCAAAAGTTTTTGGCCGGTTACCAAGGCTACTTACAAGCAGATGCTTACACAGGTTACGACTGCATCTACGCGGGCGAGGATGTTGTGGAAGTCGCGTGTGGAATTCATGCGCGTCGTTATTGGCATCGCGCGATTGACAACGATCCGGTTCGAGCGAACACGGCATTGGGCTACATTGCGCGCCTGTCGCAAATCGAAAAGGAACTGCGCAAAGCGTACCCGTTTGAAAACTTGCAGGGCCAGCGTGACTTTGCTGCGGTTGCGCGAGGTCGTCAAGCGCATGCCTTGCCGATCCTGAAAGAATTCAAAGCTTGGCTTGATACGGAGGGCGAATCGGAGAAGATCCTGCCAAAGAGCCCGATCCGCGCAGCGTTCACCTACACGCTCAATCAGTGGGACGCGTTGGTTCGCTACACGGAAGAAGGTTACTTGTCGTTTGACAATAACGTTGCTGAGAGACTTGTGAAAATCCCAGCAATCGGGAGAAAGAACTATCTCTTCG
>CAXHAT010000453.1:0-1793 GCA_964014485.1 uncultured Deferribacteres bacterium
TCCCGGAATGCCCAGGAAATCATCGGTTTAAAAACGTCTCTCGCCAGCTTGCCGCTTTCCGAAAAAGAAACCAATTTGATTGCTCAAAAACTCGCCAAGGCTACGCCGGAAGCCGCCGTTGGAATGCTGGAACTGCTCTCGGAAAAAAGAGCTCGAAATGCCGCCAAAATTATTTTCAAGACCGCGGCGTCCAAGAACGCCGAGGTAAGAATCGCGGCTCTGAAAACGCTGGAAAACACCGCGAGTGCAGGAGACTTTGCAAGGTTGGCGAAAATGTTTTTGCAAACGGAGAACGCCCAGGAAAGTGCGGCTTTGCAACGCGCCGTCGTCGTCATAAACCGCGAAAACAATCATACTTTGACGCCTGAAGTTATTTCCGCTTACCAAAAAGCTTCGAGCGAAGATCAGCAAAAACTTTTGCCCTTGCTAGGTAAGCTTGGCGGCCCGGCCGCGCTGGAAATTGTGACCGCTCAAATGGCTGACAGTTCGGAGATGAAAGACGCCGCCGTCCGCGCGCTCGCCGATTGGCCGGACGCCGAAGCTTTGCCGCATCTTCTGACCGTCGCGGAAAAAAGCGAACCGCTCAACCATCACGTCCTGGCGATTCGCGGCATGGTGCGCATCATCGGGCAGAGTGATTTAACGGATTATATGAAAGTTCGCTGGCTTGAACGCGCGTTGGGCTCCGCCGTCCGCGTCGATGAAAAGAAACAAATTCTGGGCGCTCTCGGGAGCGTCAAATCCTCCCAGGCGCTGGCTGTGCTTTCTCCGTTTTTGGGCGATGAAGATTTAAGTTTTGAGGCCGCCGCCTCGGCGTTCCGCATCGCGATGCACCAATCGCCGCCGCAAGACGGTTTGAGCGGGCGGCAAATCGTGCAAGGTTTGATCGCGGCGCAAGTTTCACCGGAAGTTATCGCGCAAATCGAGAAGCAATTTGCACACAACGAACGCCACAACGTCCCGCCGCCGGGATTTACCGCGCTGTTCAATGGCGAAGATTTGAGCGGCTGGAAAGGCTTGGTTGAAAGTCCGCCGAAACGCGCCGCCATGTCCGCCGAAGAATTGGCGCAAAAACAAGCGATTGCCGATTCGATTATGCGCGCACACTGGCGCGTCAACGACGGCGTGCTCGAATTTGACGGCACGAAGTTTTACAATCTTTGTACGGAAAAAGATTTCGGCGATTTTGAGCTGCTGATGGACTGGAAAATCGGCCGGGAAGGCGACAGCGGCGTATACTTGCGCGGCTCGCCCCAGGTTCAAATTTGGGACACTGGACGCATTGATGCGCACGTCGGTTCCGGCGGATTGTACAACAATCAAAAGTACCCCAGGCTGCCGTTGGCGGTGGCCGACAAGCCGGTCGGCGAGTGGAACAAATTCCGTATTTTGATGATCAACGAACTGGTGACGGTCTATTTGAACGACGTCCTGGTCGCCGAAAACGTGCCTTTGGAAAATTACTGGGAGCGCGACAAGCCGATTTACCCAACTGGCCAGATTGAACTGCAAGCGCATCAAACGCCGCTCTGGTTTCGCAATATTTTTATCCGTGAAATCCCGAAAAAAACGGAGCCGGTGCAGGCGGCGCTGTTCAATGGCAAGGATTTGAACGGCTGGCGGCAAATCGGCGGCAAACCCAATTCGTGGCAAGCGGAAAAAGGCGTGCTTTTCACGAACGGCGGAGGCGGCGGCTGGCTTTCAACGGAAAAAGAATACGAAAATTTTAAGCTTGAGCTCGATTTTCGCGTGCCCGAAGGCGGGAACAGCGGCGTTTTTTTGAGCGCACCGCA
>CAXHAT010000454.1:0-1784 GCA_964014485.1 uncultured Deferribacteres bacterium
GCTAATGAGAGAAAGAAATTATTTCCATCTCCAATTTTGTGTGCGGAATGTCGGCTGTAAGCATTTTTTTAGACTTTTCCGCAACAACTGTCGGAACGTTCATGCCTGGCGACTCAAAAAGATTCCTACGGAATGACAAGACAGGGACTTTCCAAATACGCTCTAAACCGCCAGAGCATGTTCAACGGCGGGCGGGAAGAACGCCGAGACGTCGCCTTCCAGACGCAGGTTCAAATTCGGGAGTGTGTCGTGGTCGGTCACGCCGCGATTGATGATGACGTAGGGCGCGCCCCGTTCGGCGGCGAGAAGTGTGATCGAAGCTGCGGGATGCACCGAAAGCGTTGAACCAAGCGCAATGACAAGGTCGCAATTCTGCGCCGCGTCAACCGCGCCTTGCAAATCCGATTCGCGCAGGTTTTGGCCAAAGCTGATGGTCGCCGGTTTGAGATAGCCGCCGCAGGCGCACAGCGGGGCTTTTTGCGTTTTTTTGAATTCTGCGAAATGCGGCTCCGGATCGCTCATGTCATGGCAGGTCTGGCATTCAACCGAAAGATTGGAGCCGTGCAATTCGATGATTTTCTCATCCGGCACGCCCGCTTTTCTGTGCAGCCCGTCGATGTTTTGCGTGACGACCTTCAGCACTTTTCCGGCGTGATTTAGCCGCGCGACCGTTTTGTGAACGTCATTAGGCTCAGCGTCGCGAAAGCCTTCCCAGCCTTCGAGCTTTTGATCCCAATATTCCACCCGCGCCGCTTCGGAAGTCATAAAATCGTGGTAATAAACCGGCTCGCGCGTTTTCCAAACGCCCTGCGGCCCGCGATAATCAGGAATGCCGCTATTGGTCGAAACGCCGGCGCCGGTAAAAATGAGAATCTTTTCCGAACGCTTGATGTGCTCAGTTAGTCGTTCGAGACTCATGGTTCAATTTTCTCTTTTTCAGCAAGCGCTTCTTTGAAATGGAGATTGCTTTTCCAAAAATAATAGAGTCCCACTAACGTCATTGGAATGTAATTGCTGATGTGCAAAACGACGGCGAAGCTCGCCGCGGCATTATCCCCTACGCCGAACAAGCTCAGACCGAGCGTACACATGTAGTGGTAGGTACCGACGAATCCCGGCGACGAGGGGATCATGATGCCGATGCTGATCATGACCAAAATGACGAGACTTGCTATAACAAGGGAACCTTCCGGCAATTCCAGACCGAATGCGAAGAACGTGACGTAGATGATTCCGGCGTAAAGCACCCAAAGCGCCAGGCTTTGAAACAAAATTGTGAAGTAATTGTGCGTGTGCCGCAAGGCTTCAAAGCCGCTGAGAAAAGATTTGAGCAGTTTATTGACCTGCTTTTTGATGCGCAGCGGAAAGGGCGCGATCAGCATCCCGACAAACCGCAGCGTCTGGCGCGTTCTGCCCAGCAAGAAGATCATAAAAACAATGACGCTCATCGCAATTATGAAGATGATCAAACCCCAGTTTTTGATCATTGGCGGGAATTCTTGAAAGAATACCGTGAATCCGAGAATTACGAGCAGGGAGACGACGTCGATGATACGCTCGACCAGAATGGTGGCAAATGCGGCGGTGCGCGAAATGCTGGCGGATTTTCCAATCGCAAAAGCCCGCATAAATTCGCCCAGGCGCAGCGGCAGAACGTTGTTGGCCATGTAACCGATCATCATGGCCGAATAGAGCTTGTTAAATGGGACTTCCTGAATTGGCTGGAGGAAGTATCGCCACCTCTGCGCACGAATCGCCAAACTGAGAAACATAACGCCGACGCC
>CAXHAT010000455.1:0-1782 GCA_964014485.1 uncultured Deferribacteres bacterium
CATCAAAGTCCAACTTCTTTCAAAACTAGGTTGACGCCTATGCGCCTGCGCGGGAATGACGTGGTGTGTGTGGGACGATATTTGTGAATAATCCAGGCTAAACTGATGATTGAGAAACTCTGCGAAGCTCTCTTAACTCAGCGTCTTTGCGTTAAAATTCGAGGCAAATATGAAAAAATCTACTCTCACCTTTATACATCTCCTTATTTTCTCAAACCTGATCTACTCCCAAAACGAAACGCCGATGTTCGAAATTTCCGTGACAAAACACCTCATGGGCACGGTCGTCGAAGCCACGGTTCGGCACGATCAGGTGAGCGCGTGCAAGAATGCGCTCTTCCTCGCTTTTTCTGAAATGGAGCGTGTCGAAAACCTTTTGAGCTGCCACAAAAACGACAGTGAAATCGCCCGAATCAATCAGGCTTCCGGCATACGTCCAGTCCGCGTTTCATTGGAAACATTGCAAATTCTGCAACGGGCAAAATCGTACTCAAAACAATTCGACGGCGTTTTCGACGTTTCAATTGGGCCGGTGAGCGAGCTTTGGGGATTTAACAGCGACGCTGAATTTTCCGTGCCTGAGAACCGGCAGCTTGAGCAAGCGCTGCGATTGGTGGACTATCGCAAAATCATTTTGTCGGAAAAAGACACGACCGCATTCTTGGCCAGGAAAGGCATGAAAATCGATCTTGGCGGCATCGCCAAAGGCTATGCCATCGATCGCGGCGCGCGGGTTTTGAAAGACAATGGCGTGATACATTTTCTGCTCAACGCCGGCGGCGACATCTACGTTTCCGGCAAAAAAGACGCGCAAAATGACTGGCGTATTGGCGTAAAGCATCCTCGTAACGAAAACGAATTGGTCGCCGATTTTAATTTCAGTAACGGCGCGGTCGCCACCAGCGGTGATTATGAGCGCTTTGTTGAAATCAACGGCCAGCGTCTCCATCACATTCTCGACCCCCGAACCGGCCGCCCGGCCAAGTCCTGCCAAAGCGCCACCGTCATCGCCGAATCCGCTGAAAAAGCTGACGTTCTCGCGACGTTTCTATTTATCGCGGGAGTTCAAAAAGCTGAAAAATTCTTGCCTGAAAAAACCTCCTGCCTTTTCATTGACGAACAAAATCAATTTTTTGCCAGCGGGTTTTTGAAAGGCGCTTCCAACCCAAATAAATGAAATTCCATATTGAGTTCAATGGGGCGCTATTTTTTTGACCGGATTTACAAGATTGACTGGATCAGAAATAAAGAGGATAATCCAGTTGATCTTGTTAATCCCGTCAAAATCCACCTTTTTTAAACCAGGTGATTTGGGGTCGTTTTCTTATTTTGTCTGCGGGATTCGCTTTCTTTATTTCGAGACCGGCGGACGCCCTTATGCCAGAACTCCTGAACTTAAGCGTGACGGCGCGCTTTTTTGCAAGACAACCGTCGGATCGTTTACACGACTCATGAACTCAAATTCGAGTATAGATAACCTTCCCAATCCTGGCAAGCCGGAACCAATCACGTGCGGTCATTCAACCTTGTGGCTTAACGCGGAGACGCAAAGGTCGGAGAGTTTCGCGGAGTTCTTTGAGCCGAATGTTTGAGATTCTATTCATGAGTTTTCGGCTTTACGAATTGCCCAAAATGAACTCACAATTCAATTTTCTCTGCACTTCTCAGCGTCCTTTGTCCCGAACACTCAGCGATTTTTCATGTGTAGTTTTAAGGTAAAGTAATGAACTTCTTTAAAACCATGATTTTGACTGCCATCATTTTGTCTTGAAGTTTTCTTTG
>CAXHAT010000456.1:0-1770 GCA_964014485.1 uncultured Deferribacteres bacterium
ACCAAGAAGCTCGTCGGCAGCGTCAGATGTGTATAAGAGACAGCCTCAAAATAAGCGACAAAAACGCCTTCTCGTTCTTCACAGCCGAGCGCACCGAGACGAAAAAGTAATGCTGAAATCGCTTCGGAGCTCTCCGGGAAAAAAGGAACGGCGAGCGTCAGCCATTCTTTGCGTTTTTGCTTCATTTCGACTTCACAAAACGCAAATTTTTCACCCGCCCGGCGTCCAAAAGAAATCCGGAGACGGCTTTGCCTTTCTTCTGAAAAGCGAGTTTGACTCCGCCGAAAGAAAATTCATCATTGCTTTCGGCTCTCAGCTCTCCCGTCGGCATGTTCGGAACTTTGACCTTGAGCTTGCCATCCTGCAATTCAATTTGATACGAAACCTGCAATTCCTCAGAGAAATACATCCCGGCGAGTCTTTTGAGATTTCGGCTCGTTGGCGCCGAGGTTTTTGGTTCAGAATCGGGTTGCGTTGACTGCGCGGAAACCGTTTTTTCTGCGGGCTGCATTTTGTCGCCCAGAAAGATTTCCGCCGTTTTGTAGCTCAATCGCGTCGGATTGAAAGAAGCCAGATTGCTCAAGATAATGACGGAGAACTTTTCGTCTGGAAAACGCATCAACTGCGCGCGATAGCCGCCAAGCGCGCCGCCGTGCTGCACAACACGCAGGCCGCGATATTCGCCGTTGACGAGAGCAAACGCGTAATCGATTTTTTTGCCGCTGTTCAAACGCCCGTTCTGGTGCATCGCTTCAATCAGCGATGGCAAGCCCTTGCCCAATTTGTTTTGGTAAAAATTCTGATCCCAAAGAAACAGATCTTCGACGGTTGAATAAAGCCCGCCGGAACCCACAAGGTCGAAGCGCATGGTCATGCTGCCGAAGCCGCCTTCCCACGACATGTACGGCATGGCGCGGTTGGGAATCAGGCGGCGATTGTCATCGTGAAAATGCGTGTCGTTCATGCCAAGCGGTTCGAAAATGTGCTGCTCGGCGTATTCGCGCAGGCTTTGCCCGGAAGCTTTCTGCACAATCATGGACATGAGAAAATAGCAGGAATTGCTGTACAAGTGTTGTTCGCCCGGCGAGAAGTTGAGTTCTTTTTGGCGGCGAATCATGTCGTAAACCGGCGCTTCGTCCATGTTGTCGAGATAACTTTTGCCGGTGAGCGACCAGAGCGTCAGGTAGTCGCGAATGCCGCTGGTGTGATGCACGAGATGGCGAATGGTGATCGGGCGGTCGTACTCGGGGAAGTCCGGCAAGAATTTGCGAATATCGTCGTCGACGGAGAGCTTGCCTTGCTCTTGCAGCAGTAAAATCGCCATGGTGACGAATTGTTTGGAAACCGAGCCGATATAAAAAACGCTTTCCGGAGAAATGATGACGCCATGCTCCAAATCCGCCATGCCGTAGCCGCGTTTATAGACGACTTGGCCGTCTTGCACAATTGCCAACGCGCAGCCTGGGGAACTGGTTTTGTCCCACTCCGCGAATAGCGCATCGACCTGCTTGAAACGATCCGGCGTTTCGGTGTAGGCGGTTGCAAAACCGGATGCAAGTGCAACGATTAGGAATAAAAGCCGAAGATTGAAAGGTCTCATTTTAAAATTCTCCGCTTTTTAAGGGAGTGCAAAGCTTGCTTTGCGATTCTGTTGTTTTCGAAGACTCTCTACCTGACATTTTTTTGTGAACTGCATTTTCGAGCCGTCTAAAGGCCCCGTTTTGTCATTCTGCAGGAATCTTTGTTATCGCCCAGTACAGATCATGCTCA
>CAXHAT010000457.1:0-1744 GCA_964014485.1 uncultured Deferribacteres bacterium
CCGGTCTCCCTTCTTCCATCTTCCATCTTCCGTCAAAGGTTCAATTCACCTCGTGGTCTTCGGTAGGCTTCCGCAGAGCGGAGGAAGGAAAAACGGAAAATGGAAGACGGAATTCAAGCTGCGCGTAGAATCTTCGGCAAGTTCAAAACGTCCTCCGGTCTCCCTTCTTCCATCTTCCATCTTCCGTCAAAGGTTCAATTCACCTCGTGATCTTCGGTAGGCTTCCACCCTTACTATGGCGACCGATACTGTCGAACCGATTGTATCAATTCACCTCGTGATCTTCGGTAGGCTTCCACAAAAAATGCAAACTCTGCACTTGGGCGCGAGCTCGTATCAATTCACCTCGTGATCTTCGGTAGGCTTCCACGCAGTCTGCGGTCATAATTCTTTTTTGCCTCTTCGTATCAATTCACCTCGTGATCTTCGGTAGGCTTCCACTTATGGAAGTGGAAAGTACGACGAATGGAGTAAGTATCAATTCACCTCGTGATCTTCGGTAGGCTTCCACAAAGAATTTTACCCCCCTACAGCCAACGCGAGGTTGTATCAATTCACCTCGTGATCTTCGGTAGGCTTCCACAAATTTGCGGGATGCCAAAGGGTATTGCGCTCAGTGTATCAATTCACCTCGTGATCTTCGGTAGGCTTCCACTGAGTATTTCGTTGTCGACTTTTCGTCGAGAGAGTATCAATTCACCTCGTGATCTTCGGTAGGCTTCCACTAAAGCGGTGCTGCAATAGTTGAAAAGCATAGGATGTATCAATTCACCTCGTGATCTTCGGTAGGCTTCCACGTCAATCCGTTTATCTATGATTTTAACAATGGTGGTATCAATTCACCTCGTGATCTTCGGTAGGCTTCCACCCGGAACTGAGTTGCGGCTCGGTTCAGGAAAACTGTATCAATTCACCTCGTGATCTTCGGTAGGCTTCCACTTTTGTGTGTTTCCCTTTGTAAGGTTATGGATATGTATCAATTCACCTCGTGATCTTCGGTAGGCTTCCACCCGGCTAGACCGGTAGCGGCGTAATCGCCGAGTGAGTATCAATTCACCTCGTGATCTTCGGTAGGCTTCCACAAAATAAGAGGTCTCTCGTAAAAGCGATAAATAAGTATCAATTCACCTCGTGATCTTCGGTAGGCTTCCACTTGCAGATAAGATCGATGATTACTGGCACGAAGACAGTATCAATTCACCTCGTGATCTTCGGTAGGCTTCCACGCGCCACTCACAACTACCTCTTGCACGAACACACGTATCAATTCACCTCGTGATCTTCGGTAGGCTTCCACACATCCACATACCAATCCACGCGTGCCGCGACTGTGTATCAATTCACCTCGTGATCTTCGGTAGGCTTCCACGAGCAGTTCAAGGTTTGAGTATCCACTCATATTGTATCAATTCACCTCGTGATCTTCGGTAGGCTTCCACCCGTGGTCCTACCAGGAAAGGCGTAATCCTGTTTTGTATCAATTCACCTCGTGATCTTCGGTAGGCTTCCACACGCAGCAATTGTATTTCTTCTTCTTGTCTTTTAGTATCAATTCACCTCGTGATCTTCGGTAGGCTTCCACTTGTGGGTTCAACCTAGGGGCCTGACCGTGATTTGGTATCAATTCACCTCGTGATCTTCGGTAGGCTTCCACATAAAAAAAGAGTGTATATTCACAAATCACCTCCTGTATCAATTCACCTCGTGATCTTCGGTAGGCTTCCACTCTGTACGCGAGCGTACA
>CAXHAT010000458.1:0-1709 GCA_964014485.1 uncultured Deferribacteres bacterium
GTGTCCATCCGGAAACGCCCCCAAGGCGTTTCTGAGTTATTTTCAGACAGCTTGATATGTATTTTATTGTAACCGTTTTTTATACTCGTTTTTGTTATTCGCTTACAAAGGCGGTTTGGCGGTTTTATTCACTTCGGCAATCAAAATTGACCGTACGTCTCCCTTGCTTGCCGCGTTTGCGCCGTGCTCAGGTCACGTTTTTGATGACAAAGCGGGCGATAATGCGCAAATTGAAAACGATGACGTTCCACAAGACGAATTTCTGAAAGGCTTGCCAGCCCTTCCATGTGCAGGTTCCGGCGTTGAGCCCGCGTTTGAAATTTGAGATCGCGGCTTCTACGCCGGCGCGCCATTTTTTGAGCATGGTCTCCATTTTCTTACTGGAAGCCGCATTTTGCATCGCGCCCTTGACTTTGTTGAACACGACATTTTTGACGCCCTTTGCGAGTGCATAGTCTCTGTTTTTCAGGCTGGCAAAACCGCCGTCCGAAGCGATGGAATCCGGTACAAGGCTCAGTTTTTCTTCCAGATTGTCGACGGCTTTAGGGTAAAGCGCGGCGTCGGCAGGATTGCCGCGTTCGATCATGCAGTCAAAAACAAAGTGACTGTCGCCAACGGTCAAGTTGACTTTGTGACCAAAGAGCGGTTTTTGACCGCCTTTACAAATGCAGTCGGTGTGATCTTCAAAGATCGAGAAGAGTTTGTCGGCGACCGGCACTTTTTCATCTTCGATTTCGCCCCGGAAGGCAGCATCGCTCACTTGCTGCATTTTGGGTAAAAGCGCTTCGAGTTTGCGTAAAATTTTTTGACGGCGTTTTTCTTCAGCTTCGTCATTCATAACGGCGTTTTTGAGCAGCGCAGCAACTTCGACAACCTGATTTTCACAAGCCTTATGCGTTTTGAGCAGCCTTTTGAACAGCGGCTTGCGTTTCTGTTTGGCGCCTTTGCCGTTGGTGTTGACAATCTTGAAAAACAGTTTCTTCCCGGCTTTACGATAGCTGCGAAAGCGGATTTCGTTGAACAGGGCCTTGGCTTGCTTCAACAAAAGACAGGAAGCGCGCACGCCGTCCCACAACAGGGAGGCGTTGGTCGGATAGTGGATGTTCGTTTTGATGACCGTAGAATCGGGCCGCACCTTTTTGCCTGAGTCAACGCCCAGCCTAAGAGCCAGAAGCGCCAGCGCCCGGTCAAAGGCCGCGAGCGCTTCAAGCGTGACTTTCGAGATGTTTTCTTGCAGCGTTTGCGGCGAGAATTGTTTTCTGAGACCCATTTTCATGAAAGTGCGCCCGAGTTTGGAGTCGGCTGTGGCCCGGCTCAGTTCGGCGTAGGTCAAGCGGTTGTGCTGTTTGTAGATCGTGCAGCGAACCACTTGCTCAAGCGTCATGCCGTCGCGTCCGACAACAGACGCCGTTTCCGCTTTGGCGTTGGCAAAGCAAGGTTGAAACAAAAGGATCAAATCTTCACGATTTTCCAAAATTTGGTGCATGACAAAAAGCGCCGGATCAACATCCCAATTCGCGTCGTCAAAATCGAACGTTAACTGCTTTTTAAAAATTTTCACCTTTCGCCCTTTAAGTTTCTGTTCTTTACTTGGTTAGCAGCTCTAAAGATAGAGCTTAAAGGGCAATTATTACAGCTTTTTCTGACGTTTAGAGAGTAAGTAAAATATTGTTTATCATAGAGTTGAACAAGCTACGGATGGACACTAA
>CAXHAT010000459.1:0-1679 GCA_964014485.1 uncultured Deferribacteres bacterium
GGCGCGCTCTTTCCGGGGGGCCTTCCGGCGCGGGGCGGCCGGCGGCTGTGCCTGCCCACCATTTGGCCGCTCGAGTTCTTGCCCCCCACGCGCCGGGGCTGCATTCCAACGGTTTACCCTCGGGACGCCGGGGGCGAAGCATGGTCACGAGAATGTTGGACTTAACGGTGTAATACTAAAATCTACCCGTATGCACGAAGGATGACAAATGGGACAAACATTAACTGAACAAATTTTATCACACGCGGCGGGCCGCGGCGTCGCGCCGGGAGAACTCGTTGTGGTCGAGCCTGACGTGTCGATGGGCCACGACACCCTTTCGCCGGGCGTCATTCGCATCATGCGCGAGCAGTTGGGCGCGGAGAAGGTTTTCAACCCGGAGCAAATCGTGATAGTGATGGATCATATGGCTCCCGCTACCACGCTTGCGGTTGCCAACAACCATAATTTGCTGCGAGCCTTTGCCCGAGAACAAGGCGTGCGACTTTTCGAAGTCGGTCGAGGCATTTGCCATCAAGTTTTGGTGGAAGAGCGCATTGCTCGACCCGGCGGCGTTGTCATCGGTTCCGATTCCCATTCAACGAGTTATGGCGCGGTTGGCGCGTTTGGTACGGGCATGGGTTCAACGGATATTGCGCTGAGCTGGGCCACGGGCAAAACATGGCTGCGCGTGCCGGAAACGATTCGGGTGCAAGTAAATGGCCGCTTTCGTCCGGGCGTTGATTCCAAAGACCTCTGCCTAAAACTATGCCGCGAGCTTGGCATTGGCGGCGCCACCTACGCGACGATTGAATACCATGGTCTGGACTGGATGGCGCTCAATGAACGACAGACGGTCGCCTCAATGGCGATTGAACTCGGCGCCAAAGCAGGCGTCTTCCCGCCCTATGGCGTTGTTGCTGAATTGTTCGACGTTCCCGAATGGCTGTTTGTCGATGAGAACGCCGTTTTTAGCCAAACCCACACTGTTGATTTAGATGCGCTGGAGCCGCAAGTCGCCGTTCCGAATTCCGTCGATGACGTAGTCGATTTGTCGGAAGTGACCGGTACGCCGATTGACGCGGTCTTTTTGGGCACATGCACAAACGGTCGTTATGAAGACATGCGCGCCGCGGCTGACGTGTTGGCCGGACGCCCCGTTTCGGTTCGGATGATTCTTTCTCCAGCTTCTCGACTCGAGCTTGAACGCGCTTCAGCGGACGGTACGCTTACCACGCTTCTGGAATCCGGCGCAACGCTCACCACCCCGGGCTGCGGCCCCTGCATGGGACGCCATTCCGGTACGCTGGGCGAAGGCGATGTTTGTCTCTCAACCGGCAATCGCAATTTCAAAGGACGGATGGGACATCCAACATCGCAAATTTATTTGGCCTCTCCCGCCGTCGCCGCCGCTTCGGCATTGACAGGCTGTATTGCCGATCCGCGAGAGTTGGCGAATTGATCAGGAAAAGGAATGCAAGGCTTGCCTTGCAGCGCCGCTGTAAAAAAGCGAGGCAAAGTGTTACAACTTTAAGTCTAACATTCTCGTGACCATGCTTCGCGTGGTCATGCAGTCTCCGGCGCTTTGCGCCGGTTCCATCGACACAATTTTGAACCTGAATGAATCGGCGCAAAGCGCCGGAAACTGCATTCCAACGGTTTACCCTCGGGACGCCGGGGGCAAAGCATTGGAACGAGAA
>CAXHAT010000460.1:0-1655 GCA_964014485.1 uncultured Deferribacteres bacterium
AGGCAGGAAGTGCATTTCGATTTTTTTGGTTCCCTGTCCCTGGCAAGGTTCGCAGCGGCCGCCTTTGACGTTGAAACTGAACCGGCCTGCTTTGTAGCCGCGGACTTTGGCTTCTTTGGTTTTGGCGAACAGTTTGCGAATTTCGTCCCACACGCTGGTGTAAGTCGCCGGGTTGGAGCGGGGGGTGCGACCGATGGGTTTTTGATTGATGTCAATGACTTTGTCGATGTGGGTGAGCCCATTAATGCGATCATGCGCGCCGGGGTTTTCACGGCTGCCGTGCATGGCCCGCATGGTTCCTCTGAACAAAATACTTTGGACCAACGTACTTTTGCCGCTGCCGGACACGCCCGTGACGCAGACAAAACCCCCCAAAGGAATTTGGACATCCAAATTCCTCAAATTGTTTTCACGGGCGTTTTTGATCGTCAAAGCGTTTTTCCCCACTTCCCGCCGCTCTTCGGGGACGGAAATCTCCATGGCACCGCTTAAATATTGACCCGTTAGGGACATTTGGTCTTTTTTGAGTCCCTCCACGTCGCCTGCGTACACGACTTTGCCGCCGTGGGCTCCCGCGCCGGGCCCTATGTCCACGATAAAATCCGCGTCCGCGATGGTGTCCGCATCGTGTTCGACGACGATGACGGTGTTCCCCAAATCCCTAAGCCGGTGGAGGATGGACAGCAGCCGGTCATTGTCTCTTTGGTGGAGACCGATGGTGGGCTCATCGAGCACGTAACATACACCGACCAAACCGCTGCCAACCTGGCTGGCCAGCCGGATGCGCTGGGCCTCGCCGCCGGACAACGTCCCGCTTTTGCGGTTCATGGACAGGTAGCCCAAACCAACGGCGTTTAGAAAAGACAGGCGGGCGAGCACTTCTTTGAAAATTGGTTCGGCGATTTTCTTTCCTTCCTTGCTTAGTTCTACGGTGGAAAGACATTCGTATGATTTTTCTCTGGTCATGGACACCAGCTCATGAAGATTGGTGCCGCCGACATAAACGGAAAGAGCTTCTTTGCGCAGGCGAGCGCCATTGCATTTTTCACATGGCTTTTCGCTCATGAACGCCATGATGCGCCCTTTGACTCCGTCGGAGTCCGTTTTGTGAAAGCGTTTTTCCAGGTTGGGGATCACGCCTTCAAACTTCACTCGCGATGCTTTGCCTTTGGCGTTTGTGTTTTCAGTGCCGTAAATCAAAGTCTGCTTGAGTGATTTGGTCAGCTTTTCAAACGGCGTCTCCAAATCCACTTTAAAGTAACGGGCAAAACCGCGCATAACGCGTGAGTAATAGATATTCATCCGTTTGCCCCAGCCTTTCCAGGCTGCGATGGCCTGATCAACCGGTAAGCTGTGGTCAGGTACGATAAGCTGTTCGTCCAATTCCATCGTCTTACCCAGCCCACCGCAGTCGCTGCAGGCACCGTAGGGTGAGTTGAACGAAAACATCCGTGGCGCAAGTTCAGGGAATGAAATGCCGCATTTGGCGCAGGCATAGTGCTCGCTGTAGATATCGTCCACCCATTCATTGTCGACCTCTTTGGCGATGTACAAAATCCCTTCGCCCAAATCCAAAGCCGTTTCCACCGAATCGGTCAGCCGGGTTTGCAGCGTGGCCGGATCAGAGCCCAGGATTAAACGGTCGACTATGACCT
>CAXHAT010000461.1:0-1619 GCA_964014485.1 uncultured Deferribacteres bacterium
TGGAACTCACGCGCATTGAGTGGCGGTGCCATCGCCTGCGTCCAGCCAACTCGGATCACAACTCGCCGCGAAGACAGAACGGAAGGACGCAACGGAGACGCTGCCGGATGGCACGCCACGGCCAGCCGAAACATAACTGGACACTCTCGCTTCACGTGAAATCGGGAGTCGAGCCAAGATTTTTGAAGGGAGCCATGGCGTCAGGGATGAAATCCGCCATTCGATCGCCGCCGTATTGTGTGTACGGCCACTGACTTGAGTAGGCGGTGATCGTGTCGTCAAGTGTCATTCACACGCTGGTCTTGCTGGCTAACGGCTGCGTTCACCCGGCCCGAGCGAAGGACTTGGAACTGGAAAACCCGTTCCCGACGAGGGCTCGGGTGCAACGCTTTGTTATTTGTGGGTCCGACCGCTGGACGACCGTCTGAGAGTCAGTCTGAGTGAGCCTGGAAAAACTTCGTTCGCCGGACAGAGATCAATCCCACCACTTACCGGCGTCTGCCGGACAGCGGCTTAAATTCGAGAAACAGATTAACTGACCACGCAGAGTGTGTCTGGCCAAAGACCGCCTGAACTTTCCGAATCTGAAGACAGCGCACCCATAAAAAGGCTGCGCATCTTTAAAACAAATAACGACCCAAATCACCGGGTTGCGGCCAGCGACTTGGAATTCAGAAAATGCCCGGCCCGCAACTCCGGTGCATTTGATTGTTAGCCGGCTATTGTCGATCAAAGGTCGGGAATTGCCAAGTACTCAATGAACACGTCAAGTTTGTCCGCCACACGGCAGATGCCGAAATCGCCGTTGTCTGAATGATACACAGAGCCTGAGTGAGCCCCACCAACCGCAACGTAAATGCACCCCGCCGCTGTGTCGGCAAATGGGATAAGGTGACCGGGCTCGACGAAGTCTTGACCAAGCGCAAAATGCTGAACGAAGTCACTGAGATAAGAGACGTGCTGCCATTGCGCCTGTATTTCATCAACGGTCAAGAAACGCTCGATGTAATCGTCCGTGATGTTGCCGTCTTGATAGGTCAATTCAATAACGAGTTCGGCGACTGAAAAGTTCCGGCCCGCCAATCGCGAGTGCTGGGCTTTGAACTCAGGTGTGAGATTGAGCTGCGTGACTGTTTCGAGACGCTGATAGTCCGGGCTGGTGGGATGTGACATGGGCCAATCACCAAACGATACGTGCCGGATAACGTTCAGGATCACCGGGCGGGCAGTTGATGTTGCCGAGCGAAGCGAGCCCACACGCACTTTCCCGCTCCGGTGCATCCGTTTGTTATGCGGCGTTCATTGTGCGGATGATGATTGGTTCCGATAATTCTCCAGAAAGCTCCGGATGCGATCAACTGTATCATCTTTGGGATTTTGAATGACAAACACTTCGCGATCATCCCAAATCACCGGCACGCCGATTTCAGATTCGATCTGCTTGTCAAAGTCGTCAAACGCGGCCACCGTATCATCGTCTTCGGCGTAGGACGGCGGCATGAAATTGAAGACGAGTTGCAATGAACCATCATTCATCACTCGGATGACGGGTTCGCCATCGGGGTCGAAGCCATTAATTTCGATTTCGTTGGATGGCTTGGACATTTTGCCGCTGTCCG
>CAXHAT010000462.1:0-1604 GCA_964014485.1 uncultured Deferribacteres bacterium
ATTCTCGAACGAGCGCCTTGCCTTCCACCCTGCAAAGGTTTAGGAGATGCGCTCTTGCCGGACCCGGCTTCCGCCGCCCGTCCGCAACCCAAAGCACCGGTAGCTCAGCTGGATAGAGCACCAGACTACGAATCTGGGGGTCGGGGGTTCGAATCCTTTCGGGCGCGCCAATTCTATTTTGAAACCAATGATTACGGGCTCTTCGGGCTCTTCGTCGAAAACGGGGGCAAGGTCCAAATCTGCGGTTTTGTCCGATGGCGTTTTATCAGCATTGTCCTTGCCTTGTCATCCGTCACGCGCATAGGGCTCGGACGCGGCGGCGGTAGTTGTCGAAGTTGCGGAAGCCGAAGGCCTGACGTTGGATCAGCTTCATCTGTCGATGAAAGCCCTCGGTGATGCCATTCGAGCGCGAGAAGCGCCACATGCGACCGATCTCTTCCTGCCAACTTTCCAATGTGCGACCGAGTTTACGGCAATCCTCAAAGCCGCTTTGCTTGTCGGTCGGTGAGATTGTGAGCGTGCTTTTGCAGCAGCCGTGAGAGCCCCCGTCCACCCTTCAGATCGTCATCAATCGAACGGCACGTTTTCATCAAACGATGCAAGGCCAGACGCACAACATGAAACCGATCCGCAACGATGAGCGCTTGCGGAAACCAGGTTCGGGCAATCGAACGATAACTTTCCGACAGGTCCATGCAGATGATGCGGACGCGACTTCTGCCTGTTAAATCTGATAAATAGGGACCAAGCGCTGCGTTTGAATGGCCTAGTACGACATCGAACACACGTCGCTTCCTGAGATCGCAGAAGGTTGTCGCAAAGCGCATGCCTCTTGAAAAGAAATGCTCATCAATGCCGAGCACGCGCGGGACCTGTAGCGACATGAGTTTGCGGTTCTCAAGGTCGTACATGTGATCGTAGTAGCGCGCGATCGTGGCATCGGACTTGTCAAAACTGCGCCCCAAACTCTTGCGCGAGATGCCTTGACTGTGCTGGCGGTAGACCTGCTTCTTGAGAGCCTCGCTGCTGCGTTGCCAGGGTTGGATGCCGTCAAGGCGTTGGCGGAAATAACGCTGGCAGCCAAGGCAGTGAAACTTGGATACCGCAAACCGCAACAACACCCGACGCAGACCAATGCTCTCATGCCAAACGCTGCGGCGTATTTTGTCCTTCTTGCGCAAATCGCAACCGCCGCAATGCGGACAATGTGGTTTGAGATGGCAGTCGAGCTCATGAACGATCGGGTTGAAGCCGCTCGTTTTCGCGATTGTGAACCCCGGCAAATTCAGCGTAACGTCAAACTCAGGCATCCTCGGCACTCCATAATTTGTGTCTCTGAGCAAGACCGCAAATTATAGAACGTGATCAGAGGATGCCCCCTTATTTGATGGAGAGCCGATTGATCTATCTGTTTTGTTTACTTTTTCATGTTTTAGTTTGTCTCTCATTCATCATTCTTCTCAGCGGCCATCAGCGGCTGGGACCGTCGAATTCGGGGAGCCGGGGATGTCGTCATCAATAATTCAGAGTCTCATCTCGGAAGAGACAGAGCGTCTGCGTTCGATTCTGCATCAAGCCTATAACGCCGGATCTGAGGTCGGATC
>CAXHAT010000463.1:0-1602 GCA_964014485.1 uncultured Deferribacteres bacterium
TCGCTTTTCGTTTGCAGGCGCAGGCCTTCGGCGATTTCGAACAGGTTGAGAATCGCCAGGTCGAGCCGGTCTTTGGTCTCCGCGTTCGGATTCTGGTAGTAGGCGCGGGCGTGCATGGAGGTGCGAATCTGCGCCAGTTGCAGGCGCTCGATGACGGTCAGCAAATCCATTTCGCTGGCGCGCATGATCGGATAGGCGCACTTGAAAAAATCAAAACGCCAATTGAGATAATCGAGAATGCGGTAATCGTGCGTGACTTCAACCAAGCGCTCGATCTTGCCAAAGGCAATGTCGGCGTTGGAGGGCTCCGGCGAGGCGGCGCGGTAGAGCGTGTTGGCGCTGCACCCGACCTGATCGGCCAGCAACTGCGCGCCGCCGTGTTTCTGTATGGTTTCGGCAATCGCCTGGTGGCGAGTCATGATGAATCCCGTGAGTGTGAGTAAGAAAATGATGGTGCGGTGCATGGTGAAAACTCCGTTTTTTTTGAGAAGGGGCAAGGTGTCAAAGGGGCAAAGTGCCAAAGGCACAGAGTGAAACTCGCGGAGCGAATCTCCGCCCGGCTACTTTGCCCCCTTGATCCTTTGCCCCTTTGTGCCTTTTCCAGCTAAATACCACCGCGCGGGCGGCTCGAATTCAGAATCATGAAACCCGTAAACCGTGCGCGCCTCGCCGTTGAGCGTGACGACGGATTTCCAGCGGTGCAGTTCGTAAGGCTGCACATAGCCGTCATATTCCGGCGCGGCAAGATCGCCGTAGCGCAAGGCCATCCGCTCCAATTCGCATTGCGGTTTGTCAATATCGTGCAGGGGTGCGAGCGTGAGAAAGCCCGCCTGTCTGCCCGGCGCAACGCCGCGCAGGGCGCAAAGTCCTTTTCCGGTGAGCACGATATTGCCGCCGTTCGGGCTGGTGATCAGCCCCTTTTTGCGCAGCGCCGTCTTGATCATGCCGCTGACAAAGTTCACTTTCGGGCGCTGGCTGACGGGCTTGGCGTACCATTCAAGCGCGCGACGTTGCGGCTCGGTGAGTTGGATCGGTCGTTTCATTTGTGTGGTCTCCTTGTTTTCTTGAGAAGGGGCAGAGTTGCAAAGGCACACAGGCACAGAGTGTGACTGGCGGAGCGAAGCTCCGCTCGGCCACTTTGATCCTTTGACCCTTTGTGCCCTTGCCCCTTCAATGCACTGTTTCCGGCAAGAGCGGGGCGGGGATTTGCAGCGGAATCTCCACGCTGACCGGCGCGCCGAAAGCTTCCGAATAGTAACCGATAACCTTGCGCACCACGCCGACCGGCAGCCCGAAGGCCAGACCGAGACGCTCGTGCGAGATGTGGCCGGTGGCGTAAAGGTGCGCCAGGCTCTCGGTGACGCGCTTGGTGAGCGCCGGATACTTGCGCTGCATAATCTCCAACTCCAGCGCGGCGAACTCGATGCGCTGCGCCTTCTTCGCGGCTAAAAGTTTTTTAAGCTCCGCCGAGGCTTTGGCGGCGGCTCCGGGATGTTGGCGCAACCGCACCATAAAAGCCGAGAGCGCCTTGCGAAACGCTTTGGCCTTTGCCGTGCGCGAAAGCATGGCGATGATGTAGCAGCCCTGCTCGTCAAAAACGCG
>CAXHAT010000464.1:0-1600 GCA_964014485.1 uncultured Deferribacteres bacterium
GTGACTTGAACAGCATGGATGCGATTTGTCCTGAAAAGCGTTTGGAGCAATTCTATCCGCTTTGACAAATGCCTGCAAATGCAGCTTACTCGATACCCCATAACCTGCACCACCAGGTACCCCGGTAGCGCAGGACTTCTCAATCAAAATATCTATGGTAGATTTGGAGCGACTTGCTCCATAAAGACTTTCATCATGTCTTTGACTTCTTCGTTGTTGTGATTGTTAAAGTCAAACCACATCATGAGCCGGTCTTCGGGATGGAAACTTTGTTTGATTTTTTCCACCACTTCGGCGGGGTTCCCGTAAACGGCGTTTTCCACGGCACTTTCGACTTTGGCGGTATCAATGGTTCCTTCCATCGCTTTCCAATAAGTTTCCAGCGCGCGGACGGCTTTGGTTTTGGCTTTGGCGGTTTGAGCTTCAGGGCTGATGCCCGGCGTGCCGTCCACGAAACACAGGGCCGTACGGGGCATGAAACCTCGCTGCCAGGGGCCACCGTCTTTGTGAAAATGCTGTTTCATCCTATCGTGTGTTTCATCGATTTTTGCCGACGGCGTAATGGATAGATTAAACACCCAGCAAGGCAAAATTTGATTGGCCAAAATCTGCGTCGCAGCGTCATGGGCTCCAATGATCAGCTGCAAATTATCCATCGGCGCTTCTAAAGGAATGACGCCAACCTGGTCAAACACCCACGTGGAAGGAAAGTGGATTTCATTTTCAGACGTGCCTTTGGCTTCCTGCACTTTGGCCCAGTCTTCATCGCTTCGAAAATCTTCACGGTTGAGAATTTTGGGTTTTATGTCATTCGAACAAAACACTTCCCCTTTCAAAAACCGGAGAAAAATCTCCACCGCTTCCTGAAAGATCTTTCCTTTGAGCGCAGGCCAGGCCGCTTCTTCCACGTTGTCGCGCGGGCGAATGCCATAAGGCGTGTTCGAAAAAGGAAACCGACCGGACGCAAAACCCAGATGCAATTTTCGCCCATCGTCAGTCCATTTGCCATCGGCACCAAACCGTTGAAGCGACAAGAACGTTTTGACCTCCTCCGCGTGCGCCATGGGGCCGCCATTACATAGGATGTTTCGTATCGCCGAACCGATATGAATCTTTTTCGTGGCCGCGAACACTTTGTGCCCCAGTTGAAGGATGTCCGTGTTCAATCCAATTTCACCTTTGAAGTGCGGAATCACTGCGCCGGGGGTCTGCTTCTGTACCTGGCAGCTCAAATGAGACTCCGCCAGCCATGCCGTGTTGAACCCCAACTCATCCGCCAGCACCACCTGGTCAAAAAAGTTTTCAAACATTTGGCGCTCGCTGGGGATAAATCCATCGACTTCCGTCTGGCAAATGGAAAGAAAAATATCAAACTGCATGAACATACCCTCTTGGATAAAGTGCTATGTGTCGATTTAAGAATCGTCCTTCTTTTACAAACAGCCAGTTCTGCCGCCATCCACGGGCAAATTGATACCGCTTATGTACGAGGCCGCCGGACTGGCCAAAAACGCAACCGCCTGACCCACTTCAGAAGCCTGCCCCAAACGCCCGGCGGGAATCGACGCGTTCCAAAGCTCCAGCACTTCTTCGGGAGTTT
>CAXHAT010000465.1:0-1570 GCA_964014485.1 uncultured Deferribacteres bacterium
GCGGTTTCGATCTTGGCGGCGCGATTATCGCCAAAATGCAATTCAACCGCACCCGCGAGCACAAGCACGGCAAAAAATTTTAGGACTTCACAATATGCTTTCTAAAGAAAAACTTCTTGGGAAAATCAAAAGGCTGCTCTCTTTGGCGCGGCACAATTCCGAGCCGCACGAAGCCGCTTTAGCTTTACAAAAAGCGCACGAATTGATGAACGCTCACGGCTTTTCTGAAAAAGATGTTTCACTAAGTCAGGTCAAAGAGAGCGCAGCGCGCACAGGCAATAATAACGTCGCCCCAAATTTATGGTCTGCAAATCTGGCTGAAGTTGTCGCGAAAGCTTTTGGGTGCGATTGTTTTTATGTATCTGGAAATCGTTTTCGTCATCCATTCTTCAATTTTGTGGGCCTGGAACACAAAGCCGAGATTTCAGCCTATTGCTTCGAAGTGCTGTTTCGCTTCTGCAAAAAAGCGCGCTCTGAATATTATCAAAAATTGCGAGGAAAGCGCAGCAGCAGGATTAAGAAAGCGAACGCCTTTGCTATTGGATGGGTGATTGCCGTTAGATTGAAAGTCGATGCCTTTGCCACAGCTACGCCCGACATAGTTAAAGAATATATTTTGTCAAAATGGAGAGGGCTTACTGAGATTGAGCTCAAGAACCCAAAAGGCCGGGCCATCGACAGCGCTAAAACCGAAGGTTTCATCGAAGGGGACAAGGTCGAGCTTCACAATGCGGTCGGGGCCAAATTTCAAAAGAAAATCAACTGATTGGTGAAACGAACGGCGTGAAACGCGCCTGAATTCAAAAACTGCCCACAACAACAGGATTTCACACCATGATCATCCCAGCAATCACCATCGTCATCGCCGTCTATCTTATGCGCTTCGGCTCGGCCATAAAGGACGGTTTGAGCCACCGCGCCACCGTTTCGCCGACCGATCCGCGCCGCGTCGCCCGCGCGCCGTGGCACCGCTTCGGCTGGGTTGGGCGCGACATTCCTCAGCTTGTTCTGCTCTGCGTCGCCGCCTGGCTCATCCCGCTCAGTTTCTTGTCGTTCGTCTTTTTCATCGCCGCAAACGCCGCTCTGAATTTCGGCCTGCATCGTCTGCTTTACGACTGGGCCGTGCGCAATCGCGCTCGTTTCACCAAAAAGCCCAACAGCTTCATTGACGTGCTTTACCGGCGTATCCGTCTTTTCCTGAACATCGTTTGGCGACCTGACGGCAGCGCCGCTCCGGGCGACTCGCGCTGGACGATTTTCCGTGAGCATCGCGTCGAGATCAAGACCGCTTGGGAAGTCGCTTGCATCGCCCACAGCCGCAAGCAGTGGCATTCGCACAATGAACTGATCATTTGCCCAAACTGCCGCAGCGCTCAGAAAGCCGCTGTTGTCGAATCGCGTCCTTTCTGGCAGCGCGTTCATCGTTGCACGAATTGTCGATACATCATCATGGAAAGCGAGTGGGATACGTTCGAATATCCGACTGAACCCAACAACGGCGCGGAGTCCGGACTGTGAGATACTTCAACCCGGTCGCCGTGCGCAAGTCGCTGGCGAAGTATGAGAAATA